>NZ_LPVJ01000009.1 GCF_001516615.1 Ferroacidibacillus organovorans | reverse complement strand
AAAGGGAAGGAGTGGGTAAGATTTTTAAATGAGTTAGCCATTGCTCTTGGGTAAGATTTTTACGTGAGTTGACACGGCCTCCACAGAAATTCCTGTGCAATTGACACATTGATGATTAGTCACGAGAGTGAGGAGGTAGTCTCTGCGTGGAGTGCGATGTTCGTCACATCCAAGAAATTCTTAGAGACAATTCGCGGATTCTTGCCATCACAGGTGCCGGCATCAGTCGCGCAAGCGGGCTGCCTGTGATGTCGAGCGAATTTTACGGAATACGACTCGAGCATCTGTTTAGCCTTGAACACGCAAAGTGTCACCGTGACGAGTTTGAACGCTACTATCGCAAAATGACAACAGAGTTTCTGCATGCAAAGCCAAATGCAGCGCACTGCACGCTTGCCCGCTACGGTATTCATGTCATCACCCAAAACATCGATGGACTCGATCGCCGCGCAGGAAACAAAAATGTCATCGAACTTCACGGCAATCTTCACGCAGTCCGCTGCAGGACGTGCGGGTATCGTCTTCCGGTCTTTCAAATAAGCGACAACATGTGGCGGTGCACGCGTTGTCACGGCGCTTTGTGGCCAGATGTCGTTCTTGAGGGGGAGGCCGTTCACGATCTTGGGAAAGCGGCTTGTCTCGTTTCGACATGCAGTGCTGCGCTAGTGGTTGGAACGCGCTTGGAGATGTCACCGCTTGTCAAGCTGATGGCCGTATTAAAGGATCATCACGTGCCGATCTTTCAAATTAACGAACATGCAGAACACCTTTTGCCAACCCTTTTTTCCTTACGTGACAAAGAAAAACGGGTCAGGTTGGTGTGACACCCGTTTGCAGCGTAATTTTTTCGAGCACTCTTTCTGCAAAATCATAGGATGTGTCAGTGTCTCTGACTTCTTCTCGCATTAAAATATTCACACAGACATCAAACGCTGCTTTGGCAGTTTCATATCCGGCAAACAAGAATGTCCCAGTCTCAAAGGCTTCCTCTGGGTCGTAAACATACATCATGTATCCTGCGTCCGATTCATGAAGATCGATGTCAAAAGTTCTCAGTTCGCCCTCAATTGACTTTGACAATACGGTACGTTCAAGTAAGGTGCGGGCGTTTCTCACAGTTTTTCACTCCGAAGCGTTCTTTTTGGGATTATAGTGAAAAAAGTTACTCCCTTCTTCACTCCTTGAAGTATACTATATGCAGAACATACATAGCGCATGAAGCGCAAAAGGGAGTGCCATAACGTTGAACATTCACTTGTCCGGCCACAACGCACAACCGAGTTCCTGCCATATTGAACTCATCCATACAAATTCGTATCCATCTTTTTCCTCACGCGGCGTGGCAAAGCGTCACAGTGTGCGCCATAGCGTATCCGTGTTTCACGAACAAAACGCAACGCTTATCACGGTCGGTTTGGGCGACCCTTCGTCAGTGGATGAAGAAGTGCTGCGCGATGCCGCAGGACTCGCCATTCGCGCAGCCAGCAAAGAAGAGTGGGAGGACGTGTCGCTCAGCCTGACTCATCTCTTTGATACCCATCGCGAGATCCATTGTCTCGTCGAAGGGGTGTCGCTTGGCGCATACCGTTTTGATCGCTATCAATCAAAAAAGGAGACCCATCATGTTAAAACGGTGACGCTGATGGCAGGTGAGCAACACGTTGCAGCGCTCACGCGCGCGCTCGCTTTTGTGCGCGGAACGATGCTTGCGCGGGATCTGGTCAACGAGCCGCCCAATCGCTTGCGACCGGATACCTTGGCAGAGTTTGTCACACAACATTTCAAGGGGAGCAAGGCTGAAGTTACGGTGCTCGCAGGCCAGCAGTTGATCGACGAACAGATGAACGGATTGCTGGCTGTCGGGAAAGGCAGTGAGTATCCTCCGCGCTTCATTCAAGTCGCGTATGCAACTGACCCCGCGCTTCCGCTAATCGCGCTTGTGGGAAAAGGGGTGACGTTTGATACCGGGGGAATCTCACTCAAGGGTGGACGCGACATCTCCAATATGCGCATGGATATGGGAGGGGCGGGCGCAGTCATTGGTGCGCTCGATATTCTCATCCAGCTTGGCCTGCCTTGCAATGTCGTCGGATTGATCGCGGCGACAGAAAATATTCCTGATGCAGGTTCCATGCTTCCTGGGGAATTGATTCAATATCGGAATGGAATATCGGTGCAAGTTGCCAATACTGACGCCGAAGGGCGACTCATTCTGGCGGACGCGCTCATCCGCGCACAAGAGCTTCAAGCGCGAGAAGTCATCGACATCGCGACGCTGACCGGATCTGCGGCAGCCGCTCTCGGGCCTCGCTATGCGGCGGTATTCGGCGGTGAGGAAATTGTTGAACGCGTGCGAGAAGCTGGACTTCGCTCCGGTGATTATGTCTGGCAGATGCCGCTTCCGGAAAGTTATCGCGAACAGCTAAAAAGCGTTTATGCGGATCTTTCCAACATTGGAAAAGGCCAAGGTGGAGCGATTGTCGCGGCCCTGTTTTTAAAGCACTTTGTCGCAGATGATCAACAGTGGGCGCACATTGACATGGCCGGCCCAATGGAAGCCGAAAAGACGGAAGGATATCGTCCGCAAGGAGCGACAGGCTATGGCGCCCGACTGCTCGCTGAGTATGTAATGCAACGCGCTGAGCAAGCGAAAAACGTCTGATTGGATACAAGCGGCAGGAAAAAAACGTTTATTTTGAGAAAATATTCCCAACGAACCGATGATTTACGTATTCCAAGCACCGCAATTTCCTGTATACTGATCGCAGAGCGCGAAACAACAGTGCTTTACGTGAGTTTTCGTTTTCAAATCAGGTTGGTTTACCATGGAAACGTAAACTCGTGGTTCGGAACGCGAAACGGACATGACCTTAAGGCATGTCCGTTTCGCGTAGGAATTTTGTGTTGAAAGAGGAGAGAACGATGAAATACGGTCTGATTCTTGACCCGAGTCGCAAAGCAAAACCAGCAAAACAACTTTTTGAATGGGTGAAAAAACAACATCCCGAATTACAGCTAAGAGACGTCGTTGTCATGGATATTCCTGTCATCGCAGGATTTGAGATTCCACTCCGCGATCGCAATCGCGTCTTATCGCTCGCTTTGCAGGATGAACATATGAGTCCATACTTCAAAACGGATATGAATCTCTTTCAGCTTTTGATGATGGATGAGTCGATTGCCATGAACATTTACCGCACGACAGACGGAACGCTCTTTCTATTTGAAGGCTTGCCCGATGCGCCTCAACCATTTGGGGTGCACGGTCACGATCTTCGGTAGTGTGGAACAGACTTCCGCTCGATGCGCAATTCGTGCATGGCGTACGCTACGATGACCATGAGATAAAAGGCGAGCAACAGGTTCCACAAATAGCCCTGCGACATGGCGAACGTATCATAGAGTCCGTGCAAAAGCGCCGGGATGGCAAAAGCAGGCCAACGGCTTGCTCCAAAAAAACGTGCGCGCGCAAAGCGCGAACCCATGATGACGGCAAATACTGCATGCGCGGGGACTGCCGTAAACGCCCGGACAAACGCTGTATCGATGCCTGAACTCGTCACATAGAGTACGTTTTCAACAGCTGCAAAACCGAGCCCTATCGCACCTGCATACACAATTCCGTCATATGGCTCCTCAAAAAACGGTTTTTGATTGACAAGACGCAGAAAACAAAGCGCCTTTAATCCCTCTTCCACAACCCCGGCGACAAAAAAAAGCGGAGATCATTGTGTAAATGAACCCCTGCTGCGGATCGGGGGTCAGACTGTAAAGGTCAAGAAGGGTGCGTTCTGCTATTCCAGCAGGCAAGACGACGACCGCGCCGACGAGAAAAAAACGAAAGACAAGTCCAGGCGGTTCGCGATGTCGATCCATGCGATACAAAATCCATAAAAACGCGAGAGCGGGCAACAACCCTGCGATGACCAACAACGTGAATCACTCCTTTGTCGTAGTATGCTTCAATCGCGCTCGGCCATTTCTTAGATCGAAAAATTCGTTAAGGGGCGTTTAGGATGAAAGGGTATATCACGCAATTGAATCACCAAGTACACGATGAGGAGGTTCAATACGCGCTGCAACTGGGAGATGAGTGTGCGTCTGTCAATGCGTGGATCGGCCGCCGCATCCAAATCCGCTTTTTAGGAGAACGCCGCTGCATTGCGTGTGGACGAGCCGTAAAAAAACTTTTTCAAAATGGTTACTGCTTTCCTTGCGTCACTACACTCGCTGAGACAGACTTGTGTATCGTAAAGCCCCATCAATGTCATTTTGACCAAGGTACTTGCAGGGACGAATCTTTTGCCAAAACGCACTGCATGATCCCCCACACAGTCTATCTATCCTTGAGCAGTCAGGCTAAGGTGGGAATTACCCGCATGGGGCGCGAACAAACGCGGTGGGTTGATCAAGGCGCTGTTCAGGCGGTTGCCATTGCGCGAACGCCCACTCGTATGCGTTCAGGTGAGATGGAGGTCGAAATTGCGCAAAGTATGCCTGACAAGACGGACTGGAGAAAAATGGTGAAAGGTATTCATGAAGAGGTTGATCTACTTCAATTGGCAGAAAAAGTTGCAAATCGCGTGTCGGAAACGTTTCAGCCCTATCTCTTAGAGCATTTTGTCTTGACGCAGTTCCGCTACCCCGTGTTACCTGGTGAAGCAATCAAAGCGGTCTCAAAAAACATTGAAAAAGAGGAGGTGTCATCTGATCTTGTCGGGGTGCGCGGGCAATATCTGCTATTTCGAGACGGTGTATTAAACGTCAAGAAATTTGCCGGTTACCATGTTGCGCTCGAAGTTTCGTAAAAAAATTAAAACGTGCACATTCTTCACGGCGATACATGAGCACGAACATTACGGGTTACGCTATTGCTAAGTGCAAAATGGATCGTGTGAGGAGGGTGCGCATGACGTGGGTATATGAGGCACGGCTTTATGATTCGCGATCCGTGGCGAATTACGTGGCGATGTGCGTGCGTGATGATCAGGTTCTGCGAGGTTATCGCCAACCATTAGTGCAAATATATCGAACGAGAAAGGGGAACTTTGGCGTTCGCTATCAGCCTCTTGCATAAATTAGGGAGTCAGGGACCGCAGCGACTGACTTTCTCTGACTCGTTTCATAGAGTACAATAGAGGCGATCGATCCTGCCGTAAAGAGGAGAGAAAAGCGTCTATGGCTTCTGCAGTTCAACTCACTTTCTGCAAAAAAAATCTCGCGCTCTATAGCCAGAGTGTTCTTGAAGCAATTTCTCGCGATTATCCGGATGTGGAAATCGAATTGAAGGACTGTGCAGATGTCTGTGGGACATGTACGGATATTCCATTCGCAATCCGCAATGGCGCGCTTATTGGAGGGAGAGATCCGCGCGATTTATACAAGAAATTGGAGCGCGGAATGAAATTTCTGTTTGAAGAAAAGCTCCCGGGAACAGCCGGCTATGTTGAAGCAAAATGAGCCCCGCAATGTAGACATTCCGCGATTTTACTGAAGACACAGGCGTATATCCCACACCGAAACGTCCACTTCGAATAGGATGACGTTAGTCAAACGTTCGAGGTGGTTTCTTTGCAGCGAAAAAAGGGAACATTGTCAAACGCGGCCAAAGGACTGCGGGCGCGAACAGCACGTAATGTGCGAATGCCCGATTTTGTATCCATCGTCGATCAATGCAAGGATGCAGTCGTCAATATTGAAGTCGCTCATGAACGCGCACGCAATCGTCAGATTCGCAGTCCATTTGGTTTGCCGTTCGATATGTTTATCGAACAAGAACCGCGCGCCATGAATATCGGTACTGGTTTTATTTTTGATGACCGCGGCTACATTTTAACAAATGAACACGTCATTCACGGGGCTTCTCGTGTTCATGTCAAAATGAGGAATCAAGAGCGAAAATTGATTGCCCATGTCGTAGGAACCAATTACGAACACGACTTGGCCGTTCTAAAGATCGATCTCCCAAAGACGATTCGCGTATTGCGACTTGGAAAATCGAAGGATGTGCAGGTCGGAGAGTGGGTGATGGCAGTCGGAAATCCGCTGGGACTTGATCACTCCGTCACGGTTGGCATTATCAGCGCAAAGGAAAGGCCCATGCAGATTGGTGATCGTTCATACCCGCACTTGCTGCAAACGGATGCGGCTATCAACCGCGGCAACTCTGGCGGTCCGCTGATCAGCCTGCGCGGTGAAGTGATTGGTATCAACACAGCTGTGAGTCAGAGTTCACAGGGGATCGGCTTTGCCATCGCGATTGATGTTGTGCGAAACGCGCTCCCTGAGATGATGGGGAAAAAATATCGTCAAAGCGTCTGAGTCCGCAGTGTAGAGACAATCGATGCTCTCTTGAGAGAACGGCGCAGTCGATTATTTTCTCTAGACGGTGGCGCGCAAGCGCCATGTCACCGTCTATCTCCAAATTGGATTAACCAATTAATAGTCCAATTTGGATTGGCTGATTTGTGAGACGATCACAATTAAGACAAATTTAAACGCGCAATCGCTTTCAAAACGGCATTATGAACATAAAGTGGATTGCATTCCTATGCAATGCACGCTATAGTAAAATTACAGAGGAAGTGCACCTAGGGATCCGGCCTGATGCAGTTTCGGGACAGGACCAAGCGGTGCAAGCGGTTGATGCTACACCGTGAGTATAAAAGACTCGGCGGAGAGGTTCCCTGAAAAGGGTGTTTCTTCGCCTTTTGCATATCTAATACTTATTTTGAATTTCTGATTTGAAAGGAGACGCGGCTATGGCCTTTCTAGAGCGAGAAGAGCACGATGCTTGCGGAATTGTCGCGTGGGTGGAAAAAGGGGCGCAACCGACGCACTCCAATGTGGAGCGTGTATTGCGTGCGCTCGATCAAATGAAGCACAGGGCTGGTTTTGTCGAGGAAGAAGGAGACGGCTCAGGAATTTTGGTAGATCTTCCACGTGCAATCTGGGAGAAAAAGTTGGGCGGAAACGATGCAGCGCGCCAGCTTGTCGCAAACCCAGGATTTGCTGTCGCCCACGTCCTTGTTACAGATGAAATGAGATCAAGTGATGGTTTGGCTATTGATTTTATGAGTGTTGCACGAAAGGTGCCGATCCTTGCAGAGGAGGCAGGATTTACACATTGCAAGACGCTTGTGGATCCTGTCGATCCTGATGCATTGGGTCCGGGTGGCCGCAAGGAAGGAATTCACTTTTTACAGTTTGCATTTTTATACAACGACACAAAGGCTTCAACAGCTCAGGTAGACGCCGCCTGTTATCAATTGTTAAAAGACATCGAAGCTCGATTGAGCGTGCATGTGGCCTCTCTATCTTCTCAATCCACGGTGTATAAAGTTCGCGGCGACAGCGACACGCTTCGCGCTTATTACAGCGATTTATGCGACGAAGAATTTGTAAGTCGCGTGACGATCGGCCATAACCGCTATTCAACCAACACAACAACGTCTAGTGAGCGCGTTCAGCCGTTTACACTGCTTGGTCACAATGGTGAATTAAACACGATTCACCGCCTGCGCGAAGAGTCGCGCATGGTCAACATTCAACCTGTACCAGGCGGCAGTGACTCACAGGATCTCGATCGCTTTCTTGAAGGCCTGATCCACCACTATTCGTATTCACTTATAGAAGCCATGGAAATCGCATTCCCGCCGATCATTCATGAAATCAAGCAGATGAGCGGAGATCTCCAGAATCTATACATGTACATTCGCTCGCTCTTTGGGCCATTTGCACAAGGGCCTGCCGGAATTGTGTCGCGCCACGGGAGAGAAGCGGTGTTTTCTGTAGATGCGATGGGGCTTCGCCCGCTGTGGATGGTCGAGACCGATTCGAGCCTTATCTTCTCAAGTGAGCAAGGCGTCGTCGCGCTCTCTGAAATGATTCACGATCCGCGACCGCTTTCCCCCGGAGAAAAGATCTATTTGGAATTACCGCCAGGTGAGGCAACCATTGTTCATTCGTATCCTGAAGCGCAGCGTCTGGTACTCACACGCATGAGTGAGCGCCATGACATGAAGGGTTACGGTCAAGGCGTGTCATTTCACGGTCCACTCGTGTGGGGCGACACTCATTTGACACCTAACCGTGCGTCTGATGGCTCGCGCGAAGCGCGAATGGCTGTGTTTGGATGGGATCAGGAAGATGTGCGCAATTTGGAAGCCCAGACGACCAATGGGGCAGAGCCGATCCGATCGCTCGGATTTGACGGACCGCTTGCAGCCCTTTCGGCGGAACGGCAAAACGTGGCGGATTATCTTAAGGAAACCGTCGCCGTTGTGACCAACCCGGCCGTTGATCGCGAGCGGGAAATTGAGCATTTTTCAACGCGCGTCGTGCTTGGGGGAAGACCGCATGTCGATGGTTCTTCAAGGAATTTGCAGCACCTTGAACTACAATGTCCTCTTCTTTTAGGTGGTCACAGCTTGCCTGAGGCTGACCGCTACCGCGCGCTTGCGACAAAGGTTGGCACACAACTCTATGAGGACGTCATACGCTTTTTCATGAGGGATGGACACGCGCTGTGCGAAATTTATCCGCGTCTCTTGCCGTCTGAATCTCTTGAAGACGCACTTGCGCGGATTGCAGAAGAAGTGAAACAGGGTGTACAAAGAGGCGCTCGTCTCTTTGTACTTGACGATCGTTTCTCTTTTGATGACGGAGGAACGTTTGTCGACCCTGCGCTTGCCGTCGCAAAGACGCATCGCGTTTTACGGGAACTCGTTGTAGAAGGATTGAGCGCAAGACGAAGCGCTAGCGTCATTGTTCGCTCAGGCGCCGTGCGAAACCTCCACGATGTAATGGTGTTGGCAGGGCTTGGCGCAGACGCGATCTGCCCGTATCTCTATATGGAAACCGCCTATGAGGTGGACGGGTGGAAAGGGATCGAGAATGTATACGCTGCGCTAAGCAAAGGCATAGAGAAGGTATTGTCGACACTTGGCATCCACGAATTGCGCGGCTATGATCGCCTCTTTAGTGCCATCGGACTTTCTGAGACAATCGCTGACCTCCTTGAAATTCGCACCTTTTTTGGTGCAGGGTCTGGGGCAGACCTGTCCACCTTTGCAGAGGTTGCGCGTGATCGCGCGCTGCGCTTAAAGCAGCCAAAGGCAGCTGTAGCGCGCCCTTATCAACTTTGGCCGCGCATCTGGAAGTCAGCTGGCGATGTCGCGAGCGGCACACTTTCGTTTGCGGAGTATTCGGCGAAACTGCGCGATCTTGAAATAAAACAGCCAATTTCGCTCCGTCACACACTTGATATCATCCCTCAGCCTGCAGAACGTTCTGCGGTTGACGTAGATTTGTCTGTCGGCGATCATTCACTTCCATTTTTAATCAGTTCGATGTCGTTTGGGTCACAGAGTGAAATTGCTTTTCGCTCTTACGCTGAAGCGGCAAAGCGGCTTGACATGCTTTCGCTGAATGGCGAAGGCGGAGAAATCAAGGATATGCTGGGCAAATACGCAAAGCATCGCGGCCACCAGATTGCATCTGGGCGTTTTGGAGTCAATGCTGAACTTTGCAACTCGGTGGATCTCTTGGAGATTAAGATTGGACAGGGAGCAAAGCCCGGCGAGGGCGGTCACTTGCCAGGCTCGAAAGTCTCCGTGAAAGTTGCCGCCGCAAGAAATGCCCGCCAAGGGACTGACCTTATTTCTCCGTCGAATAATCACGATATTTATTCGATCGAAGACCTTGCGCAAATGATTGATGAATTAAAAACGGTGAACTCACGCGCCAAAGTTTCCGTCAAGGTACCTGTTGTCCCAGGAATTGGCACCATCGCAGTCGGCATTGCAAAAGCAGGCGCTGACATCATCACGCTGAGCGGCTTTGACGGTGGAACAGGTGCCGCGCGCGCGCATGCATTGAAACACGTGGGGCTGCCTGTTGAAATTGGGGTTAAGCTTGCGCATGAGGCACTTTTGGACGCCGGGTTGCGCGATCTCGTTGAGCTATGGGCGGATGGTGGAATGAAAAACGGCTACGATGTCGTAAAAATGGTTCTGCTTGGCGCTAATCGAGTGGGATTCGGTACGATGGCAATGGTGGCGGTCGGATGCACGAGTTGCCGCGCTTGTCACAAAGATACATGCCATGTGGGGATCGCCACGCAAATCGAAACGGTTGAGCAAGCCGCCGCACACGGTTTGAAGGCATTCGTCCCGCGCGAGTTTGACTTAGCCGTTGCAAATCTTGAACGCTTCTTTGGCGGATTGGCCCAAGAAGTGCGAGAAGTCGTCGCAATGCTTGGTGCGACATCTCTGCAGTCTCTTGTCGGAAAGTCAGAATTTCTGCAGCAGACAAGGTACCAAGATCGCATTGATCTGAGCGATTTGATAAAACACCATGTCGCTGTATCGTATCACTATCAAAAACTCGCAGTCCGCCCAAGCAGTGTGAGCCGTCAGTCGATCACGGCAAAACTTGGACAACAGGCGATGACTGCCATGGCGGCGGGAAGCGAATCCTTGCAATTTGGCGCGGACAGTGTGAACTCGGGCGAACGAATTATCGGGGGCATGCTCTCTGGATCTGTCGTACGCACGGAGATTCGCGAGCGAAAGAAAGGCCTGTCCCGCGCATCGGTTGGGCTTCTCTCCGGTTCCGTTGCAGGCAATGGATTTGGCGCGTACAACGCGACAGGCATTCACCTGCGCGTAGAAGGCGGGGCGCAAGACGGCGTCGGAAAAGGCGCACTCGGCGGTAAAGTGATCATTCTAAAAGGACTTAACGAGCGTGGACGGCGGATCAACGGAAGCGTAGGCAAAGGTTTGGCATATGGCGCTCAACGCGGACTCTTCATTGTGCAAGGCAATGCTGACGCGCGCGCCGGCATTCGCTTGTCAGGTGCCGATTTGATTATTGGCGGAGAGGTCGATTCTCCGATTGATGACAGTAAAGGATACCTTGCGAGTCGCGCAAACGTGAAAGGTTTTGCTTTTGAGTACATGACTGGCGGAAGGGCGCTTGTCATGGGGGATCCGGGACCTTGGATTTGTTCTGGAATGACAGGCGGGTTTGTCTATCTGCGCATCGACTACGAAATGGGATTAACGCCTGATGCCCTTCGTCGCAGGATTGCCAAAGGAGCAAAAGTATCCCTTACCCATTTGCATCCTGGCGGAATTCTTGACGTTCAGGAGCTGCTCGGTCACTATCAAAAAGAATTGATTCGCTCTGGCCAGCAGGATGCCGCAGAAAAACTGCAACCGCTGATTCAAAGTCCTGATGATCATTTCATGGTCATCCGTCCTGGTTCTGAACTCACAGACCAGGATATTGCGACTGAATAAAATTTTTTTCCTGTAACCCAAATCCGCAAAATAGGATTGCCAGAATGTATGGCAGTCCTATTTTGCGTTTCTCTTACATCCTGACGAGAGAATTCAAAAACTGAAACCTTTGGGGGTGTGTTTCATATAATGCTCGAAGTGTCGCTTCGATGGATGGGTCACGCAGAGAGAGCGATTCGCGAAGAGGCGCTAAATCTTCAAACCGATAGGTGGAACCGCGAAACTCCACGCCGTTTAGTAAATCCTCAATGGAGTGTTTCAATGCTGCGGCTCGCAGCACATTGTGACGGGCAGCTTCACTGTAGATGTGATAGTGTCGCTCTTCATCGATCATGCAAATTCCTTCTGGCGTGAAGAAAAAATCACCGGCAGGTTCCACCCATATCAGATAAAGACAAAAAGGCACATGATTTTTGTTTGCTGATTTACGCATGGATTGACATCCTCCTTTCTGCGTGACGCTACGGACAGACTATACCGTCTCTTGGTTATCCATCGCAAGGAATGCGCTGTAAAGCTGAACTATGCGAAAGGCGTGTTGAAATTGGATTACCATGATGCTCTTGCGCGCTTAGGGATCTCGAGTGCCCACCCAGGCGGCTATCAAATGACAGAAGTCATTTTTCAGGAACTTGAAAAACGTGGCATAAACCTTGACGCAACCTCTCGCATCCTTGAGATAGGCTGTGGTACAGGGCGGACTGCATGTGAGATCGCGCGCCGTTTTGGCTGTCAGGTCACTGGAGTAGACTTGCGCAAGTCAATGATCGAAAGGGCGCTTGAACGCGCACTACGCGAAGGGGTGTCTGTTCACTTTTTTCAGGTAAAGCCGGGTCCGCTCCCTTTTTTCGCGCAGTCCTTTGATTTTGTTTTGGCAGAATCCGTCGCTGTATTCAATCCAATATTCCCACTCCTAAGAGAATGGAAACGGGTTCTCGCACCTCATGGTTCGCTCATCGATCTTGAAATGGCTGCAAGTTTTGCACTCCCTGACGATGCGCTCCACGCCTTTAAAAAATTGTATGGGGCAGTTCAGGTCCCCACGGTCATGGGGTGGAAAAAAACATATGAAAAGGCAGGATTCAGCAGTGTTGAGGTGATGCGATCTGGCGCAATTCGCGGTTTGCATACACCGCTTGCCATGCCTGACCCATCGACGCATACGGAAGCCGCCTATACACGTGAAATCATCGCCATCATTCAAGAAAACCAAAGAGTGATGATGACTTACGATCAATGGTTGTCTTATGCAATGATTCTCGCGCGCGGTTAAACTCATACTCTATGGAGAAACGAGGATAAAGATCGCATATTTCGCCAGAAACATGTACAATACATGCGAGGTGATCGATTTTGCGATCCAATGGGAAGCCGACCAAACCTGCCGGCCCACCTGTAAAAAAGAAAAAGCGTCGCATGTCGTTAAGAAAAAAAATTCTGATCAGCGCGTCGATCGCTGTCGGATTTACGGCATTGGCCACTGGCGGAATTATTTTTGTATTGACGACGGCAAACTTTAACCCTGCAAAGCTTGATCAGGGCGCTACAAGCCCAACCATCGTCTACGATCGTTATGGTCACGTCGCCTTTACGATTAGCCCATCGGGTGTGCGCCGTGTCAAATTATCACAAATTCCAAAAATGCTGCAAGACGCGCTGATCGCAACAGAAGATATCCGTTTTTATCAAAATCACGGGTTTGATTTGCGATCCACATTTCGCTCGCTCGTTCAAGATATTCTTCATCGCGGCACGCTCCAAGGCGCGAGCACGATTACGGAGCAGCTCGCAAAAATGGTGTATCTCACGGACAATCAGTCGATCAAGTACAAGATCCAAGAGATTATTCTTGGCATTGAGATCAGTCGCTATTACACCAAGAATCAAATTCTCGACATGTACTTTAATACGGCCAATTTCAACGGGGCGACTCCGGGCATTGAGAATGCTGCACAAATTTATTTTCAAAAAAATGTGTGGCAACTCAATCTTCCGCAGTGTGCGCTCTTGGCCGGGTTGCCACAGGCGCCTACACAGTATGATCCGTTTTTGCACCCGCATGCCGCCATGGCTCGCCGAAACATCGTGTTGGGGCAATTGCTGAAATATCACTTCATTTCACATGCAACCTACACCAAAGCCATTCATTCTCCACTCGATTTGGCTAAGAATCCAGGCGTTGTCGCAGATGGTGTGCCTCCGCAATATGCATCGTATCGAGATTATCTGTATGAAGAAGCCAATAAAATTGGCATTGGTGCGCGGGCGCTTCAGCAGGGTGGATACAAGATTTACACAAATTTATCCCCACAACTGCAGATGGCTGCGTATCAGCAGTTTAATAACAATGCGTATTTCCCACCAAACATGAACGGAAATGTCGCGCAAGGCGGCGCCGCGTTTCTCGATCCAAAAACAGGCGGACTTCTCGCGATCATGGGGAGTAGACCGTCAACCTATCAATACGAAGGTTTTGACTATGCGACACAGACACAGCGATCTCCTGGTTCGTCGATCAAACCGCTCGTTGTGTATGGACCAGCTATTGATACGGGCAAGTACAATGCTGATTCGCTCCTGTATGACGGCCCGCTCAATATCGGCGGGTATCAACCGCAGGATTGGGAGTCACATCCAACCATTAACGAGCATGTGACCATGCGCGATGCGTTGGCGATGTCATGGAATATTCCAGCCGTTTGGCTGCTACAGCAAATCGGCATCACGACAGGTTTGACTTTTGCAGAGCGAGCGGGTCTGCATTTTCAACCGCAAGATTTTATGCATCTTGACGTTGCACTCGGTGATATTCACCCTGGGACAAACCCTTTGCAGATGGCTGAAGCCTATTCAGCTTTTGACAACAATGGTCAACGGATTCCCGCGCACGCCATTGAGCGGATCGTTAACGCGCAAGGGTTGACTGTGTATCAGGCGCAAAGTGTGCCTATTCAGGTGATGAAGCCGTCCACTGCGTCGCAGATCGTAGGTTTGTTGCAAAACAACGTAGTCAATGGAATTGCCCACCTCGCAGGCGTGGCTGGACGCCATGTCGCTGGAAAGACGGGGTCCGTTGCGTATCTGCCACCGGGTTATACCTATTCGCCTGGTGATAGTGACCTGTGGTTCTGTGGATTTACGCCGAATGTCGTCGGCGCCATTTGGGAAGGCTTTCCTAATACATCCCTTCAGGCATACATACCTAACTGGGTTGGCGGGAGTGCCTTGCCTGCGGAACTTTTTAGCGCAATCATGACGCAGGGGCTTGCGGGAACACCGGCGGGTTCATTCACCACACCAGTCAATTCTTCAAGCACTGCTCCACTGATGACATTGACTGGACTTACAGGATCATATAGCGCAAGTCAACAAGGGGTTTCGCTCTCTTGGAATCCACTCAACGGACCTGTATACTATCTTGTGTTTCGCGGCGGTCCAAGCGATCGAAATTTGTACTACAATCGCTCGATCGGAAAAGTGACATCTCCGAGTTATGTGGATCCAATTCACGTAATTGGAGGTCACACCTATCAGGTGGTCGCATTTAATGCATTGACAGACCATGAAATTGCCGTTTCACCAGAAATTGAGGTGCAAATTACTTCGTCTTCATTGGTAGGCACAGGAAACACGCCGCCATCTTCGGGGTCTGGCACAACGGCACCTGGGTCAGGCACGACAACCACACCTTCGGGATCTGGCACAACGACACCTGGGTCAGGCACGACAACCACGCCTTCGGGATCTGGCACAACGGCACCTGGGTCAGGCACGACAACGACGCCTTCGGGATCTGGCACGACAACATCTGGAACCGGGCCTGCAAGTACAGTCATTCCAGGTACTTCAACGCCTGCCGCACCACCTGCCGGGGCGCTCAAACCCCCACCGCAGGGAGAATAGATTCATACGCAGAAAGGAATTTCACCATGGCGCATGTAGATCAGGAAAAAATCCAGACTGCCGTACGCATGATCCTTGAGGCAGTGGGTGAAGACCCGGATCGTGAAGGTTTGCTTGAGACACCAGCACGCGTTGGGAGGCTGTACGCAGAGGTCTTTGCCGGTCTCCATCAGGATCCGCGCGATCAGTTGCAAACCATTTTTAATGAAGATCATAATGAACTTGTTCTGGTTAAAGACATTACATTTTACAGCATGTGCGAGCATCATCTCGTTCCTTTTTTCGGGAAGGCTCATGTGGCCTACATTCCGCAAGGCGCCAAGATCACTGGTCTTTCTAAACTTGCCCGTTTGGTTGAAAGTGCCGCGCGCCGCCCACAGCTTCAGGAGCGTTTGACCGCGACGGTGGCGGATTCTCTCGTCGATCAACTTGAACCACTGGGCGTCGTTGTCATGGTAGAAGCAGAACATATGTGTATGGCAATGCGCGGTGTGAATAAACCGGGGACAAAAACACTCACGACGGCTGTCCGCGGTATATTTTTGGAAGATGCAAAACAGCGCGCAGAAGTTTTTCAAATGATGAAATACTAGAAGATGTGACCATCAAATAGAATAAGGGTTTTGACAAAAGGCGCAGATTCTACTCTGCGCCTTTTGTCACGACGAGGGGAGCGCAAGCGGCAGCGGGGAAAAACTTAAAAAATCTGCAGAAACCAGACGATATTCGACATCGCGAACGATACCTTCAACACGCGCCTGGTGGGCATTTCCATGCAGGTGACCATAGACACAAAGAGTAACACCGTATGTTTCCAGCAATTTGCTGAACTCTGACTCACGCACGTGGCGAGTCATTGGCGGAAAGTGCATCATCGCGAGAAGTGGTTTACCACTTGTCTTTCCTTCCTCAAGTGAAAGTCTCAACCGTTCCACTTCGCGTTTGTAAATGGTGTGATCCTCTTCTGTCATTTTCGGATGGGGCAAATCCCAACCGCGCGTCCCAACGATGGTGACATCTACAAGCGGAATCGCATTGTTTTGCAAGACAAAAAAACCGTTACCCGCAAGTTTTTCCACTTTGCGTTTTGTGCTCCACCAGTAGTCGTGGTTGCCGCGAAGCAGAATTTTTCGTCCTGGAAGTGACGAGAGAAATGAAAAATCAGGAAGCGCCTCGCGTTCTCGCATAGCCCACGAAAGATCGCCCGGAAGCAGAATGTCATCGTCTTCTGTGATCTGTTCGCGCCATGCGCGTTCAATGCGTTCAGCATGCCGCTCCCAATTTTCCCCAAATACATCCATCGGTTTATTGACACCAAACGATAAATGGAGATCGGCAATGGCAAAGAGTGAGATAAGCCCTTGCCCCCTTTTTCTTGAGATTGTACCATGTTTTTATCGAATCACTGAGGAGTTTTTGCCGATGGAAGGACTTCCGCACACCGACGCCGAATTGAAATCCATGGTTTGTATGATATCATTGCGCGATTTCCATCTTCCTTTTGCGCATGAGTGTCGCTTTAACGCGCGGCTTCGCAGTACGGGTGGAAGATACATTCTTTCCACACATGATGTGGAAATTAATCCCAGTTACGCAAAGCGCTTTGGTATCGAAGAGTTGACTCGCGTGATCCGCCACGAGTTGGTACACTATCATCTTCACTTGGCTGGTCGCGGATATCGACATCAGGATCGTGATTTTAAAGATTTGCTCTCTCGCGTGGACGGTGCGCGCTATGCCAAAACACACCGCGTAACACCAAGTAAAACACGCTATGCATATCACTGCAAAGCGTGTGAGTCCACCTACGTGCGCAAAAAAAGGCTGGATACATCACGCTATGTGTGTGGAAGGTGTCAAGGGACACTGGAACTGATTGCGATGAAAAGAATTTAAGGAGGATTTTTAGGATGGAAGAACAATTGGTAAAGGGAATTCAATCAGCGCTTGATTTGCTTCGCGAGTGTGAAAAAGAGACAGCTGTCACCGTTTCTGACACGCAGCTCTCAGAGATGGTCATGCGTCTTTTTAGAAATGAAGATATGGAGGGTCTTGAGCGGCTGATGCAGATGAAAAAGATGGAGCGTCAGTTTGTCGACGAACTTCAAGCGTTTGTGGAGCGCTGGTCCAATCGGCTGGAGGCGCTGCATGCATGACATCCCGAGTGGAGCGCGTCTCGCGCATTGTCAGTGCATGGAAAGATCAGCTTCATCATTTGGAAGGGTCCGCGGTCGAACATTTCCGAGCTCAGGATTTGGAGAAAATCGGACGGTTAGTCGAGAAGAAGCGGGCGCTTGAACGGCGAATTGATCGCGTTGAAACGTTTGTCGAGGCTCGCAAAGGTGAATGATGCATGGTTTTTTGAGGAACTAAGGTGTAACGGGATTCAGATCACAGAAACGCAACATGCGGCGATCAGCCATTCTTCTGGTGCGCTCGCACTGTTTGCAGGACCTGGCAGCGGAAAAACGACCGTGATCACGCTGCGCGCCGCTTATCTTGTTCGCGTGCTCCGCGAAGATCCCAGTACCATCGCAATCTTTACATTTACAAAAAAGAGTGCGGATGAACTCTCGCGGCGATTGCAACAGATTCACCCTTCCCTAAAAGGGGTTCAGACCGGAACGTTTCACGCTTTGTATTTGAAATGGCTCTTGCGCGAGGCAAAAGAGCGGCGCGATCTGCTCACCGGGTACACGCAACGAAGCGTTGTGCGAACAATCCTGCAATCCCTTCGCGAACCTTTTCATGACGATCAGATCACGGCCATCTTGCAGGCGATCACTGTATTGAAAAATCAAATGATAGAACCTGCAGACGCCAGGAAGTGGCTAGATAAAAAAAGACGTTCCCTCGTGTGCGGCGGATGTGTACAAGCAGTATGAATCCTACAAAAAGGCCCAAAACGTCTGGGATTTTGACGATATTCTATGGGCAATGAATGAGCGATTGCATACACAACCCACTTTTTATGCATCATGTGCGGGGAGTGTTCGCCATGTTATGGTCGACGAATTTCAGGATACGAGCCGCATTCAGTGGCATTCGTTGTCTAGGTTTGCGTCTAACACGGAGAGCTTTATGGTAGTGGGGGATGACGACCAATCGATTTATGCATTTCGCGGTGCAGAACCTGGGCTCATGAAAACGTTCCTTCAAGCGCGTCCCGGGGTGCGTGAGTTGGTCCTCGCAGAAAATTTCCGCTCCCTTGACCCGATTATTCGCACGGCGAATCGCTTGATTCAGGTGAATGTGGATCGAAAACCTAAGATGATGCGCGGGATTCGCGGGACGGGTGAGCGTGTGCGCGTTTTGCGTGCCAAAAACGCGCTGGATGAAGGCAGGATGATCGCAACGGCCATTGCCAAGATTCACGCGCGCGATCCGCAGCGCACGGTGGGAATTCTCGCGCGCTCCAATCACCATCTGTACCTCGTGTCTGAACAGCTTAGGACGCAAGGTATCGCCTTGTTGGAGGACTTGGAAAAAAATCTGTACGAAGAACCAGTCGTAGCGTCCTATCTGTCTGTTCTTCGCGTCTCTTGTGGAGATCTTCGTACGCGCGAGGACGCTTTTCGCTTTTATTTAAAGCTTATAGAACCACATGTAGCGCGCGAACTG
Organism: Ferroacidibacillus organovorans; assembly: GCF_001516615.1. GTDB lineage: Bacteria > Bacillota > Bacilli > Alicyclobacillales > SLC66 > Ferroacidibacillus > Ferroacidibacillus ferrooxidans_B. The sequence continues at coordinate 299,965 of NZ_LPVJ01000009.1, read as the reverse complement.
TCGGAGTATCGGGGCAAGCGGGGCGATCTATATCAGCGCGTGGCTAAAACTCCGACTGCGGTCGCATTTGATGGGTTTGTTAAAAATTTGTCTACGCAAACTCCGCTGGATGCGGTTCGTCTCCTTACAAAGCATTATGAAAACTATGCGATACGTTTGAAGCGTACAGGGGGAACCCCTTCTCAGGATACACGCCAAGCGTTACAATTGTTGGAAGATCGCGTTTCGGGTTTACCTGACCTGAAAACGTTTATCATGGAAGTAGACCGGTTTTCTGAAAAAACTGTGCACCCCATGTCCAAAGCGCAAGTGCGTGTGATGACATTCCACGGAGCAAAGGGACTGGAGTTTGACGATGTCATCTTGGCGGGGATTTATGACGGAGCTGTACCGCACGCGCGCGCACTGACGGGCGGGCAACAGGCAAGGCACACACTTTTGGAAGAAGAGCGCCGTCTTTTCTATGTTGCGCTAACCCGGGCGCGCGATCGACTTTTTATCGTGTATCCTTCGTCAACCGCAAATACCGATCGCAAACCATCTCCATTTTTATTCGATTCGGGATTGCTTGCAAAAAAAGAGAATCAGCAAGAAAAAGTTGGAACGGACGATCGTGAAAAACGGGTATCCGTGAAAAACCTTCGCCAGGGTGGGAGGGGGAATGGCAGACAATCGTTTGCCACAAAAAAAACTGTGTTTCACGCGCCAACGCCGGCAGGCGCAGATCAATTGCCAATACGCGGGGAACCGATACATCACGAAGTTTTTGGTGAGGGGATTGTCCTCTCGATCGATCCTTTTTCAAACGGTCACAAAGTAGCCATTCAATTCAAGAATCATGATGTTCGCCATTTCTATTGGGAAGTGGCGCTTTCTGAAGGACATGTACGAAAACCTTAGTGAGAAAGAGGCGATTCAGAGTGAGCGCAACCATCTATGATGTGGCGCGTGAGGCAGGGGTGTCCATGGCCACTGTCTCTCGGGTGCTCAATGATACTGCCGTAGTAAAAGATGAAACGAAAAAACGCGTGCTCGATGCGATTGCAAAACTTTCGTATCGCCCGAATGCTGTAGCCAGGGGACTTGCAAGCAAACGAACCAAAACCATCGGTGTGATCGTGCCGGATGTGTCAGCCGCATTCATGGCTGAACTGGTCCGCGGGATCGAAGATGTGGCGCGCATGTACCATTATCACATCATCCTTTGCAACTCGGACGGACTTCTCGCGCGCGAAGTCGATCTGATTGGAACAATGTGGGAGAAACAAGTTGACGGAATCATTTTTATGTCACCTGCGCTTACGAGTGAGCATGTGAACACCTTTGAAGAGGCGCAAATTCCGATTGTTCTTTGCCGCACGGATGACCCAGAGGGGCGCATACCCTCCGTCAACATCGACAACGCAGGCGCTTCCGTTGACGCCGTGAACTATCTTCACAAAAAAGGGCGCACAAAAATTGCCTTTCTAGGCTCGATTCACCATGAGGGAACGCTTACGAGTGAGCGGCGCCGCGGCTATGTTGCAGAAATGAAAAACCGCAATCTAACGCCTATTTTTATTGACACGGCGCGTGAAGAGTACCAGGAAGCACTCTTGGCAGTTCGTACACACGTCACAATGGAACCCATTGACGCCATTCTCGCTGCGAACGACGAGATGGCCATCGCGGCAATCCATGCCATTCTCGATGAAAAAAAGAGTGTCCCAAAAGATATCGCGGTCGTGGGATTTGACAACACAAAACTGTCGATGATGGCGCGGCCAGAATTGACCACGATTGCACAACCGATGTACGATTATGGTGCGGTGGCGATGCGCTTTATGACGAAGTTGTTGCAAGATGAGCCGATCTCAACCTTTCGCGTTGTGTTACCCCATCAGATTCTAGAACACGCTTCCTCGGCTGATGTGTGATCCGGGTTCGCTGATAAAAGGGCACGATGGGGACACATGGATCGACTCAAATCGCGTTTGCAAAGAGGTGGCAACTTTTCGATCGGTTGAGTATCATGTCTATAAGCTCGCGTGACGTTGCGTTGATCCCTACAGCGTTTTCGTAGAATGCAAGGACAGCGAAGGAGATGAGGACGAGATGCGGGTTGAAAAAATTTCCAAAAACAAGATCCGAATCTTTGTCAGTTACGAAGATCTCGCGTCGCGTGGCATTGAACGAGACGAGATGTTCCAAAACGGCAAGAAAGTACAGGAATTATTTTGGGATATGATGGAAGTTGCTTATGCAGAAGTGGGCTTTGAGATGATTGGCCCGATTGCTGTGGAGGCGTTTACGATGCCTTCAGAAGGTGTGGTCATCATCGTCACTCAAGTCCCGTCGCTTCCTGTGCCAGGGTCGCTTTCTGAACTCACGGATGAACCTGAGCCAGAGCGGGATCCCTGCGACTCCTTTGTATTTTCATTCGCGGATTTTGAGGATGTCGTGCGCGTTGGAAAGGCATTGGCACAAATCGAAGAGCTTGACTGCAGACTGTATGTCTATCGAAAGACATACCATGTATTTTTTGCAGATGATTCCCTATCAGAGCCTGTTTATGACGCGGTTTGGTCTATTCTTCACGAATACGGTGAATTGGTGAATGTCACGCGTGCGATGTTGGACGAGTATGGGAAGCTCATCTCAGAGCATGCGCTTGAGATGCTCCGCACCTTCTTTGAAAAGTAATTTTTATCCCAAGCGCAGTAACCTCACACAGGCATCGATCATAGAGATGGTGCAACACACGAAGAAACGAGGCATGCACCCTATGAAAATCGCAGTGATTTATGGTGGAAGATCCGCCGAGCGTGAGGTTTCCCTTAACAGTGGCCGCGCAATCCTACAAGCGTTGTCTTCGTACGGTTATGAAGTGTGCGGAATGGATGTCAACGAATCGCTGTTTGATGAATTGAAACAATTCAAACCCGATCTGGTTTTTCTTGGCCTCCACGGACGATTGGGCGAAGATGGAGCGATTCAAGGCGCGCTTGAGGTCCTTGGGATTCCGTACGTCGGTTCCTCTGTACTAAGCAGTGCGCTCGCAATGGACAAGGTGATGACAAAACGCGTTTTACGCCCGCTCGGGATTCCGCTGGCTGAAGACCGCGTATTGGTGTCGCGCGCAACGCCTGAAGAAGTCGATCTCGAACGCATGACGAATGATATCCTAAAGTATTTGTCGCTTCCGGTCATTGTAAAACCGAATCGCGAAGGAAGCACGTTTGGCCTGACGCTTGCCACAACGAATTCCTTGCTTAAACAAGGGATCAAAGAGGCGTTTTCCCATGATGAGAGCATTCTTGTCGAGTCTTATATACGCGGGATGGAAGTGACCGTGGTCATTGTGGGAACAGCGCATGATACACAGAATCCACCGCGAGTGCTCGGCACCATTGAGATCATTCCTAAAGCTGAAGTCTATGACTATGAATCAAAATATGGTATGAATGGGAGCGAGCATATCATACCTGCCCGCCTTCCACAGAATTTGCTATCACAAGTCGAAGCGTATGCTCTGACTGCATACACAGAACTTGGTTGTCGCGACTATGGACGAGTGGATTTTATAGTAGGTGATCAGGGGCCTGTACTGTTGGAAGTCAATACATTGCCGGGAATGACCGCAACGAGCCTGGTACCTGACGCGGCGCGCGCAGCCGGACTTTCGTTTGAAGCGCTGATTGACCAACTCGTTTCGCAAGCGTACCAACGAGCACATTCATAATGTCGACAGAGTCGCTTACAATTGCATGGAAACAGCAGGGTTGTAGAGAACATTTGACCGATTTTCTGCAACCCTGTTATACTGTCGCTATGTAAATTGACCTGTTCGCGAAAAAAAGAGGTGGCACTTTCGTGGATCAACAAGAGTTGTCCGAGAATCTCAATGTGTTGACGAGTACCCAAATGGTCATCAAAGAAGCATTGTCAAAACTTGGCTATGGATCTGATATGTATGAGTTATTAAAAGAACCTATGCGCGTTTTGACCGTTCGTTTTCCCGTTCGCATGGACGATGGACAAGTCAAGGTGTTTACAGGATATCGCGCGCAGCATAATGACGCTGTGGGACCTACTAAAGGTGGCATTCGCTTTCACCCGGACGTGACGGAAGATGAGGTCAAGGCACTATCTGTCTGGATGAGCGTGAAATGCGGAATTGCGAATCTGCCCTATGGCGGAGGTAAAGGCGGCGTAATCTGCGATCCCCGTGAGATGTCTTTTCGCGAACAGGAGCGACTGGCGCGGGGTTATGTTCGAGCGATCAGTCAAATCGTCGGGCCGTCAAAAGATATTCCTGCTCCAGATGTGATGACGAATTCACAGGTCATGGCGTGGATGATGGATGAATATAGCAGAATTAAGGAATTTGATTCACCTGGATTTATTACAGGGAAACCGATCGTTCTGGGTGGCTCGCAGGGGCGGGACACATCAACGGCGCGCGGGGTCGCGATCTGCATTCGCGAAGCGGCACGCGTTCGTGGACTGGTTTTAAAAGGTGCGCGCGTAATTGTGCAGGGGTTTGGCAACGCTGGAAGTTATTTGGCGAAATTCATGCATGATGAAGGCGCAAAAGTGATCGGAATTTCCGATGCATATGGCGCGTTGTACGATGAGCGGGGCCTTGATATTCCTTCACTCCTTGAGCGGCGTGATTCGTTTGGAACAGTTACAAAGCTGTTCAAAAATACGATTTCCAACAAGGAACTTTTAGAGCAACCTTGCGATATTCTCGTTCCGGCAGCCATCGAAAATCAAATCACGCAGGAAAATGCGGACAAGATCCAGGCACAAATTGTTGTCGAGGCGGCGAATGGACCGACCACGAATGAAGCTACGCGCATCTTGACGGATCGCGGTATTTTGCTTGTACCCGATGTACTCGGAAATTCTGGCGGCGTCATTGTCTCTTATTTTGAGTGGGTGCAAAATAACCAAGGATATTACTGGACTGAAGAGGATGTCATGGCTCGCTTGGAAGAGGTCATGATGAGATCCTTTGAGACCGTTTACGCAACAGCCACCGCGCGAAAGATCGATATGCGTCTCGCGGCCTATATGGTAGGTGTGCGCAGAATGGCAGAGGCGGTGGAGTTGCGCGGTTGGGTATGATTTAACATCAAATTGGCGCATACTGGAACGGATTGGTTTTGTAGGGGGGCATGTCCATGCGTAGCGACACTCTATCTCTGCATGAAAATGCTAGCGAGATGATGGTTTCAAGCGGTAGGGTGAAAATTCATATACGCTGCAGAAAATGTGGAGAGGTCTTTATCCTCCGCGGTGTAAAGGACGGCAGAGGTCACGTGGAAACAGGTTTTCGTCGATGTCTCTGTGACAATGATCGAGAATTTGACATAGAGACCTTGGTATAATTGAAAAATTTACAACAAAAACCACCTTCGTCATGCGAGGTGGTTTTTGTTGTGATCAACACATAAATATTCCGTTCTTCACAGACACTAGCCTTAATTCGCCTGTGAGGAGTGATAAGAGTGAGGCGCTCATGGCTCGCTGTTGTGTCACTGACGACCTTTGTAATGGTTGCGAGCATACTGCCATCAGCACACACCCACGCAGAAGTTTGGTCGCTCATGCCCGGTGAACGTGGCACAGCCGTCGTGGATGTTCAGTCAAATCTCAAACGACTCGGTTACTATAACGGACCGATCGATGGAATTTATACGTGGCAGACTTATTGGGCAGTACACGACTTTCAGAGTCGGTTTGGATTGCCGACAGATGGCTTGGCGGGGACACAGACGTTGAACATGCTTCATTCCGCCATTCGCGCAAACTTTGGCTCATCGTCGTCTCCTGCCCAGGTGAGAGTTTCTTCTTCAAAACCGCTGGCGGCACCGCAGTCAACTTCTATTGCACAGACTAACACCACTGCGCAACCTGCGAGTGCACCGCCAACTTCTACGGTGTCAACCCCTCCGCCTCCCGGCTCTAATGTGGCGATTCCAAGCGGCGGGGTAAATGGCATATCAGCAAATGACATTCAACTGATGGCCCAAGTTGTCTATGGAGAGGCACGCGGGCAACCGTTTATCGGACAAGTCGCTGTAGCTGCTGTCATGATGAACCGGTTGCACTCGAGTCTTTTTCCACACAGCATTCCGGCCATCTTGTACCAACCTGGCGCGTTTACGTCCGTATCAAACGGACAGGCCTCCCTTGGCACAGACCCCGAGGCAATTGCGGCCGTGCTTGACGCCATTCACGGTTATGACCCAACACATGGCGCCCTCTACTATTGGAATCCAGCAACCGCCACATCTTCGTGGATTTGGTCACAGCCGATCATGCTTCGAATCGGAAATCACGTCTTTGCAAAATGATCGTTTGAAAGGAGGACATCGACATGGAACATCGTGGTTATGCGTGGGTACTCATCCCAGCCTTGGCCATCGGCATGTTTGCGGTCTCGCTGTACGGATACAATGAACACGCACAGCGATCAGCGGCTGTATCGCAGGTGGAACGTGGATTTCAAACCACCTATCACAACATATCCTATGACGCTGACGAAATGCAGGATGCGCTAAGACGTGCAGAAGTGACGACGCAGGCCAGAGCGATTACTCGCGAGCTTCGTGGTGCCGCGCAGCATGCCGCGCTTGCTGCGCGGGCAAGTGGAAGTCTGCCGGCCAGTGTCCAATCGCATCAGTTGACGGCTTATTTCCACGATGTTGAGATGCGTTGTGCGCAGTTGTTGGATCTGCATGCATCAGCCACACCGCTCACGTCGTCTGAGCGATCCGATCTATCTGTCATGGCATCCGACACCACACACATCGAACAGCTGCTGCGTGCAATTCAACGCACTGGACTGAGAGGGAACAGCCCATTTACGAATTTCGTAAAATACGGGGCGAGTGCGGTAAACGCTTCACCGATCGCCCAGTCGTTTACGAAGATGAACCAAACCATCTCTACACTGCGCGCGAGTCATCAGGCAGTCTATCATAGAACGTTTGCGGCAGATCGTGATCTAGTTCATGACGAACCTTCTCTCGCGGCGCAAGGTTCGAACATTTCGATCAAGCAGGCGATTCTGCGCGCGACCTCTTTTGTCGGAGGCGCGGTCGGAAAGAATCCACATGCTGCAGAGTATGGAATTGGGAGTGCACATCCATTTTATTTCGTGACGTTTTATCCTGATGGACCGCAAGGCACACCACTCTATGTATCCGTATACAAGCATGGCGGCAACGTTTTTGAGATGGCGCGTGAAGGGTATCATGGAGGCGGCGGAACTTCCATCGCGAGCGGAAATGTTGTTGCAAAACAATATCTCGCGCGACACGGATTCAAAACGGTGACACTTATAGAGAGTGACGCCTACCACGGGCAGATTTTTACCAAGTATGCACCTTTGCGACAAGGTGTGCCGATGGTGAATCAAGCCATTCTCGCCACAATCGCACAGGGGGCGCGCCGAGTGATTCACTACGACGCATCGGCTTACTTTGAGGCTGAACCCTATCACGGTACGTTTACACCCAAAATTACAGCCAAAGAAGCCGAACAGGCCTTTGCTGATGGAGTTAGAAAATCGCATCCACAACTTGTGGTATGTGCGCCACACGGTGATGACCCGCTGTTAGCCTACCGTTTTTTGGTATTGCGTAACGCAAACACATATGTTGTTGATGTGGATGCACAGAATGGGCGTGTGCTTGCAATCACAAAGCAGACAAAATTGTAGATTTACCGTCACATCAAAAGCTGTGAACACAATTTTTTGGTTTAAGGAGGAGGAATTCCATTCCTCCTCTTTTGTGTATGCCTCTCAATCGCTATAATAGAGTGAAGTGAGGGAGGGGCGGCATGACGTACCCGTCTATTGGGCAAATTGTAGATTGTGAAATGTTCGGTACAAAAGACTTGCAGGCAACATTAATCAATGAGAGTGACACTCAGCTCTATTTGCGGTCGCGATTGGCCATGGATGTGTTGGATTGGGAGGCGTCTCTTGGCAAGACGATGCAGATCCAGTATCGATCTTCAAGCGGTGCGCTTTGCATTGCGTCTGCGCACATCATTGCGCTTGAAAAGGATGGGGAGGATACTGTAATTGTCATTGAAAGACCCAGCGAGGAAACCATCCAAAAGATTCAGCAGCGCGAATATGTTCGCGTGGGGGTTTCAGTCGAAATTCAGTGTACCTGTTACATGAATGAGAGTGAGGGGCTGCGCACCATCAAAGCGATCACGCACGATTTGAGTGCGGGCGGCCTCTCCTTTTATCTTGAGGATGAACCGTGCCTCACCCTTGGAAAATCCGTTTCACTCAAGCTTTTCTTGCGTACGCGAGACGGATTGCAGTTGATCGATGCGCAGGGAGATCTGGTTCGCATTGAGCAAAAAAGGCGCGCTGTTCCTCTCTACGCAGTACGCCTCGTCAATTTAAAAGATAAAGAGCAGCGGCAGATACTGCAATTTGTCTATCGAAAGCAATTGGAAGGCCGAGGGAAGAGATCGTGAAAATTGCGCTGGATGGTCCCGCCGGAGCAGGAAAGAGCACGGTCGCAAAGGAAGTCGCAAAAAAACTGCAGATGACCTACGTGGACAGTGGCGCGATGTACCGCTGTGTGACATTTCTGGCGATTAAAAACCACGTGGCGATGCAGGATGAGCCTGGATTGTTTAAGCTTGCAAAAGCGATGCAATTGATGTTCATTCCCTCTGAACATGGCCAAGGGGTACAACTTGACGGTGTCGACGTCACAGACGCGATTCGCACGCCAGAGGTTGGGGCGCTCGTTCCACTTGTCGCAAATCACGCGCTCGTTCGAGAATGTCTAGTCGAGAAACAGCGTGAGATCGCGCATACAGCATACCATGTCGTAATGGACGGCCGCGACATTGGCACGCACGTCCTGCCAGATGCTACAGTAAAGGTTTATTTGACGGCGACACTTGATGTGCGCGCAAAAAGACGCCACGAGGAACTCGTGCGGCAGGGATTTACAGGCACTGTGTCAGATGTGATGAAGCTCTTGCATGAACGCGACGAAATCGACGGAAGACGAGAGATTGCTCCAATGCGTCCTGCCAGCGACGCGGTCATTTTGGATACGTCGTGTCTCGCAATTCACGAAGTGACGGCGATGGTCGTGAGTCTTTGTCAAGCTCGCATGCATAATGAGGTGAGTCATTGACGATCTATCAGTTCGCTCGTGATTTCATGAGAATGATTGTGATTCTTCTCTTTCAAATCCGCGTAACAGGACGAGAACGTCTTCCTGATCAGGGAGCTGTTCTTTTATGCAGCACACACAAATCAAACTGGGATCCGTTTTAATTGGATGTTTTTCAATACGGGAAGTCGCTTTTCTTGCAAAAGAAGAACTTTTTAGTTTGAAATGGCTGGGTCTTCTTATGCACAAACTTCATGCGTTTCCCATTCGCCGCGGCACAGGGGACCGCGGCGCGTTGCGAACATCTCTAGAAATTCTTGATCAAGGCGAAGTTCTTGTCATGTTTCCTGAAGGAACGCGCAAGCTAAAAGGGCAACTCACGGAACTTCAGCCGGGGGCAGCCATGCTCGCGCTTCGCTCAAACGCGCAGATTGTTCCTGTCGTCATTCGTGGTCACTATCTTCCTTTTGGAAGATTGCGCATGCAGTTTGGCGCTCCATTTCAGCTTGATGAACAGGTGAAATCACTCAAAGGGCGCGATGCGATCAACCGCGCCACAGAAATCATCGCAACAAAGATGCGAGAACTCGCGCAAGAGGTCGAACAGGGATGAGCGGCATCGTGGAACCATTGTTGATGCTTTGTGGCATTGTTCTGATTCTGCATTTATACGCAAGACAGATCAGCGCCAAACTTGTCAAGAGAAACCCGGCGGAACGGACGGCATTTCGAAAACGTTTTGTTTCAACCGGCGTTTCACTTGCAGTTGCCTGTTTCAGTGTGGGATTATTGTATCAACAGCATGTGGTCTCACTGCTTGTTGCAGGGATATTGTACATACCACTGATCGCCCTGTTTGCAGTCTTTATGTCGCGACTGCAACCGCTGCTGCGAGCTCACAAGGAGGATTTATAGATGTCTGAACTTGTAAATGAAGAACAAACCCAAGAAGTAGCGAGCGAGGCAAAAACGTTAGACGCGGTTGTCACGCGTGTTGAGAGTGACGCAGTCTTTGTAGAGTTTGACGGCAACCGCGAAGGCGTCATCTCCCGCGCTCAATTCTCTCAGGCTACGGGTGGAGATCTAACCGTCATGGCGCGGGTTGGCCAGTCGGTTCGCGTGGTCATTCTTCGGGAAGAAGAAGACGGAACCGTGCGCCTTTCTCGCAAGAATGCGGTGGATGCAACAACCTGGGCGACCTTGCGCTCTCTTGCCGAGTCACAGGAAGTGATCGAAGTGACCATTGCAACGGCAGTAAAAGGCGGGCTTGTCGCTGATCTTATGGGCGTGCGGGCATTCATGCCAGCTTCACAGTCCGATCTTCGCTTTGCAGCTGATCTTACACCGCTTGTAGGCACGGATGTGCATGTGATTGTGACCGAAGTGGACGAAGAGAACAAGCGGTTGATCATCTCCCGCAAGCGTGTACTCGAAATGGAAGAACAATCTGCGCGCGCCGAACGGATCCACGATTTTCAACCGGGAGACATCGTGCACGGACGCGTTGCGCGCATGACGCAGTTTGGTGCATTTGTTGATCTTGGCGGAATTGATGGGTTGCTCCACGTATCGGAAATGTCATGGTCGCGTGTTGCACACCCAGAAGAAGTCGTTTCGATTGGCGATGAGATTGAAGTTCGCGTTCTTCGCGTTGAACCTGAAAACGGCAAGGTCTCCCTCAGCATGAAACACACGCAGGAGAGTCCGTGGCAAAAGGCGAGCAAAGCGTTTCAAATCGGAGATATTGTTGAAGGAGAAGTTCGCCGACTCTCTTCATTTGGTGCATTTATCGAGGTGGCACCTGGGGTGGAAGGTTTGGTGCACGTATCACAAATCTCCCGTCAACGCGTCGATCAGCCTTCAGATGTTCTCGAACCCGGACAGCGCGTCATGGTCAAAGTGTTAGATATTCGCCCAGAGGAGGAGCGGATGTCTCTCTCGATCAAAGAAGCCCAGGTGCGTGAGGAAAAGCGTCGGACTCCTGAATGGACAGAGAAGACAAATGGCGAACCGCAACAAACCACACTCGGAGATCTTTTTGGTGACTTGCTGAGAGACCGATTCAAATCGTAACATGTACGTACGAATGAACAGGAAAACGCAGTGTTTTTTGTAATGCGTTTTCTGGGATTACACAGAAAAATTTCGCGGGACATGAAAGATACCGTCTAACACCATGGCAAAGGTGTTAGACGGTTGTTTCCATTTGACTGAATGAATTTGAATGTGCGACAATGGATTGCTATGCGAAGGAGGTTTGATGACTGTGCCTAGAGTGCGCACTGTCAGCGCAGGATCTCTCGCAGAAGAATTGCAGATTGAGCCTGGGGATGAAGTGATCTCGATCAACGGGCAACCGATTCGCGATATCGTGGATCTGCAGTTTGCACTCGCGGGAGAATATTTAGAGATCGAAGTAAAAAAGAGCAATGGCGAAGAGTGGCTTATAGAAGTCGATAAAACGTACGATGAGATGCTTGGTGTGGAGTGGGAACACGCAACCGTTGATCGGGTAAAACTTTGCCACAACAAGTGCGTCTTTTGTTTTGTCGATCAAATTCCCGGAAATATGAGAAAAACACTCAACATGCGCGACGATGACTATCGACTCTCGTTTTTACACGGAAATTTTGTGACATTAACCAACCTAAAACCGGGCGAACTTGAACGGATGGCAGAGCTTAAGATGTCGCCCATTAACATCAGTGTTCACACGACCAATCCTGAGCTTCGCGAGCGCATGCTAGTCAATAAAAAGTCCGGAGAGATTCTCAATCAAATCCGCTATTTGGCAGAACATGGTATTGAGATGAACACACAGGTCGTGCTGTGTCCTGAGTGGAATGACGGTGCAGAACTCGATCGCACAATCGAAGAACTCTCCCATTTTTATCCTGCCGTACGCACGCTCTCCATCGTACCAGTCGGATTGACGAAGCACCGTAAAGGATTGTCTGAACTGCGCGGTTGCACTTCGATCGAGGCGCGGCGCACCGTTCGTCAGATTGAGCATTGGCAAGAGGTTTTACGCCCAAAACTCGGCGTGAATTTCGTTCACGCGTCAGACGAGTTTTACGTTTTGGCTAATACCGCCATTCCACAGGCCGGTTATTATGATGAGTTTGCACAGGTTGAAAACGGAGTGGGCATGCTTAGAACGTTTATTGATGAGTTCCAGGCACTTGAATCGTCGTTTCCGTCTGAACTAGACGAACCGCGTCACGTTGCCATTGTGACTGGTACATCTGCGAGCAAAACGATGAAGGAAGCCGTCGAAAAACTTTGCCAGATTACCAATCTTGCGATTGATGTCCACGTGATCCGAAATGTTTTTTACGGAGAAGAAGTTACGGTGACTGGTTTGATCACTGGCCAAGACATCGTTCGCCAATTGGAAGCCTCCCTCACGGCAGACACGATCTTACTCCCAGATGTAATGTTAAAGGATGAAGAGGATGTCTTTCTTGACGATTACACCGTAGATCAGGTGTCAGAAGCATTGCGCTGTCCAATTCTGATTGTGCCCCCGACTGCGAGTGGCTTGATTCACGGTGCGCTTGGGGCGCTTGAGGCGTTGCCTCTGCGAAAACGGTATGAAGGCACATTTGCGCGAGCGATGGCCTAGGTTTATTTTTGAGGTATAGGAAGGAAGGGTTTTGTGGCTACACCTGTTATGGCGATTGTCGGACGACCAAACGTTGGAAAGTCTACACTGTTTAACAAGATCGTCGGCGAACGCATTGCGATCGTCGAAGATCGACCAGGCATTACACGCGACCGAATTTTTGCCGCATCAGAGTGGTCCGGCAACTCGTTTCGCATCATTGATACGGGAGGTCTTGATTTCGGCGAAGATGACGAAATCGCGGGGAGAATTCGCGCACAAGTCGAACTCGCGATCGATGAGGCAAACGTGATCGTTTTTTTGGTGGACGGATTGACAGGGCTTACAAGCGCCGATGAAGAAATCGCGGATCATTTGCGCAGATCCCACAAACCCGTCATTGTCGCGGTGAACAAAGCGGATCATCCAGGTCGGTTAAGCCACGCCTATGAGTTTTATCAGCTTGGGTTTGGCGAAGCGCTCTCCATCTCAGCTGAGCATGGTCTTGGCATCGGTGATTTGCTTGATGAAATAGTGAATCATTTTCCGCGCGATCAAGAAGAGCCAACCTATGCCGAGGATGCGATACGCATCGCGATCATCGGACGCCCAAACGTCGGCAAATCATCAATGATCAACGCTCTGCTCGGCGAAGATCGCGTTCTCGTCAGCAACATCGCCGGGACGACGCGCGACGCCATTGACACAGAGCTCACATATGCAGGAAACCCCTATGTACTCATCGACACGGCGGGTGTGCGCAAGCGGGGCAAGGTCTATGAGAAGACCGAAAAGTACAGTGTGCTGCGCGCACTGCGCGCGATTGAGCGATGTGACGTCGCCGTGCTCGTCATAGACGGAGAGCAGGGAATTATTGAACAGGATAAACATGTTGTGGGTTATGCCCTTGAAGCGGGTAAAGCGCTCGTAATCGCTGTGAACAAATGGGATATTGTTGAAAAAGATCATAAAACTGCACAGATATTTGAGAAGAATCTGCGCTCCCATTTTCCGTTTCTGAGTTGGGCGCCAGTTGTGTTTGTATCTGCCAAAACAGGTCGCCGGGTCTCGCGCGTTCTTGAGTTGTCATCCCATGTGGCAGAGCAACACGCCCTGCGGATTCAAACGTCAACTGTAAATACGATTGTTCAAGAGGCTGTATCTCTAACACCACCGCCGACGGACAAAGGGCGCCGCCTAAAAGTTCTCTATGCGACACAAGTATCTGTCAAACCGCCAACCTTTGCTGTCTTTGTTAACACACCCGAGTTGATGCATTTTTCTTATGTGCGCTATCTTGAGAATCAGTTGCGGCAATCATTTGGATTTGAAGGCACGCCGATTCGGATTCTTGTGCGTCAACGATCTTAAGGAGGTGATCGCTTGTTTTTTCTCATTCTCATTTCAAGCATCGTCGCTTATTTATTGGGTTCTGTCTCTTCAAGCTATCTTTTGGGTCGTACCCTGGCAGGGGTGGATATTCGCAATCACGGGAGCGGCAATGCGGGAGCGACCAATACATTGCGCGTTTTGGGGTGGAGAATTGCCGTTTTTGTCCTGTTCATCGACATCCTAAAAGGGGTATTTGCCATTGCCTTTGCCCATCTGATTGCGGGCGGCAGTGAAGTTGCGATGGCATTCGCGGGGTTTTTTGCGATCGTCGGTCACAATTGGCCTGTCTTTTTTGGATTTCGCGGCGGAAAAGGGGTGGCCACGACAATCGGTGTGCTGCTGACCCTGAACGCTTTACCCGCGCTCTACGCTGGATTGATCGCCATTGCGCTTCTTTTGCTCTTGCGCTATGTATCCCTCGCATCGCTTCTATTTGTCGCGCTTACACCGATCTTTCAATGGATACTGCACGCCAATGCTGCGATCATCCTCATCTCTTTTGCAATTGCGGTCATGACGTTCATCCGTCATCGCACAAACATCGCCAGACTCCGCGCCGGCCAAGAACATCGCTTGTTTTCGAGAACATCGTAGGAGAGTGGGATCACGCATCATGGCTGATTTGATGCAGGAAGTGAGAACCGCACCTTCAAGTTTTGCAATCCTTGGCGCCGGGAGCTTCGGAACAGCGCTTGCCGTCACGCTGGCGCAACAAGGTCATCATGTCTCGCTGATTGGCCGCGATGAAGAGATGATGGCAGAGTTAAACGTCAAGCGCGAAAATACGAAGTATCTTCCAGGTGTTCACCTTCATCCAAACATCGTATGTACAAATGATCTCAGGCAATGCTTGCAAATGGATTATGTCCTTCTATCTGTGCCCACTCAATCCATGCGCGCCGCATGCGCGAATTTGCGGGATATCGCGCCGGCATCTTTTTATAAGAAAGCATCAATTGTCCACGTAGCCAAAGGCCTTGAGCGAGGTACGGGCAAACGGGTATCCGAGGTCATCCTTGAAACACTGCCTTCACTGGCCGCCAATCGGCTCGCGGTTTTATCTGGGCCAAGCCACGCAGAGGAACTCGCACAAAATGTTCCGACAACGCTCGTCGCAACAAGCGCCTCAAAATCTTACGCCGAAGAAATTCAAGGCGTCTTCATGAGTGACACGCTGCGCGTGTACACCAACCCGGATCTGATAGGTGTAGAACTGGGTGGGGCGCTTAAAAACATTATCGCACTCGGCGCGGGCATCTCTGATGGATTGGGGTTTGGCGACAACGCGCGTGCGGCGCTCATCACGCGCGGTCTCGTTGAAATTGCCCGTCTTGGCGTGGCGCTCGGCGCGTCTACTGCGACATTTGGAGGCTTGACCGGGATTGGCGATTTAATCGTCACGTGCACAAGCCGCCTTAGCAGAAACTGGAATGCAGGTTATCTTCTCGGCCAGGGAATGCCCATCACGGAAGTTCTTCCAAAAATAGGAATGGTGGTAGAAGGCGCCACAACGACGAAAGTGGCGGTAGAAAAGGCAAAGTCACTCGCAGTATCGATGCCGATCGCTGAGGCGATTTCCAATATTCTCGATGGCGCCTGTTCGCCCAAAGAGGCGGTCTTGGGTCTTATGAGCCGAAAAAAAACACATGAAGTGGAAGAACGGTTTGTCGAGGCAACGATTGGCTGGGCCGCACAATAAATGGTACAATCACGCTAAGAATAAGGAGGCGAACACATGAGCCACACACCAAAGGATTTACGCTACACAAAAGAGCATGAGTGGATTCGTATTCAAGATAAGACAGCCTACATAGGAATCACTGATTTTGCTCAAGACGAATTGGGGGATATCGTGTTTGTCGAGCTTCCGTCCGTTGGGGACGAGGTTCGCGAAGGTGAAACCTTCGGCACAGTGGAGTCTGTCAAAACGGTTTCTGATCTCTATTCACCTGTGACCGGAGTGGTCGTTGAAGTGAATGAATCGCTCAATGACAATCCAGAGAATGTAAACTCACAGCCCTACGAACTCGGTTGGATGATCGCCGTCGAGATAAAAGAAGACCCAACCCATCTTCTCACAGCGGATGAATACGAAGCGCTGACAAACGCTTAATGACTGCGCGCGAAACGTTTCGCCTGCTTGAAATGGGTCCGTCTTCGGCCGCCATGAACATGGCGATTGACGAGGCGGTACTCCTTTCAGTGAGCCAAGGAGAAGTTCCGCCGACCCTTCGTTTTTACGCGTGGGAGCGCCCGAGTCTCTCGCTCGGATATTTTCAGCGCATCAAGCGCGACGTGGATCTTCAGGCGATAAAAGCGCGAGGCTTTGACTGGGTGCGCCGCATGACAGGAGGGCGTGCTGTCCTGCACGATCGCGAACTCACGTACAGCATTCACGTTCCTGGTCAACACAGGTTTGCCAAGGCTTCGGTCGTCGAGTCCTACCGCCTGCTCTCTGAGGGTTTGCGCGCGGGCTTTGAAACGCTGGGTCTGCACGCGCAGATTGTATCGCTTTCAGATGAGGATGAACGCAAGCGCTATGCCTCATCTGGGTCTGCCGCCTGTTTTGACTCTCCCTCGTGGTACGAGCTTGTCGTTGATGGCCGAAAAATTGCCGGAAGCGCGCAGGTGCGCGCACATGGCGGACTGCTTCAGCACGGGGCATTATTGCTCGAGTTATCTGCGGAGGATCTGTTCTCCGTTTTGCAATTCCGATCAGAAGAAGAGCGAAGCGCAGTGCAGCGGGAGTTTGCAGAGCGCGCTGTGAGTGTGAAAGATTTGACGGGGCGGATCGTTTCCTACAATGAGGCTGCAGAAGCATTTGCGCAGGGGTTTGAAAAGGGATTGAATCTTTCACTTGTCAAAGGATCGCTCACAGAGGGTGAGCGAGAATTGGCTGATCGCCTTTATAAAGAAAAATACAGCACACAAGCTTGGAATGAGCGTCGGTAAAGTGAGCATACAAAGAATAAAATAGAGCATGATTCACAAAGAGATTCGGGAAAACCGAATCTTTTTTTGTTCTAGTTTCTATGAAAGGTTCGTACTCATAGAAACTAGAAGGAATCCAGTGGCAATTCGTCAACTGCGCGTAGAGCTCATCTGAAGCGCAGCATATCTCGCGCCATCTGTCATATACATGAACTGTCCGAGTTCGGACAGCAAGCGATGGCAGTGATCGTTGCGCCAAATCAGAGGCAGAGGTCGCGATTGACGCCGGCCAGAGGTCAGGGAGGGAATCGCGTGGAGAGATTGGAAGTGTTTAAGGATATTGCAGAACGCACCGGCGGCGATATTTATTTAGGTGTTGTAGGTCCCGTGCGTACTGGAAAATCCACCTTTATCAAAAAATTTATGGAATTGATTGTTTTGCCTCATATGCATGATGAAGCGGAGCGTGCGCGAACGATTGATGAACTGCCACAAAGCGCGGCGGGACGTACGATTATGACGACAGAACCTAAATTTGTACCGAACCAGGCGGCACGAATCACGGTTGCAGAAGGCCTTACGATCGACTGCCGACTGGTTGACTGCGTGGGATACACCGTTCACGGCGCACGCGGTTATGAAGATGAACTGGGACCGCGCATGGTGACGACGCCCTGGTACGATGACCCGATCCCCTTTGCAGAGGCGGCAGAAATTGGGACGCGCAAGGTGATTGCGGATCACTCCACCATCGGGCTTGTCATCACGACAGACGGAACCATCTCTGAGATCACGCGCGACAGCTATGTGGAGGCAGAAGAACGCGTCGTCAATGAACTCAAGGAACTTGGCAAGCCATTTGTCATGGTGATCAACTCCGTACATCCCTACAGTCCGGAAACTCAAGCATTGCGCGCCGCACTTCTTGACAAATACGACATTCCCGTCGTCGCCGTTTCCTGCGCAACCATGGGGACAGAGGATGTCATGTTGGTACTTCGCGAAGCGCTTTATGAATTCCCAGTGCACGAAGTGAACGTCAATCTGCCAAGCTGGGTTATGGTTCTTGATCCGGAGCATTGGTTGAGGCGGTCCTATGAGGTAGCCGTGCGTGACACCATTCAGGACATCCGACGTCTACGTGACATTGACCGCGTCGTGGGCCATTTCTCAAACTACGATTTTATCGCGCGCGCTGCACTCGCAAACGTTGACATGGGTCACGGCGTCGCGGATATTGAACTCACGGCACCTGACGAATTGTATGATCAAGTGCTTACAGAGGTAGTCGGTGTCGAGATCCGAGGAAAAGATCATCTACTTAAATTGATGAAAGATTTGACATTTGCAAAGCGTGAATACGATAAAATTGGCGAGGCACTGCGCATGGTCAAGATGACCGGGTACGGAATCGCGCCACCCGTTCTTGAGGAGATGTCACTGGATGAACCTGAGTTGATTCGCCAAGGGTCGCGTTTCGGGGTTCGCTTAAAGGCGACAGCGCCCTCAATTCACATGATTCGCGTGGATGTCGAGTCGGAATTCGCGCCAATTGTCGGCACGGAGCGCCAAAGTGAAGAGTTGGTCAAGTATCTCATGCAGGATTTTGAAGAAGACCCGCAAAAGATCTGGAACTCTGATATTTTCGGCAAATCTCTCGCCGCCATTGTGCGAGAAGGTATCTCTGGAAAGCTGTCGATGATGCCAGAAAACGCTCAGTACAAACTTCGGGAGACCCTTCAGCGAATTATTAATGAAGGCAGCGGGGGACTGATCGCGATCATTCTGTAAAAAGCGCGACCTGCGGGTCGCGTTTTTTCATGATGTTTAACTCTGCGAAAGAAGGATTCTGTTTTAACAACTCGAATAAGGATGAAAGAGCGTGACGTCTATCCTATATATTGAAATGGATGGGAAGGGGCATAAACATGAACTACAATTTTTCGACACATGTTGAAAATTATCAGCTAAATCACCCTGATCAATTGGCGATTGTCGCACTTTCGCAAGATGGAGGTGAGCGTCGCCTGACCTATCGGGAACTGTTTGACCTTGTCAAAGGAACCCAAGAACAGTTTGCAAGAGAAGGCATAAAGCAGGGCGATCGCGTCCTTGTCATGGTTGGGCGCGGCGTTGAATCGTATCAAATCTACTTGGCGCTTCTTCGCATGGGTGCAGTCATCATGCCAGGTTCTGAGATGCTGCGCGCCAAAGATATTGCGTATCGACTTCGCCACGCGCAAGCGACAGTGGTTGTGACTGCAGAGCATATCGCTGATGAGGTTGAAGCGGCTGTCGATCAATCCAGTGTAAAAAAGATTGCCGTTGATTTTATCCGTGACGGATTCGTCACGCTGTATTCCACGCAAAGCGCCACCCAGAACATGCCTGCCGCTGATACAGATGAAAAAGACATGGCTTTCATCTCCTATACATCCGGCACAACGGGTGGGCCAAAGGGGGTCGTGCATGTTCACGGATGGGCAAAAGCGCATCTTGCAAACGCTGCAACCTATTGGTTTGACGCGGCACCAAACGAGTGGGCGTGGGCTACGGCAGGACCTGGATGGGCAAAGTGGGTGTGGAGCCCGTTTGTATCGATTCTGGGAAAAGGCGGCACCGCTTTCATCTACGTCGGGCGATTTGATCCACAAGTCTATCTGTCACTTATGGAAGCGTATCCAATTTCTCTTTTATGTGCGACACCGACCGAGTATCGACTGATGGCAAAAAGCCAGGCGATCAAGACGTGGAAACCACAAGCGCTACGCAGTGCGGTGAGCGCGGGAGAACCGCTCAACCGCGAAGTGATTGACGCGTTCAGATCTGCTTGTGGCGTGTTGGTTCGCGATGGCTATGGCCAGACAGAAAACTCGCTGCTTGTCGCGACGCAAGTCGGAATGGAGTTAAAACCCGGTTCGATGGGCAAACCGACGCCACAGAGTGAGGTTGCCGTTCTGGACGATGACGGAAATATCTTAAACACGGGTGAGATAGGGCACATCGCAGTCAAAAAGACGTTGCCCACGTTGTTTCAAGGGTATCTCTACGATCCTGAGCGAACAGCAAAAGCGTTTCTTGGAGATTATTATATAACGGGAGACCTTGGCCGATTTGACGATGACGGCTATCTGTGGTTTGAGGGACGCTCAGATGACATGATCATTAGCGCTGGATACACGATCGGGCCATTTGAGGTAGAAGACGCGCTCGTTAGCCATCCAGCCGTTGCCGAGTGTGCGGCGGTTGCCAGCCCTGACGATGAGCGCGGACATATTGTCAAAGCGTTTATCATCGTCAAAGCCGGGGTTGAACCTACGGATCAATTAAAAGAAGAATTGAAAGACTATGTAAAACGTGTTACGGCACCCTATAAGTACCCCCGCGAGATTGAGTTTGTCACTGATCTTCCAAAAACGGCAAGCGGTAAAATCCGTCGGATCGAGCTGCGAACAGCAGAAAAGCAACGCAAGAACAAGGTGCTCTAAGCAATAAAGCGCGAGCAGAGACAGCTCAGCTGCTTTGGCGCGGGAAGTGATGTGAACCCATCGCGGACTATGTCGCAGAATGAGATTCAGCCCCAGAAAAGACGTGCTTTCCTTGCGACAGTCTTGTGATCCTGTTATAATGGCTATGCTTGACGGGATGTAGCGCAGCCTGGTAGCGCGCTACTTGGGAGGTAGAGGTCCCGGGTTCGAATCCCGGCATTCCGACCATAGCCGAATGTCAGCCTGTCTTGCAGGCTGATTTTTTTTGAGCGGAGGGATCTATGTGGAAGATTACGTCGTGATCAAAGCGAAACAAAGCGGAGTGCAAGTCATAGGCCTTACAAGAGGACACGATACAAAGTTCAACCATCTCGAAAAACTGGATAAAAATGAAGTGATGTTGGCACAGTTTACGGAGTACACTTCTGCGATCAAAGTTCGCGGTCCCGCCGTGATTTATACAAAACTAGGGACGATTGACACAGAAGAGTAGGTTCTGTGCAAAAGAAACATGCGGCGGCCACACTGGGCTTAAACACACTGTGGTATAATACGTCTGCACGCTGTGCAAGAGGGGTGGTCTCAACCCATGGACAACAAGATTTCGGACCACGAAAGCTCTACTTTAGAGAATCGCTTTGGCCTGCTCGACTTGCAACGCTTTGTGGAGCGTGTCATGTCGCAAGCGATATTAAAAGCAGAATCAATCCTACCGACGCTCTCCAAGTGGCAACTTCTTCTTGGAGCGATCATTTTGTCTAGGACAACCCTTACGCGCGGCGCGCGGGATCGCGTGCTTGCCTCCATGATCCTCATGTATCACGGGTTGGCCCTTCACGAAAAGATTGATGATACAACGACGCGACAAGACAAAAAAGGTCAATTGACTGTGCTTGGCGGCGATTATTTAAGCAGTCTGTTTTATAAACTGCTCGCCGAGGCTAATCGAATTGACATGATTCATCGTTTTTCTGATGCTGTCTCAAAAATCAATGTCGCCAAAGCGTCTCTCTACTCCGCGTTGAATGAGGGATCGCTTACGGATGATCAGTACATTTCTGATGTAAAAACCATGCATGGTGCCTTGTTGCGCGCTTTGTGCAATGCGTTTGAACTCGACCGCTCCATGGAAGAGTTCGTCGAAGCGGCGATTTCAGCAACGGTTTACAAAGCGGAGCTATTTGATGAGCGAGATATAGAGCCGCTCTCGCTTGCCCATGTTTATCTCGAACAGCGTGCCACAGAAGAGGAATTGAAAAACATTGACCGCATGGTTCTCGGTCAAATGACCAAAGATAAGCGCATCACGCTTCTTCACGCAAAATACGATACTTTTACAAGAATTATGCAAAATTTCAGAGATTCCATGACGGCTCTTCAACATGCTGCAAATGATGTATTGGGAAGGGAAGACTGGGATCAGATCGAACTTGTTCTTGACGCACGCATCGCTTCAATCCCCGCATCTGCAGCGGAGCAGAGTTAATCAAAGACATTGGAACTCGAAAATCTTAACATAAGGGGTTTTCGTGCGATGGCGGACACATCAAAGGCAGAATTTGTTCACGATGTATTTGCAACGATTGCAAGACAATATGATGTCATGAATTCTGTCTTAAGCTTCAATCAGCATAAGCTGTGGCGTAAATTCGCCATGAAAAAAATGCAGATAAAAAAAGGCGAACATTGTTTGGATGTCGCGACGGGTACTGGAGACTGGGCGATTTCGATGGCGGATGCCGTTGGACCCACAGGAAAAGTCGTGGGGATTGATTTTTGTCAAGAAATGCTCGATATTGCACTGCCAAAAATACACCAACGCGGGTTGTCTAATGTGACAACATTGATGCTTGGGAATGCCATGGCTCTGCCATTTTCGTCTGATGAGTTTAATTATGCTACAATCGGTTTTGCGCTTAGAAACGTCCCCGACCTGGACCAGGTGTTGCGTGAAATGTGTCGTGTTGTAAAACCAGGTGGACTTGTCGTCTCTCTAGAACTCTCAAAGCCGTCAAATCGTATTTTTCGTACGGTCTATTATGCGTATTTCAATCACGTTTTACCGTTTTTGGGACGAACGGTGGTTGGCAATGACCAACCTTATCGCTGGTTGCCGGAGAGCTTAAAACCATTTCCCGACCGTTTTGCTCTGGCTAAGCGATTTGCGGATGCGGGACTCGAACGCGTGGAGCACTATGCGCTTTTGGGCGGGATTTGTGCACTGCATATCGGATATAAGCCGAAAATATCTGCATGAGGCAGGTCGGGTAGAGAGCAAGGCAGGTGTCCAGGTGAACCAAAGCAGCAATGTAGCTCAACTGTACCAACATCTTGAAGGCGATCTCACGCGTGTCGAAGATCGCTTGAAAGAGGCACTCAAATGTGAAAATAAAGAACTTCAGGATGCGGCGATGCATCTCCTTTCGGCCGGCGGCAAACGCTTGCGTCCTGTGTTTGTCTTACTGGCAGGCACATTTGGCGACTATGATTTTGATCGATTGTCAAAGGTGGCCGTTGGTCTCGAACTCATTCACATGGCGTCGCTTGTTCATGACGATGTGATTGACGACGCATCGACGCGCCGGGGAACGCCAACGGTAAAATCTCTCTATGGCAACCGCATGTCGATGTATACGGGGGATTTTATATTTGCACAATCACTTCAAGTTCTCACATCCATTCAGGATCATAGGTTTCATGCCATTCTCTCCAGTGCGATCCATCGCATGACCCTGGGAGAGATCGAACAGATTAAAGATCTCTATAATCTGGATCAGACTGTGCGCCATTATTTGCATCGCATACGTAGAAAAACAGCCTTTCTAATTGAGATGTCCTGTGTTCTTGGAGCCCATGCGACAAACGCGATTCCGGCGCATTGTAACGCGCTTAGACGCTTTGGTTATTTTGCTGGAATGGCATTTCAAATTACAGACGATCTGCTGGATCTGACCTCAACGAAGGAACGTCTTGGGAAGCCTGTCGGCAGTGATTTGCGACAAGGGAATGTGACGCTTCCTGTCCTTTTGGCGCTTCGCGAAAAAGAGACAGGTGCTGAACTGCGCAATCTCATAACACCGGACATGAGCGAACAAGCAGTAGAACATGCCGTCCACTTGATCAAGTCATCAAGCGGCCTGTCAAACGCACAGAAACTTGCCGATCGCTATCTCGTCAAAGCGAGTGAATCACTCGCCATGTTGCCGCCAACATCTGCGCGCTTGTCGCTTGCAGCGCTTGCTACCTATATCGGAAAGCGCGAGCATTAACACACTTTGTGCGTCAAAACACAAATCAGCAAAGGCACTTTTGATCATTATCTTGCACATAAACTTGCATTGAGACGTGCCACACTGGTACGATGCACGTTGGAATCCAGTTTGAGAAAAGAGGGAATCACATGGAGCGCAGTTTTATCATGGTAAAGCCGGATGGAGTACAGCGCGGTTTGGTTGGGGATATCATAAATCGCTTCGAAAAGAAGGGATTTACTCTCGTAGGCGCAAAACTTATGCAGGTTTCAAAAGAGCGCGCAGAAAAACACTACGAAGAACATAAAGAACGTCCATTTTTCGGGGAACTTGTTTCGTTTATTACGTCTTCCCCGGTGTTTGCCATGGTTTGGGAAGGTGAGCATGTCATCTCAACTGCACGCGCGATGATGGGCAAAACCAATCCAATCGATGCGGCCCCTGGCACCATCCGCGGAGACTACGCCGTGAGTGTCGGAATGAATATCATTCACGGCAGTGACTCAGAAGAGAGTGCCGCGCGTGAGATTGCACTTTGGTTCTCAAACGAAGAATTGACCTCGCTGGACAAAACGATCAGCCGCTGGATTTAAAGGCATTTTCCTCGAGAAATGTGGGGGTGAGCCGAGTGGGTGATTACGATTCGTTTGTCGCAAAATTTTACACGGCAACGGGTATTGACCTAACCCAATACCGCCAGTCACAAATGGAGCGTCGTCTGACGACACTCAGGGATCGGCGCGGGTATACAAACTTTACCCACTATCTTGAGGCAGCCTTGCATGATGCCGATTTGATGGCTGAACTGATGGATCGACTCACGATCAACGTCTCTTCGTTTTACCGAAATCCTGAGCGATGGCAGTCATTTGGTGCGCTGATCGCAAAAAACAGGGAGCAAAATGGCGTCCTGCGCGCTTGGAGCGCGGCTTGCAGTACCGGGCAGGAACCCTACACGATGGCGATGGTTTTCAGTGAGTTCATGACGCTTTCACAAATGGAGATTTTGGCTACGGACATTGATCCACACGCACTGCGCGTAGGACAATTGGGAATTTATCACAGTGATGATTTGCTAACCATCCCCGCTCCTATGCGGGGACGGTTTATTCACACACTTGATCCGTCACAAGGGCGTTTTAGCGACGATGTCCGCGCCAGGATATCTTTTAAACTTCACAATTTACTGAGCGATGATTTTCCAAATCACTTGGATGTAGTCGTTTGCCGCAATGTCTTTATTTATTTTACCGACGATGCAAAGGAAAAATTGTATTACAAATTCTCCGAATCGCTGCGACCAGGCGGCATTCTGTTTGTAGGAAGTACAGAACAGATCTTTCACTCAGAAACGTATGGTTTGACACAGATAGCGCCCTTTTTTTATACAAAGATTGGGTAGCATAGATCGTACGCAAAATATCAGTCACCGCTTTGCAAAATGTGACGGATTGCGCTATAATTTTTGTGTCATGCGGATGTAGTTCAATTGGTAGAGCGTCAGCTTCCCAAGCTGAAAGTTGCGGGTTCGAGTCCCGTCATCCGCTTCAAGATGCCAAACCAAAATGAAATGTTTGGGTGTGGTGATAAAAAAAGACTTCGGGGAATCGCCCGAAGCTTTTTTATCATTTACGCTATTTTAGTTAGATTGCTTTATGAAGCACGTAAGACTAAGGAGATGAGCGACGTCGACGCGCAACCAACCGATCAACTTGGCCGGATTGAACTCGTCAAAAGCACTGATGAGCGCTTGCGCTGCGCATGGTGCACGAATGATCCGCTCTATCTAAGGTATCACGATGAAGAGTGGGGCGTACCCCACTATGATGACATACTGTTGTTTGAAATGCTCGTACTTGAGATGATGCAAGCAGGACTCAGTTTTTTGACAGTCCTCAAAAAACGCGAGCGATTTCGTGAGGTGTTTGAAGGTTTTGACCCGGAACGTATCGCAATGTTCACAGGCGACAAAGTTGAACAATTGATGAGTGACGAAGGCATCATACGCAATCGCAAAAAAATCCTTGCAACGATTGAAAACGCGAAGCTCTATCGCGAGATTCAGCAGTCCATGGGCGGTTTCTCAAACTATCTCTGGTCGTTTACAGGAGCACGCGTCATTTCGCGCCGAGCAGACCAGGAAGGAATGGTGCCTTCCCGCACGGAGTTGTCGGATCGCCTGAGTCAAGATCTCAAAAAAAGAGGATTTACCTTTGTGGGCAGCACCATTTGTTACGCCTACCTACAGGCCACAGGCGTTGTCATGGATCACACTGCGCACTGCTTTCGCGCGTGTGAATTAGGATCAATTTCATCTGCGCAATGAGTGGGGCATGGCCTGTAGGCGAATGCGCGGCTCAATTTGGCCGATGACATCATTGCATGAATTTTTCAATTCTGTACGCCTATAGCGGTCAAGGTTTGCAGGGAGGTTTTCTAGACAACCGATTTGTGACAGTACCGATAACACGACGGAAGGTATGCTCTCCTTAGTTCCATCCGCAACCTTTATGGCTATTCCCAAACCCTTGGGGCGATGCATAAGCGCAAAAATTCCCTTGGCACCTTCTTTCCCAATGATATCGCCGTCAAAAGCGCGTATCAGGCGAGTCGTGAATGAATCTTCTTCCGTAACCATTTCTGGATGAAGACAATACGCATCAAGCATACGCTGGATGGCAGAGGCGCGTCTTTCCTGGAACATTGAGGCACGTGTCATACGCGCAAACCCGCAGGCGATTCTTTCAAGCGGGAGTGCGTATGTCGGTATGCCACACCCGTCATTGCCAACTTGAATCCTCGCCTCAGATGTTGCGGTTACTTCACGTATAGCATCTAAGACTCGTTTTTGCACTGGATGACGAATGTCTTCATACCCGCGTGTGGATTCTTTACAATAGACTGCCGTCGCGAGCATCCCAGCGTGAACCCCAGAACACTCATTGCAGATTCCAGTCATCGGTTCACCACCTCTGACCATCTCGTCACGCGCTTTTCCACTGTAGGGTGATACAGACCCACAAATGAGATCCGGAACTTCACATCCAATGCGAGTCAGTATGGAGCGAACCCCTTCTTGATGAGAGGGAAGACCACTGTGTGAAGATGCACATAAAGCGAGTTCTCGATCAGTCATATGAAAATAATCTGCCGCTCCCGTTTCAAGAAGTGGCAGCGCCTGTATGATCTTTAACGCTGAGCGGCCATAGACTTGCACGGAAGGAATTCCACAAGAATACAACAACTGACCTTCTGCATTGCAGACAGCGACATGCCCATAGTGGATATTTTCAATGACATCTCCACGAAACTCGACAGAGAGCAGTGAAGGACGAAATGGATGATCAAGTGAAATGGTCATAACGCATAGAGTTCCCAGATAGGAACATGAATACACAAAATCAAGGTGGGCAAAGGCATACATTTTCTCCAATTAGGCGGTTTGGCATTCAAAGTAATGCTGTTTTGCGTATGATAGGTGGAAGGGAGAGACAAAGGACATGCATGGAAATTTCCCCTTGTTTACCTTCCTCCAAGGAACGCATGAAAGCATCGATCTCATTACTGCCGCACTTTTATTGGCAGGACAACTCACACCCTCAGGGCTTTTTGTCGTGCCGGCAGGGATGAATCTATCTTTGTCAGGGCCTGTGCTTGGGGGTGTCTTAAATGAAGGCGTAACCCCTGTTGCTCACGCGACACTGCGGGCCATCGAGGTACTCTCGGCTGTTCTGCTCATTGGTGGAGCACTGACGACAGTCGGAGTCTACGTCACGGCACAACGAGCATCCATCGTTTTGGGTGGGCCCATTCTTGAAACGCCAAAAACAAGAACAAACATTCCTGGCGTCCCGCAAAAGACACTGTACGCTTATCAGCAATTGATTTTGAAACGATTCGGTGAATCATGGCGCATTACCAAATATCGAAATCCGAAAACGAGGTCAAAGCGATGAAACAGAGTGCAAATTCAACCCAACCAAAAAGTGAAGGTGTCACAGCGTCTATAGGCACGTTTGGATTGGCGTTTTTTCTCGCAGTCTTTTTTTACTTTTTCACACGACCTGGGACGTTGTCAAAACCAGATAGCGAGCGCATGCCATAGCCGGAGTTTGACAAGCGCGATTGTTTTAATTCGAATCTTCTCTATATGCGTAAAATGAGTTGCGATGGTGTATATAACGTGTTACGCTTAGTCATGAAGGATCGTTGTATTGCGTCACGTTTCTAACGTCTCGATTGGAGAGCGGGTGGAATCGATGAGTACGCTTGGCACGGTTCAAGACTATTGGGTAGTTGCTGTTGCAGCAGTATCCGTTTTCTCAGTTTTTCTCGGATTTTTCCGCGTTATCCATAAGGATTATGGCAACTAACCAAAAAGCGAAGGGTTCCCAATACTGCGAGGAACCCTTTTTATTTAGAAATTTTTTCTCTCTCGAATCAAATAGAGTGGGCGATCGCGCACTTCGTCATAAATGCGACCGATGTATTCTCCAAGCACACCAAGCATGAAGAGTTGGATACCTCCCAAAAAGAGAACGACGACCATCAGCGACGTCCATCCCTGGATCGTGAGTGTCGTGAAAATTTTTAAATAGAGTAACACCAGAATAAACAAAAAGCCGATCCCGGAAGAGGCCATTCCCAATTTGCTCGCCCATTGTAGTGGACGAAAAGAAAACGATGTGATTCCGTCCAAAGAGAATTTCAGCATCTTTCGCAGAGGATATTTCGACTCTCCAGCAAACCGCTCAGCACGTTCATAGGGCACTCCAATTTGGCGAAACCCGACCCACGAAACCAGACCGCGAATGAACCGATGCTTCTCTTTAATCGTGCGCAGGCTCTCGACTACAGACCGATCCATCAAGCGAAAGTCCCCGGTGTCAACCGGTATTTCAATCTCTGTCATTTTTCGCAGCATTCGATAAAAGAGCTTTGCTGTCAAACGCTTGAACCATGTTTCTCCTTCGCGACGCATGCGAACAGCATAAACGACGTCATATCCTTCTCTCCACTTCTCGAGAAAATCCGCGATCAATTCCGGGGGATCTTGAAGGTCCGCGTCGATCAGGATAACCACATCGCCGACAGCGTGATCAATTCCCGCAGTTACTGCGATCTGATGGCCAAAATTCCGAGAAAAATCGAGCACCTTGACGTTTGGAATCTCCCCAGCAAGACGCTCAAGGATGCGATAGGTATTATCGCGCGATCCGTCGTTGACAAAGAGCAGCTCGTAGGGAAAATGAAGTTGGTCCATGACACGGATCAGTCTGGAACAAGTCTCTTCAATAACCAACTCTTCATTATAAGCGGGGATGACCACAGAAACATAGGGTATCGCAGTCTTTCGTTCAATTTCACGCTTTACGTTTTCAAAGCGCTCTTCAATCGCCACCTGTGCTTCCTCCTTGAATGAAATTCAGCTCATCTAAAGCAAGCATCTCAGGCAATCCATGATCCAGAGTAGTAGAGACCACTTAACCGCAACAAAGTGATGGCAAAGACCAAAAGAAGCGGAATGGCCACTACAAACCGCGGAAATCGCTCCGCGAGAAGGATGAATCCAGGAAAGAGCATCAATAAATAGCGAGGGAGGCTGACGAGATAGTCAGGGATGTTTATTGATGGTTCTGTACTTGCGATCCAAGTCAGAATGAATAGATATAAAATCCAATCTCCCTGCGCGCGATGGGTACGGTAAGACCAGATTGACAGCGCGATAAAAACGATGGACAACAGCGCTGAAAGCAACTCGAACAATAGATAATAGGACGCAAGGATGGGGTGCAATCCGGTAATGTATTGTCGCAAAGTATTCGCGTAGGTGTCCCAAAGGGGCATATATTGTCGGTGCCAGTGTTTTTCTGCCGTTAAAAATGCGAGATAGTGTCCGTAGTGTTTATGGAGCCAAAACGCATACGCCCCCAAAAAAAGAATGGGAAGCGTCAGAGATATGACTCTATAGTCGAGCTTCTTCCACCACGCGCGCGTATAAAACCTCAGATCCATTCCACGCCAAGTCAGATACTGCCAAAACACCAAAAGCAGCAGTAACGCACCTGTATTTCGCGTGAGCGTTGCAAGCGCTGTTAAGAAACTCGCGAGAAAAAAGTTGCGTCGATACGCATTTTCAACCGCCGCGAGACTGAGCGCCATGAACAGTGCTTCGCTGTAGGGAGCGTCAAAATAGTAAGCCGTCGGAAAGAATGCAAAAAATAACATGGAAAGAATAGCCACCCGCGTCGAAAAGAGGCGATTCGCGATTCTGCCAAGGTAATACATTGCGACAACAAACGAAATGCTCGAAACGATCACCCCACTCACCGTGTCAGGGAGTGTCGTGGCATCGTGAAAAAAGCGAATGATCACAGGATAAAACGGGAAGAAGGCAAGCTGTGTAAAATGGACATAGCCGTGACGCGCAATGGCGAGAAACCAACCGGCGTCCCAGTGGATAAGACCTTGAATGAGTAGCCACTTTAACGTCTTGACATGATGGATCACTGAAAAAAAGTATCCGCCAAGTGTCACCCAAATGCGCTGAATGATCGCGATTCCGACGGCGCCACCAAAAAAACCTGCATAGATGCGATTCTCGTGGTCATCATACCGCGCAGTAAACACAAACTGGCGATTGGCCAAATAGCCAATCAGTGTCATCGGGATCACGTTTACAATTTGCGCGAGATAGGCCGAACGAGTCAGAACACGCAAAATCTCATGCAGCGACCATTCACTCATGAGAAGCAGGACAACGTTCACCGTGAGAAATCGAAGAACCTGCGCCGCGCCGCGCGCATCCTGGTTGAATGTAAAGCGAGCGTTGAGAAAATAGCTTGTCCCCATCCCAGCGCAGTAACTGAGGGCAAGTGCGATCGTCGGCGTGGCGTGAAGCGCGATCAACAAGAAATAAAGAAGCAGTGATACCCCTGTGTTCACGAATCCGACCGCAGTGTACATAAGAAAGTTCCGAACGGTTTGTAACACGAGTCTCACCTCCTCACATCACGCAATAGCGTGGGTTTATGTTCACTTCGGCGACGTCTGTATCCTGGCTTTGAAGTGGATCCCAGTCCACGGTATCGTACCGCAAACCCGCGTAATTCTCTAGTATCGCCAGAAGCAATATCGTTTGAAACGATAGGAGTTCGCATTACGTTCACGATCACCCAAGACTCACGGGACGTTTCCGAGATTTCAGTTTGTTTTGTGTTGTCCAAATCCATTGATCGCCATGCTATACTATTCTTACATCAGGCAAAGGGAGGCGTACGAATGCAGTTAGAAGGCACAAAGGAATTTCCGACCAATCCTCAAGATACGTATTCTCTCATGACTGATCCAGACGTGCTGGTGACCGCAATGCCTGGCCTTAAATCGCTGAAAAAAACGTCAGACTACCACTATGAAGCGCAAATCGAAGTTGGTGTTGCGGGTATCAAAGGTCAATATCAGGGCGTACTTGAGATGAGAGATGTACAGCCTGGTTCGTGCTACACACTTGTCATCAATGGGCAAGGGCCAACCGGATTTATGGAAGCGAGCGTCCACGTTCGTTTCGAAGAAAACACTGGAGAAAAGCCTGGCTGCACCATGCATTATAGTGGAAATGCGCACGTGGGCGGAACGGTTGCGGGTGTAGGGCAAAGGATGCTCTCAGGCGTCGCCAAGCTGTTGATCAACCAATTCTTCAAATCACTTGTGACACAAGCGACGGCCATCGCTGCACAGTGAACGTGACCATGAAAGATTCACTTGCTTCCTTTGGCTATCTCGCGAGCGACTCCCTCGCACGGGCCGTAGAACTCTCACTCGCACTAAGTCGTCCACTCCTGCTTGAAGGCCCGGCCGGAGTCGGAAAAACCGCGCTCGCAGGCGCTATTGCATCAGCCCTCGGACGCGATCTCATCCGCCTTCAATGTTATGAAGGGATCGACGCACACCAAGCACTCTATGATTGGAATTATCATCTGCAGTGGGTTGATTTAACAAAAGGTGAAAGTGAGAATGTCTTTTCATCGCGTTATTTAATCGAGCGACCTTTGCTAAAGGCGCTCACGGCAGAGCGCGGCGCTGTTTTATTGCTCGATGAAATTGACCGCGCAGACGAGTCCTTTGAGGCGATGCTACTTGAGTATCTGGGCGAAGGGCAGATTACAATTCCTGAGTATAAAACCGTCCAGCCCATTGTCTCGCCCGTCATTCTTCTCACATCAAACCGCACGCGCCCACTATCAGACGCACTGCGCAGACGCATTTTTTATCATCACATGGATTACCCGACACGTGAAGACGAGGCGCGCATCGTGCGCACACATGTCCCTGGCGCAGAAGATGAACGGGTTGATTTTGTCGTGACGCGACTGCGCGTATTTCGAAACTATCCACTCATCAAGCTGCCGGGCACGGCGGAAGCGATCGATTGGACAAGAGCGCTCACAGAGCTTCACGCAAAAA
The DNA here is from genome assembly GCF_001516615.1 of Ferroacidibacillus organovorans. Classification (GTDB taxonomy): domain Bacteria; phylum Bacillota; class Bacilli; order Alicyclobacillales; family SLC66; genus Ferroacidibacillus; species Ferroacidibacillus ferrooxidans_B. The sequence goes on along the minus strand of NZ_LPVJ01000009.1, from coordinate 267,687 downwards.
AACCGTGGGACGAGTCACAGATTATCAGCTCACTTGGTTGTGTGTTAAAAGACGAATACGACTGGAATTATGTTCTTGCCCGCATGCCTGAGTGGCTTTGCGATTTGTGAGAAGACGCAAAGACGGAGGCGGCGCCTTCAACACACCAGGAAGACGCACACAGCAATGCGACATTGCAAAGAAACGTGGAGTCTCGGCTACGCGAGCGAATGGGAATGGAGTCATCCGATCGTCCAGCAGATCTGAAAGATGCCAATCCGTTTCTTCCGCTTCTTTCCTTTCGTCTCGGCACACGCGCTGATTCACGCGGGATGCACCTTGGAATTCCACGTCTTGACCTAGAAAAAATGGCCAGGCATGTCGCAAAACGCGGACGATACACCATGCCATTTCAGCGCAATCGCCAGAGGCGTTCGCCGACAAAGATGGTCATCTTGTGGGATGTTTCAGGCTCCATGATGGACGATGCGGATCGTTATCTCTCGTGGATTGCCTCACTCGTCGCCGCTCGTCGCCACGTGGGTGTCTTTCTCTTTTCCACGCGCCTCGTCGATGCAACACGAGAATTCAAGCTTCCCTACGCAAAAATGCGCGAGCGATTGGTGCAACTCACAGCGCTTTGGTCTGGAGGAACCCTGCTTGGCGCAGCGTTTGAAGCTTGGCTTTTACAGCACGCCACATCGTGGCTTCGCGCTGACACCACCGTGTTCATTCTGAGTGACGGCTGGGATGTCGGACCGCCCGAACAGGTGGAAAGCTCGCTTCGCACCATGTTTGCCGTCAGCCGACGCATCTACTGGCTGCACCCTTACCTGAACACAGAAGGTTTTTCCCCCGAGACGAGATCCCTAAAAAAGGCGCTGCCATTTTTACGCCGACTGCTTCCTTGCGACTCGCAAGAAGCGCTCATCCATCTGGCGCGCGAGATTGTCACCTAACGATGGGTTGTGAGAGGAGCACGATTTTGTGAAACCAGCACCGTTTACATACGTTCGCGCCACAACGGTTGAAGAAGCTGCGAACGCTCTGTCTGAGCACAAGGACGCAAAGGTATTGGCGGGTGGGCAGAGTTTAATTCCACTCATGAACTACCGTCTCAGTAAACCTTCCGTCTTAATTGACCTTCGTCAAATTCAGGCGTTTTCATCAGTCTCTTTAAGCGGCGACATCCTCACCATTGGAGCCGGAATCACGCACCAAAACCTCCACGATCACCCCCTTGTGAGGGCGCATGTGCCAGTCCTTGCCGCGTGCGCCGGAGAAGTCGGGCATTGGGCCATCCGCAATCGCGGGACGCTTGGCGGTTCACTCGCGCACGCCGACCCGGCAGCCGAACTGCCAGCCGCCATGGTGGCCTTTGACGCGTACTTTGATGTGACGAGCGTACGAGGCGAACGCACCATCGCCGCACGCGACTTTTATCTCGGGCTTTTTACGACGGATCTTGCAGAGGATGAGATTCTGACGCGCGTTCATTTTTCAGTCAGCACAGCGAGTCGCATCCAATTTGCCGAAATCACCCGCCGTCCCGGTGATTTTGCGCTTGCAGGCGCATTTGTCCGCGCTGAAGATGAACGTGCAGAAATCACTTGGTTTGGCGTTGCCGATATGCCTTACCACTTGTCACTTGCGGCACTGCCTGTCGAGAATCAAGCGCGGCAGGCGCTTTTTTCAACACTCGCAAACGAACTAGAACCGCTTGATCAACCAGAGTACCGCAGAAAGTTGGCAGCCGTTGTCGCCGAGCGCGCGTATTTGAAGGGAAGGGAGGCACAAGCGTGAAAACTGTTCAAGAGACACAATCGATCACACTTACGGTCAATGGCCAGGCGCACACCCTCGATGTTGAATCGCGTTTTTTGCTCTCGGACGCCTTCGTCATCAACTCGGACTGACCGGTACACACGTCGGTTGTGAGCACGGCGTTTGCGGAGCGTGCACCGTGCTTGTCGACGGCAGGCCAGAGCGCAGTTGTCTCATCTTTGCCGTTTCGGCAGAAGGGTCTTCAATTGAAACGATCGAGGGATTGTCTGCAAACGGAATGACCCGATTGCAGCGCGCTTTTCAAGAACATCACGCACTTCAATGCGGTTTTTGCACACCCGCATTTCTGCTCACAGCGACCGCTTTTTTAAAAACATCAAAAAACCCGACTGAACAAGAGATCCGCGAAGCGATTTCAGGCAATATCTGCCGCTGCACAGGCTATCAGTTTATCGTAGACGCGATCCTTGATGCTGCAAAGGAGGGAGACGCGTGAGCGACATGCTCAGTCACATTCCCGCAAACGCACTGAAGCCACACTACACAGGAGCGCGCGTCACGCGCAAAGAAGACGCACGCCTGATGACTGGCACCAGTCGCTATCTCGATGATATTGACCTTCCAGGAATGTATGAAATCGCCTTTGTTCGCTCCCAGCGAAGCTCCGCGCGCATTCGCGCCATTCACCTTGACGAGGCAAAAGCAGCCCCTGGCGTAAAACGGATTCTGACGGCAAGCGAATGTCCCTGCTATTTTGGCAGTGAAGAGGATGTGGCCAATGGAGTTGAGCAACCGGCACTCGCACGCGAAGTGGTACGCTATGTCGGCGAACCGATCGTCGCAATCATTGCAGAGAGCCGCTACGCGGCAGAAGACGCGGCAGAGCGCGTGATAATCGATTATGAACCACTGCAACCTGTTCTTGCGATGCGCGAGTCTCTGCTCGATCAGCCGCGCCGTGTGCACGAGAAAACAACAAACCGCATGTTTCACAGCGAATACGAGACCGCTGGTTTTGAAGAGGCCTTTCAAACAGCGCCTTATCATCTTGTCGAAGTGTTTCAAACACACCGCCAGACAGGGGTTCCGCTTGAAACGCGTGGGCTTGCCGCAGCACTTGACCCAGGGTCAGGCAGACTGACCCTCTATGCGACCCACCAGTCCCCGCACGGATTTCGCAGCGACATGGCGGTTGCGCTTGGCATTGAAGAAAATGAGCTGCGCGTCATCGTACCTGAGGTAGGGGGGGCGTTTGGCATTAAAGCGCATGCGTACCCTGAGTATTTGGTCGTCGCGTATACCGCCTTAACCTATAAACTTCCTGTCAAATGGATCAGTGATCGCACCGAGTGTCTCCTGACAGATGTCCACGCGCGCGATGACATCCACGAGGTCGAGGTCGCCTTTGCAGAAGACGGACGCATCCTTGCACTTCGCGACCATCTGCGCGCAGACGCCGGTGCGTATTCCGCGTTTCCGTTTTGCGGCGCCATCGGGGAAACCGTGCTCGCGGCGCGCGTCTTGACAGGCCCTTATACAATCCCACATCTGGCGACGACCATCGACTGCACCTACTCAAACAAGACGCCCCTTGGCGCCTATCGCGGGGTGTGGGGACCCATTGCCTCTTTCGTTCAGGAGGGCATCATCGATCGCGTGGCGCGTGCGCGAAACCTAGATCCAGCAGAAGTGCGCCGCGTCAATCTGATTTCTGATGAACATTTTCCATACACCAACGCTGCCGGACAGGTGTATGATCGAGGATCGTATCGCGCATCCCTTGAGAAGGCGCTGGAGATGCTTGACTACGAAAACCTGCGCGCGCAGCAGCGTGAACTGCGGGCGCAGGGCAAATACATCGGCATCGGCATCTCCGCATTTGTCGAGCCGACCGCGATGGCGCAGTCGGAGGCAGGGTCTGTTCCATATGAGTCCGCGACCCTTCGCATTGAGCCGAATGGCTCCGTTACGGCGGCGTTTGGGCTTGGTCCTTCGGGGCAGGGGCATGAAACCACCATGGCGCAACTGATTGCCGATGAGCTTGGCGTGGATTTTAAAGATATTGTCGTTTTGCACGGAGACACAGACAGCGCGCCTTTTGGCGGAGGGACAGGCGGCAGCCGGTCGGGGCCGATTGGAGGCGGAGCGGCGCTCAAAGCCGGGCGGGCGATGAGAGAGAAGTTGCAGACGCTCGCATCCCACTTGCTTGAGGCGGCGAAAGACGACATTCAGTTAGAAGGTGGAAAAGCATTCGTGGCCGGGGTTCCGTCGCGCAATTATTCGATTCGCGAACTCGCCCAGGTGGCGTACACGGATGTCGGACGACTGCCTGAGGATTTCCCGGTCGGACTTGAGGTGATTGCGCGCTATCAGCCGAAGCGTTCTGTCACATTTTCAAACGGAACCCATATCGCCGTCGTTGAAGTGGATATTGAGACGGGCATCGTCAAGGTTCTCGATTATGTCGTTGTCAATGATTGCGGGCGGCTGATCAATCCGCTGATCGTGGAAGGACAGATTCAAGGTGGCGTCGCACAGGGGCTTGGAAGCGCGTATCTAGAAGAACTGCGCTATGATGACCAAGGGCAGGTCACAACGACGACGCTCGCCGACTATCTTCTCCCTGTCTCGACGGAAGTGCCGCGCATGCGCATCGCTCATATCGAAACACTGTCCAGCGGCGAAGGCGGAATAAAAGGCATGGGGGAAGGTTCCCTTATCGCGTCACCTGCCGCGTTTGCAAACGCAGTGAGCGATGCGCTCGAGCCGTTTGGGTTTATGGTTTCTTCGCTGCCTGTCACCCCAGATCAGATTTTGGCGGCCATCGACCATGCAATGGACGCAACAGGGCTTTCATCGCGCCAAGGGGAGTGAGGGATCGACAGGCAAAACTTGCGGTTGATTCAGTGAGGAGGCGCGTCATGTCAGACACCGAGATAAATTGGCGCTTGCAAGATGTACATGACGCGCTCTTGCGCGCGAAAGACGCATATGCGATCATGCAACAAAGTGACTTCGAAGATGCGAGTGAAAACGCCGATTATTTTCAGATGACGTTTTACGAGTTGGTCGACGCGTTGCGCGCTTGGTATGAAGCATCCGCGCACAGCCAAGTCAAGCACCAGTCCGCGCTTCGCATCACTGAAATCGCCAATGTGTTAAATCAGTTGCCGGATCCGTTAAAACTCCCATTTGAAACGGAAATGGAACTTATGGTGGAGGGCTACACACGCAATGCGGATTCTACGCAACAATAACCCCCGTCGCAGGCTCACACACGCTGTACGCCTAGGTGGATTTCTCCTTGGCGCATGGTTCGCGCTCATCCCAGCGGTAGCGAGTCATACCGTTCACGCCACGGTGCACAAGCGCGATTCGAGTGAACCTGCGATGCGCGTGATGATCGTCGGCTCTTCCGTTGCGGATGGATGGAAAGACAGCGGTGGGGGGTATTTATGGCGGACCTTCGATCGCTTGCATCACACCTTCGCCTTGCCCATTGACTGGATCAATCGCGCAGTGCCGGGTGCACCTGCGACAAGCCTTCAACCGCAATATACAGGCTGGCTTGACAGTGCGCACCCACAGATCGTCGTGTTGGCCTGGGGAGGACTTGACGATGCGCATGCCGGAACCCCGGTTCCGCTTTTTGCGTCGCTGATCCGTCAACAAATTGCCGACGCGCTGCGCCACGGTTCGGCGGTATTCATGGTGACGACGCCCATTTCACGCGCGTCATATACGCAGTATCCCGTTCTCCAGCAGGCGTATATGACCGCTGAAGTAAATGTCGCAAGATCGTTTATCAGTCCGCGCGTTTTTGTCTTTAACGTTTTTGATCAAATGAAACGTTACCTGGCGCTCCACCACCTGACGTACGTGCCGTTCATGGCAGACGGATGGCACCCAAACACGGCAGGCCATAAACTTGCCGCATCGATTCTGTTGCGCGATATTTTTCACAATCACCGTTTGCGTGCGCTTTTTTCCCAGTGGGATGGCTCCCTTGCACCACTTGACACCAATGTTTCTCAGGGGAATCCGTCCGCGCCGCCTACGAATCCTGTGGGGTCATAAGAAATGCGCACGGTCATCATCGTTGAAGGAAAAAAAGACCGCAAGCGCATCCTTCCGCTTCTTCGCGACGACATTGATGTGCTTTGCACGTATGGTATTCCGACCCATCAGCGCGTGATGGAAATCCGCGCCCGCGTGATTGATGACGAACTCTTTGTGTTTACTGATTCAGATGATGTCGGAAAACGCATTCGCGGCATGCTCGCCGATGAATTCCCGGACGCCATCCATCTTCACACAAAGAGAGAGTATGACGGTGTCGAGCACACGCCAACGGAGTTTCTCCTTCAACTCTTTGAAAAGCATGAGATCGCGAAGTCATAAAAAAACGTCAGCCTTCAAGCGTTTTGCTTTGCGGCATGAGGACAACCAACGCTTGCGTAGAGTAAGTCGTACGCAGCCGCAGGAAGGTGGTCCAGCATGCAGCAGCCGACAAGGCGCAAGGCGCGCCGCAAAGCGTTACAGCGCGCCAAAAAGCGTTTGCCAAACCGCAGTAAAAAAGGTGGGGCAGAAGTCAGGCAGGATCGTCAAGAGGATTTGAAACCTGTGATCTCCTTTCTCGCCCGACCATTTCATCCGGTACGAGACAGCGAGCGCGTAGGGCGTTATCACGTTGAGTTGATGAATGTGCAAAAAAAACTGTGGTCTGAATTGACCCAGGGAAGCGCCCAAGACGCCCGCCAGGGTAACAACAGCCGCAGTTCACCGGCGCAAGAGGGGCAGATGTGGGCGCGACAGCTTGCGCAAATGACGGGGCGCGGCGAAGCGCACGTGCTGATGATCGATACGCCAGATCAACAAACGGTGGGTTACGCATTTGTGGCTGAATCGCCCGATCCGCTTACCAATGAGAGAATGGGCGTTGTCGGAGAGCTTTTTGTCGAAGAGCCTTGGCGTAAAAAAGGTGTCGGCAGTCACGCGTTGCGCGCTGCCGAGCGCTGGCTTTTCTCGCGCGGGATTCGCGCGGTACAGATCTTTGTCACGCGCACCAACGTGCCCGCCGTCGACTTGTACCATAAAAATGGGTATACGACATATGATTACCGTATGGTAAAACAGCTCAACGCGCAGGTGGCAGATGCACAGCATCCACGCTAGATGATTCCTTCTCCGTGCGCGGCGCGCAAGACGGCCGAGACTGGCACAGAGATGATCAAATCATTTGCCGGATGGTCAAAACCAACAAGGCGTGATGTTCCAAACGTCTTGTCAATTGCGAGCTCGTCTTGCTTTGTATTGGTGTAGACACCATATGCCGAACCCTCCCGCGCAATCGCTCCGAGCAACAGAGATGTTGGGATCGGAATATGATCGATGCTGCCATGAACGGAACGCAGGACAAACTGGCCGTTTACGACATTTGGTAGACCATAGATGTCAACCGAAAGGGTAAGCAAAAGACTGGCGATGGGATGGACATTCACGTGCACATGAACGTCTTTTCCCCGCATGTCCATCTGGAGTTGCGGAGTTGAGCGCCACGCCAGAAACCGCTCAAGCGGAAAATACAGTTCGACGCGATTCGTGCTGCTGACAGGTGGAGTGTTCACTGGAACCGCAGCCTGTTGACCCGCCGTCTCAAGATAGCGAGCAAATAACACGACACAAAGTGCAAGCGTGCCAAGCGTTGCCGCCACGCCGAGAATGACCCCTCTTACAAACCCGCGCATGCGCGGAGCGTCATGGGACTGATTCACGTATTCTCCTCCGATACAGTCGGACAGTGATACCATCAATATATACGGAATGGAACGAGACATGCCTTGATTACGCGATGAAACTGTTTGAACACACCGTCTTGGAAAACGAGGCAGGCCGCATGGTGCAATCCTTTCTTGCAGGCCTGCACCTGCGCAAGCGTGCGCGGCGTGAAATTCTCTCAGGTGGTGGAATCACGCGAAACGGACTCCCTGTTTATCTCACGTCACGCGTGGAGGCAGGCGATCACATTGAAGTCCACGCGCGCGAGTCCACGTTTTGGATGCCGCCAGAACCTGGGGAAATCCGCGTGCTTTTTGAGGATGAACACCTGTTGGTCATTGACAAAGCGGCAGGTCAATTGGTGCATCCGTCTCCCGGCGAGCGCACAGGAAGTGTCATGGGATATGTCGTATACCATTTGCGGCGAGAAGCGTGCGTCCATCCACGCTTGGTTCACCGCCTGGACCGCGAGACGTCTGGCACACTTCTTCTCTCGAAGCATCGCGTCGCGCATGATGCACTTGTCCGCGCGCTTCGCGCAGGGGAGATCAAGCGAACCTATCAGGCATTGAGCCACGGTCTGCTGCCAAAGAATTTCACCATCGATGTCGCGGTGAAAGAGGAGCGTGACACCCTGCGGCGAACGGTTGGAATTGAGGGGAAATCGGCAGTCACGCACGGCGTGACACTGAAGACTTCTTCAGACAAAGCCCTGTCTCACCTTTCAATTAAATTAGAAACGGGGCGCACCCATCAAATTCGCGCGCATCTCTCCTATTTGGGTCATCCCATTCTTGGCGATATACTGTATGGTAAAGAAGAGGATCGTGAACGCTTCAATCTGAAGCGACACGCTCTGCACGCGAGTGAACTGCGCTTTTACCACCCGATTGATGCGCGAGAGGTTTGCGTATTCGCACCATTTCCGGACGAGCTTCAAACTGTCATGATGAACCATTTGCAGTGAAACGAGGACAAGGAGGTGTCCGATGGACACATTTGAGGTGCTGAGTCAACTCGTCACATTAAGTGGCGGCCCAGGGGATGAGGCACGCATCGCAGCGTGCTATCAAACCTTGAGCAAGCCCTACATACAGGCATTTTACACCGATTCAGTAGGAAATAGCATCGGTGTCGCACACGGTGAAGGGGAGTCACGACCGCGTGTCATGCTGGCTGCCCACATGGATGAGATCTGTCTCATGGTGCAGGCCATTGAGCCGGGCGGTTTCCTGCACGTCATCGGCATCGGCGGTTTTGACCCGCGCACGCTGCTCGGACAAGAAGTCATCGTTCACGGCGCAGAACCTTGCTGCGGGATTGTCGGTTCAAAACCGCCGCATCTGCAAACGCCTGAGGAGCGAGAAGAAGCGGTGCCTTTAAAAGACATTTTTCTCGATCTCGGGTTATCCGAGACGCGCGTGCGCGAACTTGTCTCTCTCGGGGATCGCGTGACACTGCGACGTGAACCTGTCCGATTGATCCAACAAGGTGTTTCGGCAAAGGCGCTTGACAATCGCGCCAGTGTGACGGCGATGCTTCTCGCACTCGAAGAACTCGCGTCCATCCGCCACAGTGCTGACGTTTATGCGGTGGCAACCATCCAAGAAGAGATTGGTTGCAAAGGCGCGCAGACGGCCGCCTACGGAATTCTTCCTGATCTCGCGATCGCGCTTGATGTGTGTCACGGTGAGATGCCAGGCGTCGAGTCGGATCTCGTGCAAAAAGTGGGCGGTGGACCTGTGATCACATTTGGGCCACACATTCACCCCAAACTGTTTGAAAAGATCAAAAAGATTGCAAAAGAACAGAATATACCCTATCAGATTGAAGTGACCCAAGGCGCGACCTACACGGATGCCGACCCGATCCAGATTGTGCAAGCAGGAATTCCAACAGCACTCATCTCCATCCCGCTGCGCTATATGCACACATCCGTAGAAACCGCCTCCCTTGATGATATCGCGCATGTCGGGAGACTGCTCGCGCGCGTCATCGCAAGCCTTGACGCCGCGTTTGTGGAGGGTTTGTCATGCTATTAAAAGAATTGACCGAAGCGTTTGGGCCGTCGGGCTTTGAAGGCGAGGTCCGCGACCTGATCCGCCGCGAGGCGGCGCCTTATGCCGAGCGCATCACGACGGATACGCTCGGGTCGCTGATCATCGAAAAAAATACACAGCAAAAGGGACCAAAGGTGCTGCTCGCCGCGCATATGGACGAGGTGTCCTTTATGATCGTGGGAATCGAGGAAAGCGGACTTTTGCGCTTTCGGCCGATCGGCGGTGTCGATCCGCGCATCCTTGTGTCAAAGGTTTTACACGTCGGCCCAAAACGCATCTCCGGTGTCATTGGCGCAAAGGCGATCCATCTGCAAAAGCCGGAAGAGCGGAAAAAGCCGCTTGGCCTTTCCCAACTCTTTATTGATATAGGCGCAAGTACAAAGGCAGAGGCGGAGGCGCACATCGCAATCGGTGATACGGCTGTCTTTGCGACACGCTACGAGGAGTATGGAGAGCGGCGCGCAAAAGCGAAATCGTTTGACGACCGCGTCGGATGCGCCATTTTGCTTGAAGCGCTCAAGGAAGACATCAAGCTCCCGCTCGTCGCCGCATTCACGGTGCAGGAGGAAATCGGTTTGCGCGGCGCCGGACCTGTTGCTTTTCACACAAAGCCAGATCTTGCGATTGTGCTTGAGGGCACCGTCTGTTTTGACGTGGTAGATGCGCCCGCACACGGTGAATCGACAATTCTTGGCGCCGGACCCGCGCTTACGCTTGTTGACAGCCGAACCGTTGCGCATCGTCCGTTTCGCTCGTACGTCAAAAAGCTGGCGGAAGAAAATGGAATCCCCGTTCAAATGCGCCGCGTCAAAGGCGGCTCAAACGACAACGGCGTCATTCACTTAACGCAAGGTGGTATCGTCGCGACATCGATCAGCGTGCCCGTCCGCTATATCCATGCGCCTGTTCAAAGCGTTCACCTCGACGATGTGCAAAACGCGTACCGCCTGCTTATTGCGGTGTTGCGCGGGCTTGAAAAGGGAGGGTTTCCACTATGATAAAAGAGTTGCTGCATAGACTGTACGACGTGCCGGGACCAACAGGCGGGGAAGAGGCCGTGCGACAACAGCTCACGGATCTGCTCGGCCCAAGCGTGGATGAGCTCTCTATCGACTCTTTAGGCAATCTGTACGCCGTCGTGCGCCCCAAAGAGACGTCCCACGGTGTCATTCTCCTGACTGCACCGATGGACGAACCAGCGCTTGTCGTCATCGATGATCGCGAGCGGCCTTTTTTGCGCGTGGAAACTTCAGGTCGCCTCGCCGCATCGGCTTGGATTGGCCGTACGGTTTTATGCTCGCGCACAGGCGCGCGCGGAATCGTCGGCGTTGAGGGTGAGGTGAAGCCAGGCGAAGTGACCGCCCACCATCTCTTTATCGATCTCATCACGGATCGCGAGCAACCGGAACTGGGCGATTTTTTTACGACAGTCTCTCCGCTTGTCTGGCACGACAAACGTTATGTGTCAGGCCCCGCGCTTACCTCGCGCGTCCCTTGCGCCATCTTATCGGACATTCTGCTGCGTAGCGCAACTTCCTACACGATCGTCGGTGTCTTTGCCGCGCAAAGTGAGCTTGGCGCACGCGGGGCGCGTGTGGCGGGTCATGCGGTCAAGGCAGATCTTGCGCTGACGATCCAAACGACCCAGGCACTCGACACGCCAAAGGCAGAACGCGGCACCGTCAAGCTCGGAGGCGGCACCGCCGTCAAAGAAGCGGACCGAGATATGGTCGTTGCCCCGCGCATTCGCAAAGCGCTCACAGACACTGCCAGAGCGGCCTCCATCGCATATCAAACAGAAATCAATCTAACTTCTCACAGTGATACGGGCGCACTTTTTTTAAGCCGTGACGGCATGCCGGCAGGCGGGGTGAGCGTTCCTGTGCGCTATCCCGACGCGCTTTCACCACTGATGGACTGGAATGATGTGCGCGCGACGCGCGATCTGTTGCTTTCTCTTTTGCATCAGCCCGAATTTATAAAAACCTTATAGAGAGCGTGTTTACACGCAAGGAGTGAAGAGGATGCTTCGATACCTAACATCCGGTGAAAGCCACGGCCCGGCGCTTGTTGCCATCATTGAGGGGCTTCCGGCAAACCTGCAGCTAAAAGAAGAGGCGATCAATCACCAACTCTGGCGGCGTCAACAAGGGCACGGTCGGGGATATCGCATGAAAATCGAGACAGATCAAATTGAATTTCTGTCTGGTGTCCGCTTTGCAAAGACGATGGGGAGTCCTGTCGCACTCGCCGTTTACAATAAAGATCACAAAAACTGGCTTACACGCATGGCGCCCACTGGCGATGCTCCTGAAGATTTGGTTCGCGTGACAAAGCCGCGGCCAGGTCACGCCGATCTACCTGGCGCGCTAAAGTACGAGTTTGACGACATGCGCAACAGTCTTGAGCGAGCCAGCGCGCGCAACACCACGACGCTTGTCGCCGTCGGCGCCGTCGCAAGACAGCTGCTCGATGTATTTTCAATCTCGCTTTGCGCGCACATCGTACAGATCGGCCCCGTCAAAGTGAATCCCGACAAAATCGCCGCGCTCTCTTTTGAGGAGTTGTCGGCGCGCGCCGAGTCATCCTCAGTTCGCTGCGCCGACCCCGACGCAGAGGCAAAAATGATTCGCGTCATCGATCAAGCCAAAGAAGACGGAAACACGGTGGGCGGTGTCTTTGAGATCATCGCAACAGGCGTGCCAGTCGGACTCGGCAGCTACGCGATGCCAGACCGCCGTCTTGACGCTCGATTGGCAGGCGCAATGATGGGCATTCAGGCGATCAAAGGCGTTGAAATCGGACTCGGTTTTGAGGCGGCGACCCTTCCCGGATCGCTTGTGCACGACGCGCTCTTTCACGATCCAAAGCGTGGGGTCTACCGTCAAACAAACGGGGCGGGCGGAATTGAAGGCGGGATCAGCAATGGCGAACCCATCGTCATCCGTGCCGCGATGAAACCGATCCCGACGCTCTACAAACCCCTCCCGAGTTTTGACTTAGAGACAAAAGAAGCGTATCTCGCGGCGATCGAGCGCTCAGATGCATGCGCGGCGCCGGCGGCGGCCGTCATTGGCGAGAATGTCGCAGCGTACGTTTTGGCCGAAGCGTTTTGCGAAAAATTTGGCGGCGATTCCATTGAAGAGATGAAGCGAAATGTTATGAGCTATCAGGCGCGCGTGGCGGAGCGACTGCGATGAACCCACAGGCCACCCTTCGCGTAATTTCTGCAGGCGGAGACTATGACGTACGCATTGGGCGTCACCTTCTCATAGAGGCTGGGAACTTGGTCCGAAGTGTCTGTCCAGACGTCACCTCCGCGCTGCTTGTCGTTGACTCCTCACTGCTCGCCTTTACCTATGCAGACACGGTTGAAACGTCCCTTATCGCGTGCGGTATCCCTACAGTGCGCACGGTCGTTGCGCGCGGCGAAGCGTCAAAATCACTCGCCACCGCCGAGACGCTTTACACACACTGTGTCGACGCAGGACTCGATCGCAAATCGGTGATCTTGGCGCTTGGCGGCGGCGTCATAGGCGATCTCGCCGGATTTGTCGCGGCAACCTATATGCGGGGCGTTCGGTTCATTCAGATCCCAACCACGCTGCTCGCGCACGACGCGAGCATTGGCGGCAAGGTTGCGATCAATCTCCCACAAGGGAAAAACCTCGTCGGCGCGTTCCATCCGCCGCGTCTTGTGCTTTATGACGTCGAGACACTGCGCACACTTCCCGCGCGAGAGCGAAGCAGCGGAATGGCCGAAGCAATCAAACACGGCGTCATTCGAAATGAAGCATTTTTTTCCTGGCTTGAAGAAAACATGGAAAACCTGATCGCAGGCGAACTTGACGCCACAGAGCAGATGCTTTATACATCGTGCGCGGTAAAGGCAGAGATTGTCAGCGAAGATGAAACAGAACAGGGTACGCGCGCGTTCCTGAATTTTGGTCACACTGTCGCACACGCGATCGAGGCACTCGCGTATGGACAATTCGCCCACGGGGAGGCGGTGGCCATCGGCATGGTCGTCGAGTCTTCTATCAGCGTGTCGCTCGGTCACTGTGACGAAGCACTCATTGTGCGTTTGCGCGCATTGCTCGCCGCGGCGCAGTTGCCGCAGCATGTTCCACCGTCTCTTGACGTTGACGCATTGATAGCCGCGATGCGTCACGATAAAAAAGCGACAAAAAAGCAACTGGCGTTTGTTCTCCCAACGAGGATCGGACACGTGTTGTTAGAGCGGGATGTGGAGGAATCTGTCGTCAAAGCTGCGCTGCGCGCGCAGATTGCACCAAGCTGATTGCTTAGCATGCAGCGCACGTGCGCTGTGTTCCCGCGCATTCACAATTGACCGATTCCGGATCGCGTAGTAGGATATAAAAAGAAGCGCATTTGTGATGCGCTGTCTGGGAGCAGACGGCGATCCGCGCAGAGACAGTTGATTTCAAGGTAACCCTTGAATTTGTGAGCCGAGTTGAGCCTAGTCGAGATCCTGTATGATTCTCTATGGATACGTGTTTGACTAGTGGAAATGCGTTCACAAAGGACGGGGGAAACCCCGTCCTTTTTCTTTGCTGTGATGTGTACCAGAAAGGGGCTGCACACATGAAAGATCTCCTTCTGCACTTGGCAAACGGCCGTGATTTAACGATGGAAGAAGCGCGCACAGCCATGAACCACATGATGCGCGGTGAGGGGTCCCACGCTCAAATGGCTGCGTACCTAACCCTTCTTAAGCAAAAAGGGGAGACGGTCACCGAACTTACCGGCAGTGCGCTTGCCATGCGCGAGCACGCACTTCAAGTAAGTCTAAAAGAGTGTGACACGCTAGACATGTGCGGCACAGGTGGAGATCACTCAGGCACCTTTAACATCTCAACAGCCGCCTCGATCATTCTTTCGGCAGACGGCATTTCTGTGGCCAAACACGGAAACCGCGCTTCATCCAGTCAAACTGGCAGCGCGGATGTGCTAGAGGCGCTTGGCATCAACATCTCACTCGAACCGTCTGCGGCGCTTCTCTCCCTGCAGCAGCACCATTTTTGTTTTCTTTTTGCACAAGCGTATCATCCCGCCATGAAGCATGTGGCGCCCGTTCGCCGCGAGCTTGGGTTTCGCACGATGTTCAACATTTTGGGACCGCTGACAAATCCAGTCCACCCGACACATCAAGTCCTTGGCACGCCGGATGATGCGATCGCTGAAAAAATGGCGCATACACTGCTCAATCTCGGTGTCAAACGCGCACTCGTGATTCACGCGGCGGATGGACTGGACGAGTTCTCCATCTCCGCCCCCACGCGCGTGTTTGATGTGCAGCAAAGACAAGTGACATCCTATGAGGTCACACCATCCGATTTTGGCCTGCCCGAGGCGCCGCGCGAGGCGATCCTTGGCGGTGACGCAAAGAAAAACGCAGAAATTCTCCGTTCCATCTTCGATGGAGAAAAGAGTGCGCGCCGCGATGTGGTCGTGATGAACGCGGCGGCTGGCTTCTTTGTGTTAGGGCGCGTACCATCGTTTGCAGAAGGCGCGCGCCGCGCGGAGGCGATTCTCGACGATGGGCGCGCGCGAAAGAAATTGCTGGATCTGCAAGAGTTCAGTGCAACTGCCAAAAAGGAGACAGCTTCGTGACCATTCTCGATCGCATCCTTGCCACAAAAAAAGAAGAAGTAGAGGCACTTTATCGTGACGCCCCCCTTGAAATGTGGAAAGAGCGTGCACGCCAAGGTGAACCAGTGCGTGGATTTTTTGCGGCGCTTGCGCGCAGTGCCCCAAACAGCCTGATTGCAGAAATCAAAAAGGCATCCCCTTCAAAAGGGGTGATCGTCGAAACATTCGATCCTGTGCAGATTGCCAAAACGTACGAACAGGCCGGCGCCGCCGCGCTTTCTGTGTTGACCGACAAAACATATTTTCAGGGTGGCAACGAGACGCTTCAACGTGCCCGCGAGTCGGTCTCTCTTCCAGTGCTTAGAAAGGACTTCCTAATCGATCCTATCCAGGTCTATGAGGCGCGCGCAATCGGCGCGGACGCAATTTTGCTGATTGCCGCAGCGCTGCCTGACGAACGTCTGTCTGAACTCTATACCGAGGCTTGCTCGCTTGGGATGGACGTCTTGATCGAGGTGCACAGCGAAGAAGAAGCACAGCGAATCACACCCCTGCGCCCATTGCTGATCGGCGTGAACCATCGCAATCTGCACACCTTTGAAGTTGATTTGAGCCTGACAGGGCGGATTGCGCCACTTCTGCCGCAAAGCGCTCTGCTTGTGGCAGAAAGTGGGATTCAAACGTCTGCCCATGTCGAAACATTAAAACATGCGGGAGCGCGCGCATTTTTGATTGGTGAAACGCTCATGCGCGCAGGTGTTGAACATGTGCTAGAAGAGACAGACCGTTTGTTTATGCGCCTGCGATGACACATGTAAAGTTGTGCGGACTCATGTGCGAACAAGATGTGGCGGTCGCAGATGCGCTTCAGGCAGACTACATCGGGTTTGTCTTGGCAGACAGTCGCCGTCGCGTCTCTGTCAAGGATGTGGTAGAGTGGCTCAAGCGCGTCAAACCTGTACACAGCAGGCCTGTCTTTGTCACGGTCAATCCTGATCTGGATGAAATCGTACGCATGGCTCAAGAAACAGGTATCCATCATATACAGCTCAGCGGCGAAGAGACGCCAGAATTCTGCCTTGAAGCGCGCAGACAGGGCCTGATCATCTGGAAGGCCATCGGAATCGGCGACAGTTGCGATATCGAGCGAATCAACCGTTATCGCGCCGCAGTCGATGCGCTTTTGCTTGACACAAAACGGGCAGGCACGCATGGCGGCACAGGGGAAACGTTTCCCTGGTCACTCATTCCTGCATGTCTTGAAAATGCCCAAGGGACACCCCTTTTTATCGCCGGGGGATTGACGCCCTCTGGTGTTGCGAGACTGCTCGCAACCCATCGCGTACATGGCGTTGACGTCTCGTCAGGGATTGAGTCAGACGGCCAGAAGGATCCCGCAAAAATGCGCGAATTTGTTCACGAAGTAAGGAGGATTGACCGTGTATCCGGATGAGCGAGGACGGTTTGGCGAGTTTGGTGGAAAATATGTTCCAGAAACACTCATGTCAGCCTTAGAACAACTCGAGCGCGACTATGCGCAATTTTCAAGTGACCCGGAATTTCAGGCAGAATTGTCCGACCTGCTTGCAAACTACGCCGGGCGGCCCACACCGCTTTACGAGGCAAAGGGACTGACAAACATTGCGGGTGGCGCCACCATCTATCTAAAGCGCGAGGATTTGAACCACACGGGCGCGCACAAGATCAACAACACCCTCGGTCAAGGCCTGCTTGCAAAAAAGATGGGGAAAAAAAGAATCATCGCAGAAACGGGCGCGGGGCAGCACGGCGTCGCCTCCGCCACAATCGCGGCTTTGCTCGGGCTTGAGTGTACAGTGTTCATGGGCGAAGAAGACATGCAGCGGCAAGCGCTCAACGTCTTTCGGATGAGGCTGCTTGGCGCCAAGGTCATTCCTGCCGTATCCGGTACAAAGACGCTTAAAGATGCGACAAACGAGGCGATCAGGTACTGGGTTTCCCACGTGGAAGACACCTATTACATCATCGGGTCTGTGGTTGGGCCGCACCCGTACCCCATGATGGTCCGCGATTTTCAACGGATCATCGGCGATGAGACGAAGGTGCAGATGCTCGCGCTGCGCGGTCGTTTGCCTGATGCGATCGTCGCATGCGTCGGTGGCGGCAGCAACGCCATGGGAATCTTTTATCCGTTTCTTTTGGATGACGTCGAGTTGATCGGCACGGAAGCGGCAGGTGAAGGTGTCGATACGGATCGCCACGCGGCTTCCATCCACGGCGGGAGAAAAGGCGTACTGCACGGGTCGATGACCCTGTTGCTGCAGGATGCGTCAGGCCAGGTGCTGCCTGCACACTCGATCTCAGCTGGCCTTGATTATCCGGGCATCGGCCCTGAACACGCACATCTTTTTACATCGGGCCGCGCCTCGTACGTTCCTGTCACAGATCAAGAGGCGCTCGAAGCGTTTGTCCTGCTCAGCCGCGTCGAGGGCATCATTCCAGCGCTCGAATCCGCACACGCCGTCGCGTATGCGATGAAAAAGGCGGCTGCGATGCGGCGCGACGAGGTGCTTGTGGTCAATCTTTCGGGGCGCGGCGACAAGGATGTACAAACGCTGCAACCGATTTTGGAGGAGGGACATTACCTTGACAAAGCGTGGACATGAGGCGATCGCAGACGCGCTTGCCAAATCGAGCGGCGCCGGGTTTATCCCATTTTTGAGTGCGGGCGATCCTGACGAGGAAACGAGTTTCCAACTGCTCACGCAGCTTGCGACGTTTTCAAGTGTGATTGAAGTAGGCATTCCGTACTCTGATCCGCTGGCAGACGGTCCTGTGATTCAAGAGGGATCGCTGCGCGCGCTAAAACAAGGAATGACCTTTCAAAAGGCATTGCAACTGATCGCGCGCGTGCGCCAGGTGACAGATGTGCCCATCGTTGTGTTTACGTATGCAAACCCGGTGGTCTCCTTCGGCGCAAAAGCACTTGCCGATGCGTGTGCGAAGGCCGGCGCCGATGGCGTGATCGTTCCCGATTTGCCTCACGAGGAAGCGGACGAGTTGCGACAAGCGCTCACGGCGCGCGGAATTGCGCTCATTCCACTCGTTTCACTGACAAGCGGTGATCGCATCGAGACAATCGCACGCGCGGCCTCTGGATTCATCTACTGTGTCTCAAGCCTTGGCGTAACGGGTGAGCGAAAAGGATTTTCTCACGATCTGCGCGCGTTTGTCGAGCGCGTGCGAAAAAGCAGTTCCGTTCCCGTCGCCGTTGGCTTTGGCGTCAGTCAACCTGAGCAAGTGCGCGAACTTTCAGCTTACACAGACGGCATCGTCGTGGGGAGTGCACTGGTCAAACGCTGCGCGGCAATTGCCGACGCAAAACAAAAAGGGGATGCCGCGGCACTGCGTGAGCAAAACGAACTCATCGCGTTTGCCAAATCACTCGCTGCGATCGCAGGCGGTGAGAAAGCGCGCGACCCACACGCGTAAACAAGGCGTATCACATACACAAAGGGGAGGTTTGGATTGGCTTCGCATTTTTCTCGCATGTGTCTGATTGGGTGCGGATTGATCGGCGGTTCGCTGAGCCTTGCCCTACAAAAAGCAGGCGCCGTCTCGCGTGTCATCGGCTATGACAAAAGTCCGGAGGCGCTGCGCGAGGCGCGTGCGCGCGGTGTCATTCACGAGACTGCCGAACACCTGGAAGATGGTGTACGCTTTGCCGATCTCATCGTTCTGGCGGCGCCATCTCCCGTTGTGATTGATTTGCTCGTTGAGGTAAAAAAGCACATTTACCTCGCC
Source organism: Ferroacidibacillus organovorans (assembly GCF_001516615.1). Lineage (GTDB taxonomy): Bacteria > Bacillota > Bacilli > Alicyclobacillales > SLC66 > Ferroacidibacillus > Ferroacidibacillus ferrooxidans_B. The sequence continues at coordinate 248,689 of NZ_LPVJ01000009.1, read as the reverse complement.
GCACCGGATGTCTTGATTACGGATGTGTGCAGTACTAAAAAGCTGGTGCAAGACCGCGCAAAACAGTGTGATCTTCACGAGCACTTTCTCGGCGGGCACCCGATGGCTGGGTCGGAAAAATCCGGCGTGCAAGCGGCAGACGCGCTGTTGCTAGAAAACGCAGTTTACGTGCTCACGCCAGAAAAGGATCAGGATGAGAAAGCGCGTAGATTTGCCGAAGTCTTAGCGCATGCAGGAAGTCGCGTGCGCTTTATGGATGCAAAAGAGCATGACCGCGTCGTCGCGGCAATCAGTCACGTCCCGCACCTCATTGCGTCAACCCTTGTGAGTCAGGTGAGAGACTTGGCCAATCAAAGCGCCGCATACACAGAACTTGCGGCTGGCGGATTTCGCGACATCACGCGCATCGCTTCTGCCGATCCGGCGCTTTGGAGCGACATTACACTTGAAAATCAAGCAGAGATCCTTCCGCTGCTCGACGACTGGATCCGTCGCATCAATACGCTTAAAACAATTTTGTCATCGAGAGAACAAACACACCTGCATCAATTTTTTGACGATGCGCGCGTTTTTCGCGACGCGCTGCCCGCGCGTTCGACGGGTGCAATTCGCGCCGTCTTTGCGGTAACGGTATCTGTTCCTGACGAGCCTGGGATCATCGGGCGCATTGCAATGCTTTTGGGGGAACACCATATAAGCATTCGCAACATTGGCATCCTTGAGAGCAGGGAAGAGGATCTCGGTCAACTCTTGTTGCAATTTGACACGATTCAATTTCATGATGAGGCGATTTACGTATTGCAGGGTGAGGGCTATCAAATCATTGACCGCGTATAGTTGATCCCCATTGACTTCCAAACGATTGGTCGGTAGAATCAATTCAGGATGTGCTATGGTTACTCTCCACTCCTTATAAATCTCTCTCTTGGCTCGCGATCTCGCGAGTCTTTTTTTTTTCTAGAAAACCACGGTGAGAACTGCATAAGAAACATGTGCAAAGGGAAGCTTGTTAAAAAAAGGATTTTTATGTCCTGTGTCACCACGCCAAGCGTTTTGGAGGCTAGGAAGTATGCGTCTGCTTGAATGTCTGAATGACAGCGATGTCAGCCATTTGCGGAAAATCGCGTTGCGCCACACGCTTGATTGTCCTCTCTATTCCAAGAATTCCCTCTTACAGGAGATTACTGCCCGATTTTTTGAACCGTCCTATTGGAAGCAGCGACAAGATCATCTTTCGGACGAGATGATCGCGGCAATTCAAGCGCTCGCACTGGATCGCCGCGATCACTTGGCGCCAGAAGAAGTGCTGGCCATCATCAAACGTACTGGACTCGATCGCGAGACGTCTTTGCACACTGTAACGCAATTGGAAGACGAAGGTCTGCTCTTTCGGCGCCGACATCAAAAAGATGACGGTTATCACTGTCCGCAGGAAGTTTGGGATCGCATCTACAAATTGACCTCAGAGCAACTGATGAGTGCAATCCAAGTCTACAGTCGGGACCCAGAAGGCTATCGGGACGACGGGCTTAGCATGGCGAGAGACGCTTATGCGCTGCTTGGTTTTGTTCGCACCCATGAGATCAGGCTCACACGCAGCGGCACCATCTTCAAGCGGCACCAACAACAGATCATCAGCCTGTTTCAAGTGCCAGAACCACTCCTTGATGCGAATGTCGGATGGCGCTTTGGCTATGGTCGAAGATTCTCTGACTATCCAGATCGCTTTGCGCTCCTCTATGATCATCTCTACAGTCGGGGCTGTCTTGCCGAGCAAGAAGACGATCAGTTGACTGTGAATGAAGAGCCCGCTCGCGCATACATGTCACTGCGCGAAGAGGAGCGCGCCGAAAAGCTTGTACGCGACTATCTCCACCTCTACTGCGCCGCGATTCCTAATCTTCGTATGATCGCAAAGCGAATTGTGGAACTGACAAGTGCGAAGTGGGTCTATGCCGCCTCACTGCGCATGGCACTGCTTCCTTTTGTCACGTCGTATTACTACGAATCGCCAGAAGTCGTGCTAGAAAAACGGATATTCGCGATGTTTGAGTATCTTGGCCTGCTGCAAGCGGCGACATCTCCTGCAGGCGATCTGCTTTACAAAGCAACCGAGCGGAGTTGCGGATGGCTCAATGCGAAAGCCATGGATGAACCGTCAGAAATGGAAGAGAGAAAACCAACACTGTTTGTGCAAGGAACGTTTGACGTCATTGTTTCTGAAGAAAGCGAAGCGCTGCTTGGCTGGGATTTGCTGCAAATGGCGGACCGTGTGTCACAGGATCGGATGAGCGTTTATCGAATCTCGCGGGACAGCATTTATCGCGCCTGTCAAAATGGATTGACGGCAGACTCTATTCTGCAATTTTTTTACGAGCACAGCCCTCACCCAATACCTGACAATGTGCGCACCATGATTGAACAGTGGGGTCAGGCCTATGGAAAAATTAAAGTGTCACACGCTACGCTGATCACATGTCGAGATGAGGCGAGCGCTCACGTTGTCAAACAACTACCTTTAAAGGAGGTTGCCGCTGGAACCTGGATCAGTCCACTGGTTCTCGCCATTGAAGATGCTGGACGTGCGCCGATTGAAAAGACGCTTCGACGGCTTGGTTATCTCATTCAAACCGATAGCTAAAAAAAATTAATTACAGACTCAGTTATCTTTTTTTGCCGCCCGCAGTCATGGGCGGCTCTTTTTTTGCATGTATTGGCTATACAGAGTGTTGCTTTCAAAGCAGGAATGAACGCGTAGTCTGGCGAATTAAATGAGCATCGTTTGTTTCTCAGATTTGGAAGGCGCAAGTCTTTTGAGCATTGGAGGCGAATGGATCGTGAAAGAAATGATTACTGCCGCAGACAAAAAGCAATTCATTCAATGGTTTTTGGAGAATTATGAACTCAAAAATCCTGAATCTGAATGGCTTTTACAATACCTCTGCTCAAGCGAACAACTGCTCGCCAGGGTGCACTTCACAGACCAATTTCGCAACAGTCCAAAGGCCTTGCTCATGTCAACGACCTGTGTGCAAATGACCGCCTTCAAATTTTACAAAAATAAGCGCGTGACGTCTGATGTGGAAAAGGCGTTTCTCGATGTGCACAATCACCCGGAAGAAGATGTGTACGTTACACTTTATTTCCGGGATCGCGCAAGCAGTGCACGCTACAAGGCTGTCGTTGAAGCGCAAGCCGAGACGCGTTACACGGCGTCGACCCTTGAAGTGTTAAGCAGCCTGATCGCTGAACTATGGCTTGACCGCATTGCGCGGGAATATCGCGAGTCTGTCTTGCGCAAGCGCATTGATGACGCGCTTTTGGCAAAAGATGAACAAGAATTTTATAAGAGTGCGGCAGAACTGCGCACACTTTTACAACAAAGCGAATTTTGAACGATCCTGCACGCGGTGTATCAAGCCTTTACCGCGTGCCTTTTGTTCCATTCAGGAGGACAAGTCTGTGCGATTCGAAGAATTGAGCATAAGCGACATCAAACGCGTGTCATCTCTTTGCGACACACTTGTGATCTGTGTAGGGGGGCTCACACAGCGCGCCGACACACTGCCTGTCGGCACATCGTGGATGATCCTTCGACGCATTCGCGATGGTGTCGAGCGAAGACTGGGCGGGCGGGCGCTGACGATGCCGCTATTGCCATTTTATGTAGAGCAGGGACGTACCGGCTTTGGCGGGCTTGACTCTGCCCAGCAAAGCGCGTATATCACATCTTTGATACGCTCTATAAACGAACATGTCGCACTTCGTCATCTCGTCTTGTGCACGGATCAGATTGCCACCGAACAGGCGCTGATGCAGGCACTGATCCCGTTTCAAACCAAATCGTTGCGCGCGACTTCATTTGTTTGGTGGCGTGACACGCCATTTCCTGCGACAGATTCGAAAGAACCTTTGGGTTTTACACCTGAGATGTTTTTCAAAGAAGCGCCAGATTTTTGGGATGAGTATTTGCTGCTCACAGAAATCGCGCCCCGTCTCGCGCAAAAAGCACAAGGTGGGCAGGGCCAACCAGAGCGTGTCACATCTTTTCTGACAATTGACGATGTGCTGCACAAGCGGATTCTCACACTTTGGGAGACAAACAAGGATAATCGCTGAACGGCTCGGAAAGACTCGTAAATGGAGGTGAGTCTTTGAACCGTTTGGCGACTTTTTTATTGCGGCGCGATGTGCTTTTTTTTGTCTTGGCGTTTAACATCGTCGGAATCCTTTTTGGATTTACATGGTATCGCGGACAACTCGCGAGAACATCGACACTTTTTTGGCCCTTTGTGCCGGACAGCCCTGTCTCTGCATTTTTTTTTGCGGTTGCACTCACGCTTTGGCTCGCTCAAAAAAACGCTTCCCGTCACGCGATCTATCGTTTGTTTGGCGCGCTTTCTGCCACGTGGCTCGTAAAATACGGGTTGTGGTGCGACATCGTCTTGCTGACTCAGTTTTCCCACACACTGTGGCTTCCTTTAGAAGCGTGGCTGCTTATTATCAGCCATACAGGCATGATAGCGGAAGCTTTTTTATACACGCTATTCGCACCGCTCCTGACGTTTGAAAAAGGGGAACTGTTCGTAGCGGGGGCAACGCTATTTGTGAATGACTATGTTGACTATGTGTACGGCGTTTTTCCCTATTTGCCGGATCACAACATGCTGCCTTTTGTCACGGTGGCGACACCGCTCATGACACTTGCAACAGTAAGCCTGTTTTATCGGCTCACTCCTCAATGCAAGAGGCGTCAGCGCGAGAATCCTTCACCGAGCACATCGTGAACCTCGTGAACGACCACAAACGCGTCCTCATCCTCAAGTGCCACCGCCTTTTGCAGTCGGACAATTTCGTCACGGCTTACCACACAGTACAAGACATCTTTATCGCTTCCTGTGTATCCGCCGCGCCCCCGCAGGAAGGTCGTTCCGCGTCCGAGATCGCGGTGAATGCGATCTGCGATCTCTGCATTCTTCTCACTGATCACCATCGCGGCGTGAGAAGAAGACACACCTTCAATCACATAGTCGATCACTCGGCTTGAAACAAACAGCGCCACGAGTGAATACATGGCAATCTCTTTGCCAAGAATGAGCGCGACGATGGCGATGACGACCACATCGGATGAAAAGAGGAGACGGCCCATGGAAAAGCCAAAGTAATGCCGCGCAATGCGCGCCAGTATATCAACACCGCCCGTCGTCCCGCCACTTCGAAAAATCAAACCAAGCCCCGCACCGCAGATGACACCGCCATAGAGCGCCGCGAGCAGGCGATCGCCGACATGCTGCGCGAATCCGACTGTAAAAACAGTAAAGAGCGAGACGGCAACGACTCCGACAAACGTTTTGGCAATGAATTCCCGCCCAAAAAAACGCCAACCAAGATACAAGACGGGGATGTTAAACACAAAATAGGATAGACCCGTTAAAATGTGCAATTTATAGAAAAGCACCAGGGAGATCCCGACAAAACCGCCTTCGGCCAATTGGTTTGCCGAAATAAAAGCGTTGAGCCCTACACTATAAATAAAACTTCCAACAACGATAAGACCATACGGAATCAACCGCTTCACATCATCACCCCGTCACGTCATGCGTCAGTACGCGCTTCATTATACCTGAAGCAGGATACAGGCGCGCAAGCGAGTGATCAAGAAGAGCGGAGGCGCATTTTTACATCCGCAAAAATAACCAGTGTGAGAATAAGCACGCTGACCACGCCGAACAGGGGGTAGCCAATGCGCACAATTTGCCCAAAGCCAATCTGCGAAAAAAGCAGCGCAAGCGCCAGCAAGATGATTAGAATTGTTTGCTCGCGCATGCCGGTGATACGCCTTATTTCGTGTGTCAACCCGAACAGGTTTGCGATGAGCGTCGAATAGATCTCAGCCCACAGCGCGAGTGCGAAAGGAAAGACGATATAGCGCCCCAAGCCGCGCGCCAGTTCTAACAGCGGAATCTCACGCGACATAAGACCTGCGTTTTGCGCGAGTGCGCCATTCATGACGGCAAGCATTGTAAACAGGCCGAGAGCACCTAAAAAAGCGCCTGCGCGCAGCGTATTTTTTTTCTTCGTGACGCGCCCAAGTGGAATCAGCACAGGCATGGCAAGGCCGAGATTGAATCCCGTATACGTGAGCGCAGACAAAAAGAGGGAAAGTCTATGCCAGTGGTCATCGGGTGTTTGCGGAAAAGACATTGTAGCACTTGGCGGGTTCATCATACTGTGACTCGTGACAATCATGACAAGCAAAAACATGGCTGGCACGATCAATGAATTGGCAGACAGGATGCCATTCATGCCAAAAAGCAGTGTAATCAGGGCAATCACTGCCGTCGCAAGCGAGCCAATCCAAGGATTCACGCCAAACTGTTCGTACAAAAGCGCACCGCCTCCTGCTAACATCGCGACTGTCAGCGCAAAAAGCAGTGCAAGCAGTGCACCTTGCAGACTTTCGGCAACTTTTGTTGGCAACAGCTTGAGAAGAAGTGCGCCAAGAGATGGGGCGTCCAGACGCTGTCCAAGATTCATAATGTAAGTGCCTAACACAAAAAAAAGGAAAGCTGCAAAACCGATGGCGAGCATTGACCCTGTTTGATAGCGCGTGAAAAATTGCCACACTTCCTGGCCTGAGGCAAAACCAGCGCCAACGATGGTGCCTATGTAGGTTGCCGCAATTTGCAGTGCTTGTCGCCACCCTGAACGCAACACAAAGACTCACCCCGCTTGTCTCACTCTATTCGGCATTCCTCCCTTCAATGCCCATTTTTTAGCCATGGGGGCATGGCCAAACTGCTTTTGCCATACGCATGTAGTGCAGGTCCATCAAGTGAGAGAAGGTGGGGCGCTTGACTTCCATTCAGGCCGTCGTCCTTGGCATCATCCAGGGACTCACGGAGTTTCTGCCGATCAGCAGTTCTGGCCATCTTGTCATTTTGGAGCGATTGCTCCACATCAAGAGCAATCTCACATTCGATGTGTTACTTCATCTGGGGACGCTTTTGGCACTGCTCCTCTATTTTAAAACGGCAGTCTGCGAGCTGTTGCGGCATCCAACCTCGCTTCTCATGCGTCGCTTGATCGCAGGGAGCATCCCAACGTTTGTCATCGGCTACGTGTTTGAAGACGCTGTGGCATCCGCTTTTTCAAGCGGCGCGACCCTTGGTCTTGAATTTGTGATCACAGGCCTTCTTTTGCTCATCAGCGAAAGCCTCGCCATGCGCGCGCCCGCCGCAGAGCGCAGAATGATCCCGCCAGTTGCTTCCACCAAAAATAAACGCCTCGTCTCTTATCGCCAAGCTGTCTTGATGGGGATTGCCCAAGGTGCGGCTGTTTTCCCCGCGCTGTCACGCTCCGGCCTCACCATCAGCGCCGGATTAGGCCTTGGCCTAACGCGCGAGGAGGCCGTGCGCTTTTCCTTTCTGCTCTCCATCCCGGCAATCGCCGGCGCAACCGTTTATGAGTTTTTTAAAGCTCCCATGCACTGGAATGTTTCTGGAATCTTGTTCACAGCCTTCTGGTGAGTGCGGCAGTTGGATATCTCACCATCCGTTTTATGATGAGCTACGTCAGGCGAGCGAGCCTGCGGGGATTTGGATATTATGCGGTGATACTCGGTCTGCTGATTTTGACAGATCAGGTGTTTTTTCATCGTTTCTTTTAGCAAACAATGATTTTTTCTCGAAGCAAAGAGGAGGCGAGAGCGCGCATAGCTCCCGCCTCCTTTGCTTCTGTGTCGCGTTTGATCAAAGTCACGGTTTTGCGTACCACGCGGCAATTCGACTGTCGCGCAAAAGATGGATCAAAAGTGACACCAGCAAAGACAGAGCAAGAAGTGCACAAGCGGTTGCCAGCGCGATTCCCGTCATGCTCCAGTGCGCCACAGGGCCTGCCGACAGCGGAGCCATCACAGAGATTGCGCGCGGCACGAAGGCGAGTGAGTGACCGAGCCCTGCCTGGTAAAAAAAATACGTCAAGACAGCCGCCAGGACTGCGTGATAGACACGCGCGATGAAATAAGGACGCATGCGAATATCTGTCTGTGTGAGCACGCTTGCCACCTGTGCATGGACACTCAGTCCACTCCACGCGATGATCGCGCTGACAACGCTCACTTTTTGAATCAGGGCGGCAGAGGCACTCGCCGTAGCGGCCGAGCCGATGTCGATTTCAAAAATACCGCTGACCAGCGGCTGTACAAGCGAGGTGTTCATGTGCAGCACGTGAAACAACAAGACAAACGGCACGCCAATGATCGCTGCGATTCCGGCTATTGCGAGAACCTTGATGAATACGGCAAAAAAGACGATGAATCCGCCGATCATGAGAAGGGTTCGTATCGAATCGTTGACGGAATCGCCGAGCAGTTTCCCAAAGGGACGATTGTCTTCTACCCGCGCCCGGATCATTTCTTGATACGCGCGTTTCAAAATTTGCGGATGTCGATCGGTTCGCGCAGTCGGTCGCGCACTTTTCTCTTCGCGCCGTCCATAGAGTTTGAACGTCAGTCCCACCAGAAAAGATGACGCGTAGTGTGCGAGTGCGAGCAGGATGCCAAGTGCCTTATCCTGAAACATCCCAACTGCGACTGCGCCAAACATGAACAGCGGGTCCGCCGTGTTTGTAAAAGCAAGAAGCCGCTCTCCCTCAATGCGGCTGCACAGTCCATTTTTCCGAAACCGCGCCGTGATGACAGCATCCATTGGATAACCAGCCGCAAGGCCCATCGACAGCGCAAACGCCCCGACGCCTGGCACACTGAAAAGTGGTCGCATCAGCGGCTCTAGCATCACGCCAAGCGCATTTACAACACCAAGGCCCAGCAGCAATTCTGAGAGGATGAAAAAAGGGAGGAGGGAGGGAAAGACCACGTCCCAGAACACTTTGAACCCGGCGATTCCTGCCGTAAAACCTTGCTCTGGATAGATCACAAGCGCAAGGGTAAAAAGGACGACGAGGATCGCTAACAGCAGCCCTGACACATGTTTCCTGCGGGTTGGCAATGCGCGATACCTCCTTTCGCTAGATTGGTACATCAGACTCCCTCTACTACTATGTAAGACATCGAACGCATATGAGACAGGCTGTGTCGTTGGACGAGAATGGAAATGCCCGATATACTAGTGGACAAGATCACTTGGAAGAGGAGTCTACGAATGGCACGCACGCTTTCCGACGTTCAACGTGACGTGGATGAGTTTATCTCGCAGTTTGAAGAAGGATATTTTCATCCCATGACCTTGATCGTGCGGCTGACCGAGGAGTTGGGAGAATTGGCGCGAGAAGTCAATCACCACTACGGAGAAAAAAAGAAAAAAGCGACGGAACCCGAGGGATCGATCGCTTTGGAACTGGGAGATATGCTTATTGTCATGGCGTGTCTTGCGAATCGACTCAACCTGTCTCTTGATGACGCACATACGGCCGTCATGGAAAAATTTCGGACGCGCGATGCGAACCGCTTTACACGAAAGGATGTCAAGCAATGATCCGAACCGCCGTGGCGGGACCGCGAGGGAAGATGGGACGCGAGACGGTGCGCGCGCTTATGCAGGCAGAGGATATTGAATTGGTCGCCGTCATCGACCGCAGGGCAACGCTGCACGAGATGCAAATTCCCGTCTATGAAGATCCGCTACAGTGTTTTACGGAAGAACGCGTCGATGTCTTGGTTGACTTTACACACGCAGACGCGAGTCGCGCGATCCTATCGCGTGCAATTGAGGCAGGTGTGTCTCCGGTCATCGGAACGACCGGATTTCGCGACGACGAACTGAAGGCGTATGACTACGCACTAAAAAATGCCAAACTCGGCGGTCTGTACGTTCCGAATTTCGCGATCGGAGCGATTCTCATGATGCAAATGGCAGAGGTCGCATCCCGCTATTTCAACCATGTAGAGATCATTGAATACCACCATGAACAAAAGCGGGATGCCCCGTCAGGTACGGCTAAACGCACGGCAGAACGCATAGAACACGCGTTTGATGCGCGGGATCTGCACCGTGAAATTCCTATCCACAGCGTTCGTATGCCTGGCTTCATCGCTCATCAAGAAGTCATTTTTGGCGGCGAAGGCGAACGACTGACTATCCGTCACGACTCGATGTCACGCGAGAGTTTCATGCAAGGCGTTTTGCTGGCGGTAAGAAAAGTCAGGTCGCTTTCCGGCCTTACCATCGGACTCGATCACCTGCTGCGTTAATGAAGATTGGCTTATCAGGGGAGATGGCATAAAGAATGCGCATTGCGCTTGTTGCCCACGATGCAAAAAAAGAGGATCTCGTCAACTTTACGATTGCCTATGAACGCTTGTTTCAAGGTCACGAATTGTACGCGACAGGCACGACTGGCAAGCGCATTCTTGAAGCGACGAACCTGCACATCCATCGTTTTCAAAGCGGACCGCTTGGCGGCGACCAGCAGATCGGCGCGCTCATCGCCGAGAATCGATTGGATTTGCTGATTTTTCTGCGCGACCCGCTACTCGCGCAACCGCACGAACCAGACATCATTGCTCTTTTGCGGCTGTGCGACGTGCACGCAATCCCAGTCGCCACAAATGTCGCAACCGCAGAAATTCTCATACGCGGGCTTTGGCGCGGAGATTTTCTGTGGCGCGACGTAGTCAAGGAAGAGCAGGAACGTGCGGAGGGAGAAGCGCGTTGAGAATCGGCATAAGCTGTTACGCAACGCTTGGCGGTTCGGGGGCGGTTGCCACAGAGCTTGGAAAAGCGCTCGCAGCCCGCGGACACGAGGTGCATTTTATCGTTTCCGGGATCCCGTTTCGTCTCGGGCTGTATCAGGAAAACATCTTTATTCACGAAGTCGAGACGGCAAGCTATCCTGTGCTTCACTCATCGCCAGTAGATCTTGCACTCGCCGCCAAGATGGCCGATGTCATCAAACACTATGACCTTCAGATCTTGCACGTCCATTACGCCATGCCTTATGCCGTGTGTGCGTTTCTCGCGCGCGAGATGCTCTACAATCACCCTGTGCGCATTGTGACCACACTGCACGGAACGGACATCACGGTGCTTGCAGAAGATCCACTCCTGCGCAGACTGATCCGCCTTGGCATCGAAAGAAGCGATCTTGTCACGGCTGTATCTAACAGTTTAATTGAACAGACCATTGAGCTGTTTGGCCCGCGCCAGTCAATGATCAAGATCAGCAATTTCGTCGATCTCCAGCTCTATAAGAGGTCGACAAAAAATGAGTGGCGAAAGCGCTTCTCGCCAAACGGCGAAAAGGTGCTCATGCATATTTCTAATTTTCGTCCAGTAAAACGCGTGAGTGATGTGCTAAAAACGTTTTTTAAGGTGCGCGAAACGCTTCCTGCCAAACTGATCTTGATAGGAGAAGGTCCGGATCTTGACGCGGCGTGGCGCTTGAGCGAGGAGATGGGCATGGCGCGCGACATTCACTTTCTTGGCAAACGCGATGAAGTGGTGGCGCTTCTCTCTGCAGCCGATTTGCTGCTGTTGCCGTCGGAAAAAGAAAGTTTTGGCTTAGTCGCTCTTGAAGCCATGGCGTGCGGCGTACCTGTTATCGGATCGCTTGCAGGTGGCATTCCAGAAGTTGTCGAACACGGAAAAACTGGTTTGCTCTCCCCGATTGGCGATGTGGATGACATGGCCAAAAACGCGCGCGCACTGTTGACAAATGATCGTCTGTGGAGTGCTTATTCGCGTGCGGCGCGCGCGCGCGCGGCGCAGTTCTCGGCAAGTGAAATCGTCGCTGGCTACGAACGCCTTTATGAGTGCTTGATCGAGAGTTCTCAATGCCTGGAAGAAGCGGAAAAAGGGAGTGCATAACGAGGCATGGATAAGCTTGACGCAAGCGTGATCGAGCGCGATCTCAAACGGATGAGAGAAGGCGGGCGCGCATTGCGCGAAGGCGCTGTACTCGTTTTTCCATCTGTGACATCAACCAATGACATCGCGCGCGATACGATGCTGCACGATCACCTATCATGGGTTGCCATTCTCGCAGAGGAGCAGACCGCGGGGCGGGGCAGGCGCGGGAGAAACTGGATTTCTCAGCCGGGAAATGGGCTTTTCTTCTCTTATGCGCATGCGATTCAAGGTGTGGTGATTCCTGACGCCTGGCCGCTTTTGGTTGCGCTGTGCGTGCGGGACACACTGGCAGAGTTAGTCCATAGTGAACTCACCGTAAAGTGGCCGAACGATATTCTCGCCGAGGGAAAAAAGGTGTGTGGCATTCTCACAGAAGCGCGTCAGCTTGCCGACCGCGCCGTGATGATCACAGGTATCGGCGTCAATGTGCGCTTAGATCTTGAGCGCACGCCAGAGGATGTCAAAAACCGCGCCACATCCTTTGAGACACTCGGCGAAACGGTGGATAGAAACCGTTTGGCCAGCGCCCTGATCCATGCGCTCACGCTGCTAAAGCGCGATGTGGCGGCAGGACTTCGCTTTGGCGATCGCGTCGACGCGTATCGCGCTTCGTGTGAGACGCTTGGCAAACACGTGCGCGCAGTGCACGGAAACACGGTTTTAGAAGGCGTCGCGGAAGCGATCGACGAACACGGGACGCTTTTTATGCGCGACCGCACAGGAAATCGCCATGCGCTTTTCAGCGGAGAAATCGTCGAAACCGCGCCGCTTGAAAGGATGAGAACTTCACCTTAATGATGAGTGAGGGGGTTAAAAACCATGGCACGTTCTGCACGTCACACAACGCGAACACTGCGCGCGATGAAACAAAAAGGCGAAAAAATCGCGATGGTTACTGCCTATGACGCGAATCAAGCCCGCATGGCTGAGGACGCTTTGATGGATGTCATCTTGGTCGGCGATTCGGTCGGCATGGTGATGCTCGGGTATGAGACAACCATCCCGGTGACACTCGATGAGATGATCCATCACGCAAAAGCGGTTCGCCGCGGAGCGCAAAACACGATGGTGCTCGTCGATCTTCCATTTGCCACGTACCACGGCGATCCACAGGAGTCACTAAAAAATGCGATGCGCGTCATGCAAGAGGCGCACGTCGACGGATTGAAACTTGAAGGTGGGCGCGAGATCCTGCCGCATGTGGAGGTTTTGATCCGCGCTGGAATCCCCGTTTGCGCGCACCTTGGATTAACCCCACAGGCTGTATTGAATCTCGGTGGCTACCGCGTTCAAGGACGCGATAAAAAGGCGGCACAGCGGCTGCTTGATGATGCGCGCGCACTTGAAGCAGCAGGTGCTTTCATGGTGGTACTCGAGTGCGTGCCAAACGATGTGGGCGCGCTCGTGACAGAGCAACTCGTCATTCCCACCATCGGCATCGGCGCCGGCGCTGCGTGCTCAGGACAGGTTTTGGTGTATCACGATTTGTTGGGCATGCATGGTCAAGACACTGCCAAATTTGTCAAATCGTATGCGGCGCTTCACGAGGTGGTGCACAGCGCACTTGTTGCCTACAGAGATGAGGTCAAGCTAGGCGCGTTTCCGAGCGCCCAGTACACGTATGAAATTCACGTCGATGAACTTGATCAACTTTATGGCGGCAAGGAAAGGGGCTCTTTGCGTGAAACGGATTGAAACCGTAAAGGATTTGAAAGAGGCGCATCCCCAACACATGTCAATCGGTTTTGTTCCAACCATGGGTTTTTTGCATGAAGGCCACGCGTCTCTCATACAGCGCGCGCGCGCAGAGAATGACACGGTGATTGTTTCCATCTTTGTCAATCCGCTTCAATTCGCGCCCCATGAAGATTTTGACCGCTATCCGCGCGACATTGAACGCGATCTTGAGATCTGTGCATCTCTTGGCGTCGATCAAGTATTTACGCCGACGGTAACAGAGATGTACGGAACCGAGCCTGTCCTTACAACGGTTCACGTGCGAGAACTCGGCGATCATCTCTGCGGGGCGAGCCGCAAAGGGCACTTTGACGGAGTCTGTACGGTCGTTTCCAAGCTCTTTCATTTGGTACAACCGACGCGCGCTTATTTTGGAAAAAAAGACGCGCAACAGTGGCGAATCCTAAAACGGATGGTCACAGATCTCTCGATGCCTGTCGAAATTGTTCCGTGCGAGATTGTGCGCGAAGCAGACGGACTTGCGCGCAGCTCGCGAAATGTTTATTTGACTGCAGAAGAACGCGCGCGCGCGCCACTTTTCAACAAGACCCTGCGCGAACTGCACAAGGCACTTTCCCCAGGAAAACCCGTAGCAGACCATCTTGAAAAAGGGCGCGCAAAACTGGAGCAATCCGGCTTTCGTATTGACTATCTAAACGTTTATGACAATGAAAAATTGACGCCGCTGATTTGCGCACCCACGCAGGGGGAGTGCCTGATTGCCGGTGCGATTTACATAGGAAAGACAAGGTTGATCGACAACCTTGAATGGCATATCTCTTCCTAATCAAAACGCAGTCAATTCACCGATCCACATGAAAGACACCGCCTTGAATAAGGGGACACCCCTTCGCGCACATTGGACGTATCACGATTCCACGCGCAAGAGGCGGTGTCTCTATGATGTTTGAGGAAGATTGCAGGCGTTTTAAAGAAGAAATCACGCGAATTTCACAAGCCATGAAAGAAGCGGACGACACAAAGCGTGCGGCGCTTTGCCGCACACTTCGCGCATATCAAACCTTTGAACGGCACATGCTCGCTTGGTGGGTTGCGCGCGATGAAGAAATTGAGGCGCTGCTGCGCGATAAAGAAACTGAGGCAACACCGGTTGCTGCCTCAGAGCAAAACGTGGGAGACCCAGAAGAAGAACACGTTTTTGAATTGGCGAAAGACATGGGAAGCGCGCTCACCAGCGAAGATGGACTCAAGCTATTTCGCAGAGGTATGGGTTATTTTGAACTGCTGATGTTTGAAGACTCTCGTCGCGTCTTTGAACAAGTGCTGGAAAGTGATCCTCTCCTGAATGTTGCGCGGCTGTTTCTTATCTATAGCTGCATTGCTCAAAATGATGTGCCAAACGCAGAGGCGCACCTCGCGCATTTCAAGAGCACGGTCTCCGATCCACTCCTGATCGCCGCGGCAAAAGATGCGCAGGCGGAACTCTACGTTCGCGCAAGACGCATTCCTGAAGCGATTCGCGAATTGACCGATGTGGTTGTAGCACGTCCGAAGGCATGTGACACATGGGTCAATCTTGCGGTATGCCACGCTCACGCAAAACAGTGGGGTGAGGCGCTGCACTGTGCGCGAAACGCTGTATCAATCGATGAGGCAGACGGCTTGGCCTGGCGCATCATCGGCAATTCCTGCGTTGGACTCGGACGCCTAAACGACGCGCGAAACGCGTTGATTCACGCCCGATCACT
This sequence comes from Ferroacidibacillus organovorans, assembly GCF_001516615.1. Lineage (GTDB taxonomy): Bacteria > Bacillota > Bacilli > Alicyclobacillales > SLC66 > Ferroacidibacillus > Ferroacidibacillus ferrooxidans_B. Next base: position 233,376 of record NZ_LPVJ01000009.1, on the reverse strand, counting down.
AGGGAGAAAAGAGCCGCAGCTCGATATTGAAATCGGCTTTCTTTCGCTTCGGCTCAGACGCTTGCAAGAAGCGCAGGCGCATTTTTCAAAGGCGCGTCATTTTGCACCTACATGGCCAGACGCGATGATCGGGCTATCAAAGATCGACCTCCTGCGCAATCAGCCTGACGCGGCATGCGCGCGACTCAAGGCTTTGTTGACAGTGCAGCGAGATCACGCACAGGCCACGCTTCATCTTGGTTTCGCATACATGGCAAAAAAAGACTGGAGTCAAGCGCTGCGTGTGTTTCAATCGGTTCGTCCGGATGCTGAAATCAACGTACTGCACGCGACAGGCATGGCGCGCGCCTTCACAGAAAAAGGTGATTTTGCAGCTGCCCTAAAACAGCTCAGCCATGCGCTTTTGCGCGCCGCCGCAAATGAACGCGCAGATTTGATGTATGAACTTGGGCGAGTTCATCTTAAACGCGGTGACACACAGCAAGGACTTCGCAATCTGCGGGTTGCCCTCTCACTGCGTCCATCCCTGCGCGCCGCCCACGCACTTTTAAAGGCACATACACTTCCTTCAGGACACATGATTACCCCATAGGATAGGCACCGCTCCTGCGGCTTAAATGGCGTTCTGCCATTGACAGGCGCCATCCATTTCTCAGATACTGAATGAGTCATCTTCAGATTTGAAGGAAGTTGCTAGCAGGAGGGCCACGTTGTCCAATTATCAGATCGCATACGCGTGGGACATAAAGCGCTCCATGATTCCCACCCTTGCGTTGTTCGAAGTACCACACGAAGCGCCGCGCACACTTACAATCGGCGCAAAGTATGACAAAACAAAGCGACTCTACCACGTGAAACCGATCGAGCAGTCTGTCGATCTTTCTTCGCTATGGGAAAAAATGGTCTCTGTTATCGGTGATCGTCCTGTCTTTTTTTCATCGTACAAAAATGCGCATGCGCAACTCGGCACCATCCTGAAAGAGGCGGGGCTCACCTTTTTACCGTTTGATCAAGTCATTGATCTATCTTGGATCAAGCACGCTCTATCGGGTGTTGCACATCTTTCTAGAAAACCACAAAAGGGCATGTCGCACGTGGCGATTGCCGATGCGCTCGCTTCGCTCCCTGAGTCAACATTTGCCTTATACAGCAAAAACGCGCGCACAGCTGCTGAGCGGGAATGGTTTGCCCACATCGCAGATGCAAGAATCTTGCGCACAGCGCGCTTTGCACAAAAAATGATACAAGGTCTTTCATTTCGCAATCTAGAACCGATTGAACGCGCTTTTGAGCGCGAAGATGAGAACACAACAAAGCGTGAAGAAGAATCCCTCGCAGATCAGGCAGAAGTCATCCTTTCAGAACGTTTGCCCGCGCTCCACACATTTTCGTATGAATCTCGCCCATCGCAAAGAGCGATGCTGCGAGCTATCGCGCATGGACTGCAAAACGACGAGCATGTCGTCGCAGAGGCGGGTACAGGAACGGGAAAATCGCTCGCCTACCTAATTCCAAGTCTTCTGTTTGCGGCACAGGGCGGTAGGCGAGTTGTCGTGTCCACGCATACGCTCGCGCTGCAAAAACAATTGATTGAAAAAGACGCCGTAAACGCACTGCAGGCCATCGATCAGGAGATCAGCGTCACTGTCATGAAAGGTCGCAATCAGTATCTCTGTCTGCGCAAGGCGGCCCATGTCATCCGCGAAATACCTTCACGGCGCGAGGACGATCTCACTTTTGCGCTGCAAACGGCGACATGGGTTACACATACCGAGACGGGTGACCGCGAAGAACTATCGCTAAGCGCCGAACACGGCCATCTATGGCGCGAAGTGCAAAGTGAAACCGAAAGCTGCATCGCGCGCTCCTGTCCATTTTTCCGCCACTGCTACTACTATCGCGCACGTCAAAAGGCCGCTTCCGCCGCAGTGGTAATTACCAATCACGCACTTGTGTTGTCCGACATCCGCACAGACCATCGCGTTCTTCCTGGATATGACTACCTCATACTTGATGAAGCGCATCACCTTGAAGAACTCGCGACACAACACTTTGGCGCTGAAGTGAGCGAACGGGAAATCCGTCGGATGTATGAGCGGCTAAACGCATCCCGCGGCGGCATCCCCGATCTGCTGCAAAGTCTGCGCGTTCGCGAATCGTCAGGCCACACAGAAAGCACGCCCTATCTCAGTGTCTTGACACGCCTGCAAGACAGCATGCGCCAAGCAGTGGATGCGTTTCGTGACGTGGTTTTGCACGCCAAAAATGTATTCCACCGCGACGAGGCAGAACAGCGCATCACAAAGGACTTGCTGTTATCGCCTTCCTACGCGCCGCTCACCCAATCTGTGTTGGCACTTGGCGACACGCGCAGCGGGCTTGAGGCAGCCCTTCGCCAATACGATAACCTCTCCCCGAGCGAAGATCTCGATGAAATGCTCTACGGTCGCATGCAAGATGTTTTTGGTCGCGGGACAGAGTGGCTTCACGCGCTGGAAGTCGTCGCCGATGTGCTGTTGCTGCAAAAAGGCGAGGACGCGTTTGTCTCCTGGGTGACTGCGTCAAGGCGCCCGCATGGGACGGATTTGACGTTTTCGATCGCCCCACTCTCTGTGCGCCACCTGTTGTTTGATCATCTCTTTGCAGTCAAACGCGCAGTGATTGCGACCTCAGCCACACTTCGCAGCGGTGGAACATTTCAGTACTTTCTCAATCAAACTGGCCTGGCGCTCGTCGATCCTCCGGCACGCGTTAAAACCATGGTCGCGGCTTCGCCCTTTGATTACCGGGCAAATGTGCTTCTCTGTCTGCCAAACGACGGACCCGCAGTCGATGATCCTGCCCATTTGACGTATACGGCGCGCTCCATTGAGTCGATCGTCGACGCGGCAAAGGGGCGCACACTGGTTTTATTCACGTCTTATCAGATGATGGTCGAATGTGATCGATTGGTTCGGGCAAACTTGGAACAGAAGCGTTTGGACCTCTTGACGCAAGGGCGGGAGGGAACACAGCGCCACGCGTTGATTGAACAGTTTCGCGCATCAGAGCGCGCCGTCTTATTCGGAGTGCAAAGCTTTTGGGAGGGAATTGACATTCCCGGCAGCGCGCTGAGTTGTATGGTCATCGTGAAACTTCCTTTTGCCGTCCCTTCACACCCAGTGATCCAGGCGCGCTCCGAGCACATCAAAAAACAGGGATTAAACCCGTTTGTCGTCTATCAGACACCACAGGCTGTCATTCGCTTCACGCAAGGATTTGGCCGCTTGATCCGCTCTACAAGCGATCAAGGCGCAGTTTTCGTACTGGATCGACGGATCGCCGATAAACCGTATGGCTCAATCTTTTTAAAGGCGCTGCCAAATCCGACCATCGCACGCGGTTCACTATCTGAATTGATCGGGCAGGCGCGCAAGTATTTTATGGCGAGGTGAGCAATGATCAAAACCGTGGCGGCAATGCTCATCACGTTTGGTTTTCTGCTCTCATCTGCTAATCTCGCCGTCGCAAAAGAAGACACGCGACAGATCATCGCGACTCTCACGGTGCAAGCCGCCCCTTATCCGCTTATGACTTTGACGGCGGAAAGCGGCGGTACCGTGCTCTTTTTGCCTTTTTCAAGCGTCGGCATACTCGCCAAGCGTCTGCTCGCGCAAGTGACCGTTCCCCAATCCTCGCAAGATGCGCGCACACTGGTCGTCTATGCGATTCCCGCTTCTTTTTGCACCGCCAAATGGCAAGGCGTGCTTTTTTCCATCAGGCAAAAAATGAGGTGCCATCGACTGCTTGCCGTTTATCAAATGCCAGTGCGTCAAGCTGAAGACCGGCAGATCACAGCCGTCGATTCCCGCAAAATCTATACTTTGGCAAACGGCTTTACGCTATCGCTTCATCCATTGCAAACGGCAGATGGCAAAACACATGTTCACACAGGTCTCCTGCGCGTTTCCTATCGCTCTTTTACGATCGGACTCTTGCTGCCGACGCAGATGAGTCCACACCCTTGGCCGGATGACCCGGACATCTTGATCCTGCAGCCATCCATCTTTCCGCACGCGCGAGATCAAAAACTGCTGGACGTTCTTGATCCGAGCGCGCGCATTGTCCTTGATGAAGGATCGGCAAAAAACACTGATACAGGAGCGCTGATCGAACGCCTCAGGGAGCACTGGGGAGATGTGTACCGGGTCACCAAAAGAAACCCATTGGTTCTTACAATCGATCTCCATCATCTCATTCTGCCCATGAGCCGCTCCCAGATCGTACATTCTTGATCGTCCGCGGTGTCTGCGGGTACATGCCTGTGGTAGACTAGGAGGGAAAAAGGGACTGGCAGGGGGATGAACATTTGAACGCAAAAAAGGCAATCATCGGAGGAACAGGCGTCTATGATCCAAAGCGTCTGAAAGACCACCAACAACACACGATCGATACACCCTACGGAAATGCAGTTTGCACAATCGGTGAATACAGCGGCGAGCCTGTCGTTTTCTTGCCGCGCCACGGAGAAGGTCACCATCTTGCGCCGCACCAAATCCCGTATCGCGCGAATCTCTACGCGCTGCGTGCACTTGGGGTCACAGAAATTTATGCCACCGCGGCTGTCGGAAGCGTGCACAAAAACCTTTTGCCGGGATCCCTTGTCATCGTCGACCAATTTTTGGATTTTACGAAATCTCGGCCGCTTACGTTTTTTGAAGACGGACGCCCTGTCACTCATGTCGACATGACCGATCCGTTTTGTGGCAGACTGCGAAAAAAACTTGCCAAGTCTGCCGAAGAAAAGGAACTGCCAGTGGTTTATGGGGGAACTTATGTCTGCACAGAGGGACCTCGTTTTGAGACGCCGGCTGAGATCCGTATGTTTGACAGGATGGGCGGGGACGTCGTCGGCATGACTGCGGTCCCGGAGGTTGTGCTCGCAAAGGAACTCGGCATGTGCTATGCGTCTGTCGCAATGGTGACAAACTACTGCAGCGGAATCACGGGAGATGTACTGACACACCAAGAGGTGCTCGACGTGATGGCAAACAATGTCCACCGCATTCGCGATCTCTTTTTTCACACACTGCTCGCGCCGGACCACAGTGCTTCATGTGCTTGTCAGACGGCTGCACAATCCATGAATGCGTAAAGTGGGGAGGGGGGAATGACATTGAAAATTTTGATCCACTCGACCCAATACCTTGATGGCACGGGTCGCGAAGCCGAAAAAGGATATATCGTCATACACGGGGATCGCATCGCTGAGATCGGTCCTGGCGATTGCCCCCACTCGCGCAGTGATTTTGATCAGACGATCGATGGAACGAATCGTCTCGCGATGCCGGGTCTTGTGAACGTGCACGGACATGCGGCGATGTCTCTTTTGCGCGGTTTCGCAGATGATATGCCACTGCATGCATGGCTCAATGACCGCATTTGGCCAGCCGAGGCAAAACTTTCCCCGGAAGACATCCACCTTGGCGCACAACTCGCCATGCTAGAGATGATTGAGACGGGGACGACAACGTTTACGGACATGTATTTTTCGATGGATACGGTCGCAGAAGCTGTCTTGTCATCAGGAATGCGCGCAGTGCTCGGACGGGGAATCGTTTCCGGCGATGGCGCAGGGCTTGCGCTAAAAGAGGCAGAAGCACTTTATCAGGCGTATCATGGAGCAGGAGGCGGGAGAATATCGATTGATCTCGCGCCGCACGCGCCTTACACATGCACTGCAGATACGCTAAAAGAAGTGATGGCGCTCGCCGAAAAACTTGATGCGCCACTGCAAATTCACGTATCTGAGACGCGCAAGGAAGTTTTAGATAGCCTGCGTGAGCACGGCGTGTCACCTATTGCCTATTTACACCAACTCGGTTTTTTTGCTTTTCCTGTCACCGCAGCGCACGTTGTGCACGCGGATGAAAAAGATCTGGATATTCTCGCAGAGCGCGGTGTGCGCGTTGCACACAACCCAGGGAGCAACTTGAAGCTGGGAAGCGGCATCGCACCGCTGCTCGCCATGAGAGAAAGAGGAATTATTGTCGGTCTTGGCACGGATGGCGCTGCGAGCAATAACAAACTTGATCTTTTTGAAGAGTTGCGTCTGGCGGCACTATTGCATAAAGGTACCCATGAAAATGCGACGGCCATTGACGCTGGCACCGCACTATCCATGGCAACCTCACAAGGCGTCAAGGCGTTGTTTTTGGATGAGCGGATTCATCCCAATCTTGGCACGCTGTGCGTCGACGCGCCAGCCGATTTGATCCTGCTTGATCTTACCAGTCCGCGCTATGTTCCGCGCCACAGGCTGCTCGCACACGCCGTGTACAGCTCGTCGGGATGTGACGTGACGGATGTGTTCGTCGCGGGACGAGCGCTTTATCGCAACCGCGAATTTATGACGATCGACCAAGAAAAGGTGCGCTTTGAGGCAGAGCGCGTAGGCGCCAAATTTCACACGGACACATCGTTTTCGGCTCATTCATGATAACCAGTTCCAGACGGAGCGGTAGAGCGTGATGACATCCTCGCGCGCTTCATAATGCGTATCAAAAAGCGCGTCAGGCATGCGATCATCAGAAACGTCAGGATCTGTCGATGTGATGCGTTCGCTCATGCGCGATCATCCTCTCACGTATGGTAATAAGGATAGTATCACCGCGAAACGCATCGCCATGAGAGCATCATCTACCACCACACGTTGAAAGAGGAACGCCTACATGCATTTGTTGATTACAAACGATGACGGAATTTACGCACATGGGATTCGCGCACTTGCCACAGCGCTGGCAGAGACAAAACGGCACCGTGTGACTGTCGTCGCGCCAGATCGCCAACAGAGCGCATCGAGCCACTCCATAACGCTGCATAAGCCGATGCACGCAAAATCTGTAACGCTTCCACACGGAATCGAAGGCTACGCGGTCAACGGTACGCCCGCCGACTGTGTCAAACTGGCGCTCGGCGCACTTTGTGAAAAGAATCCACCAGACCTTGTGTTAAGCGGGATAAACCACGGCGCCAACCTGGGCATGGACATTGTGTACTCGGGCACCGCTTCTGCAGCGTCAGAAGCAGTCATGCACGGCATTCCTGCGATCGCGATGTCTTTGATTGATGAACCGTTTGATTTTACCGCGAGTGTGCAGATCGGTTTAGGGCTTGTCGATCTATTCCATCATCAGAAACTGCCGCATGATGTCTATCTCAACGTGAATATTCCTCCGGGGTCGCGCGAAACGCTAAAAGGCATACGCGTCACCAAAACAGGAATTCTCAGATACAAAAATGCGTATGAAAAAAGGGTTGATCCCTTGGGAAGAACCTATTACTGGCAGGCGGGACAGGTTGTTCAAATCGAGAATGAACCTGACACAGATGTGTACAGTGTTGAACGAGGCTATGTGAGTGTGACGCCCGTTCATCTTCAATTTACAAATTCAGAGATGGTTGATACACTCAAATCATGGCCATTTCAACTTTGAAGGGGCAGCTTGATGGAACGCGCCGATATGATTCTTGCGACCAAAGACGTCGCGATCTCAGATGACTTGTACCAATTGATTGATTTCCTTAATCGCACACTGAAGGATTTGGATGTCATTTTTGGCCTCTCCAAATCAAAAGTTGAAGAAGGAAAATACACTGTTACGATTTACCGAGCGCACGAATGAAACGATCGATCATATGGGGATTCGTCGGTTTCTTTGTACTCGTCATGCTTTGCGCTGCCTCTGCCGTGGCCTGGATATACCCCAGGCTATCCGCTGTAGACAGCCCGAACGTGCGGGCGGCGCAACTCGCACTAAACCACACGGCGCTTTCGCGCGTTACGGCCGTCAAATGGTTCACGGGCGGTGCATTGTCACAAACCGTATATGGTGTAGACGCAATGGGGAGACCACTTGACGTCTTTGTTTATGGCAACGCGACCATCCCCGTCTATGCGAATTCACTGATCGCACCAAAAAGGGCGGTTCAAGCGCTCACCGCAATAGGGATCCATCCTTTGTCAGTGCTGACGGTTTCTCTTGGCTACTGTCGCGTCGAACCGTATCTGAAACAAACGAATGCGATCTATTTCGTTTCGGCAAAAACGCCAGATGGCCGCTACGCGTTTGCGTATGTCAACGCGTACACTGGCGCGCTTCTTTGGCACGCAACCGCAACGGTCAACCATCCTTATCTTGCGTGATCAAAGATGTCCGAGTGATATGGAAGAAGTGTGCGAGTTTGGACGAGATTGCGCATCGTGCAAATGATCGTCTCATGCTATACTGCTACTAGTTTCGTTGTTGCACGGATCGCGATTTTACAGATGTTTTTAGGTCGTATCTGCAGCTTCGAGTATTCCAGCGCTAAAAGGGGGGCGTATGCATGTCACGCATTCGGATCGTGCCCACCGTCTCTGCGCTGATTTTGACATTTGCGCTTCTTTTTGGCGGTTTCCAAATCTATCGCACGTACGATCTCGTCCAGCCACTGAAATCACAGCTCACACATATCGCATCCGTGCAATCTGCATCCATCGACTTGACCGGAAGCGCACCCGTGATCGTCATAAAGCTCGGACTGGTGAGTGACCTTCAAACAACGTATGATCAGTTGCAGTCCATCGTTTCATCTTCAATTGGCACACCTTATCAAATTGTGTTAAAAGACCATCGCACTGCGACGCTTTATCGCGATTATGAAACACTGCAACCGATTTTGTACCAAGGCCTTGCTCACGGCATGTACACGACCATGATCGCGAATCTGCAAGCGTCAGCTGCAAAATTGCACGTTCAAGCGCGCATCACAATGAATGCGTCCGATGTATTCCTTCAGTTCCAACAGGGTTCGTCATATCTCTATGCCATTGTGCCGTACTCCACAAAATTCTCGGGGGCGAGCGGTCTATGAAAGAATGGTTAATTGGCGCCGGAATTGCACTCGTTATTTTTTTGGAGTTGCTCGGCATTCAAATCTTGCCGCTCCTCTTTATCGTCGGTCTCGGTTTTGCATTTTATACGTTGATGGGCAGACGTCAAGTCGCACCGACCGGATCGAAAGAGACGGCGATTCGCCATCAGGTCAATTTCGAGCATATCGGCGGGCAGGAACACGCAAAGCGCGAGTTGATGGAGGCGCTCGATTTTCTTCGCTATCGCGATAAAATCCGCAAGCTAGGCATACGCCCGCTAAAAGGCATTCTTTTGACAGGGCCGCCGGGAACGGGAAAAACGATGATGGCCAAGGCTGCCGCGACCTATACTGACTCAGCGTTTGTCTCGGCGTCCGGGAGTGAGTTCGTCGAAATGTATGTCGGCGTCGGTGCGCAACGCGTGCGCGAATTGTTTCGCAAGGCCCGCATGAGTGCAAAAAAAGAAGGCAAAGAGAGCGCGATTGTCTTTATCGATGAAATTGACGTCGTCGGCGGTCGGCGGGGGATGCACAGTCACCAGGAGTACGACCAGACGCTCAACCAGCTCCTCACCGAAATGGATGGCATGCAGACAACGCAGACACCGATGGTGCTCGTGATTGCCGCGACCAACCGTTCTGACATCTTGGACAGTGCACTTTTGCGCCCGGGACGGTTTGACCGCCAGATCCGCGTGGACCTGCCCGATCGTGAGGGGCGTCTTCACATCTTACGCATCCAGGCGAGCGACAAACCACTCGACGCGGATGTGGATCTTGAACACATCGCGCGTGAGACGTATGGTTTCTCTGGCGCACAGTTAGAGAGTCTATGCAATGAGGCGGCGATTATCGCGCTGCGTGAAAATGCGCCGACAATTCGCCAGTCTTATTTCCGCGATGCCGTCGACAAGGTGCTCATGGGTGAAAAGACCGGGCGCATACCGACTGAAGACGAGTTGTTGCGTGTAGCTGTCCACGAATTGGGGCATGCGATCGCCTCTGAAACGATGCGCAAAGGTTCTGTCTCTCACATTACAATTGCACCGCGCGGCAATGCGCTCGGCTTCGTGCGACAGATTCCAGAGGCAGATTCTTATCTCTACACGAAGGAACAACTCGATCAACAGATCGTCGTGGCGCTAGGCGGAGCGATCGCAGAAGAGCTGATCTTCAACAATCGCTCGACAGGCGCGCAAAACGACTTTGTTCAAGCGAGTCGACTGGCTAAAACGGAAGTGATGTGTGGACTGAGTCGAATCGGAATTGTGGCAGAAGAGCATTTGCCCGAAAACATTCTTGATGAAGAAGTTCGTTTTATATTGGCATCGATTGAAAAACGGACAAAAGAAGTGCTCGACCCCTACGCGAACGAACTCGAGTCGTTTGCGCGCCATGTGGTGGAATGTGAGAGCATGGATGGCAGCGAGTTTCGCGTATGGCTTTTACAGCGCGCCGAACTGGAAGCGGCAAGCGGTCAGTAATCTGATTTATAAGGCACTAAAACCATGGGCGCAGCGTGTATGGCTGCGTTCTTTTTGTTGCGCTCGTTTCTAGACGGTTGTCATTGTCCATTGTAAAATAAGCAAGGATATGTGAGTGAGTATGTAGAGGAGACGATTCTGTTGGCAGTGATTCGCATCGCAGATTTGCGTGATCATTTAGGAGATACAATAACGATCAAAGGGTGGCTGCATCAAAAAAGATCTTCTGGAAAAATCATCTTTTTAAAACTTCGCGACGGAAGTGGTTTTGTCCAGGGTGTACTCGCAAAAGGGGATGGATCTGACGACGTCTTCACGTTGGCTCAATCCTTGACCCAAGAGAGTTCCATCATCGTTCACGGCGTTGTGCAGCCTGACCAGCGTGCAAAAGATGGTATTGAGCTTCAGATCAAAGATCTTGAACTAGTCGCGCTGACACATGATTATCCCATCACCCCCAAAGAACACGGCGTTGATTTCCTAATGGATCATCGCCACCTCTGGCTGCGCGCGCCAAGACAGCGCGCGATCTTAAAGATCCGCGCAGAGATCATTCGCGCGATTCGCCAGTTTCTAGACCGTCAAGGATTCACTCAAGTGGATCCACCGATTCTCACACCTTCTTCGTGCGAGGGGACAACCACGCTTTTTCACACGTCCTACTTTGATGAAGACGCGTATTTAACACAGAGCGGACAACTCTACATGGAAGCGGCTGCCATGGCGCTCGGCCGTGTCTACTCCTTCGGTCCTACCTTTCGCGCCGAAAAATCCAAAACACGTCGACATCTTATCGAATTTTGGATGATCGAGCCGGAAATGGCCTATGTAGAACATGATGAGAGTGTCGCCATTCAAGAAGCGTTGATCTGCGCGATTGTCGATCATGTTTTGACTCATTGTGAGCAAGAACTGCTCGTCATTGGACGCGACATCTCAAAACTGGAGCGAGTCAAAGCGCCTTTTCCGCGTATTTCATACGACGAAGCGGTCACATTTTTACAATCGACAGGCCAAGAATTCACGTGGGGAGACGACTTTGGCGCACCGGATGAGACAAAAATTGCCGAGGCGTATGATCGACCTGTCTTTATCGAACGCTATCCTACCTCACTGAAGGCATTCTACATGAAGCCAGACCCGAATCGCCCGGAGGTTGTCCTTTGTGCAGATCTGTTGGCTCCTGAGGGGTATGGTGAAATTATTGGTGGTTCACAGCGTATTGATGATCCTGAACTGCTCTTAAAACGGTTTGAAGAACATGACCTGCCAAAAGATGCCTACGCCTGGTACCTAGACTTAAGAACGTACGGCTCCGTGCCACATTCAGGGTTTGGACTTGGACTCGAACGCACTGTTGCCTGGATCTGCGGTCTTGAACACGTCCGCGAAACCATCCCGTTTCCACGTCTGCTGTATCGCCTCTATCCCTAAAGGGGAAGGCATCCTTTTAACATACTCTCCAAAGAAGAATCCCAGAATGCATGGGAGAATGGTATACTTGCTTAAGGAAGGGGCGCAAGCGATGAAAAAATTTTTGGATCAAGCGCTCAGTGCCTTGGAGCAACGTCATGTCAATTTTCCCTATGAATTGCTAAAAACCTACAATGCTTTGGGCTTATCGGACATCGATATGATGGTGATTATCCATATTCTATCTTATCAGCAGATCGATCACGCATTTCCCGATCTCGATCGTCTTGCAGAGCGAATGAGTCTCACGGCGGATGAGATCGCCGTCACGATTCAACGACTGATTGTGGAGGGGCATATTCAGTATGTGGAGCGCATGATCAGCATTCGGCCACTCCTTGAGCGAATGATTGGGATGCATCAGGAAGAAGAAGCATCTCTCGCAATTTTTACTCGATTCGAGCAAGAATTTGGCCGTTTGCTGTCTCCGCTGGAATATGAACAGATCACGCGCTGGCTCAATGAAGATGGGTATAAAGAGTGGCTGATCATAGAGGCGCTTCGCGAATCCGTCCTGTCTGGCGTGTTTAACTTTCGCTATGTTGACACGATTTTGCGAGGCTGGGCGCGAGCAAACATCAAAAGCGAAAAACAGTTGAGCGAATATCGAAAAACATACCGAAAGCGCTCAGAGCCAGAAAAAGAGCGTACCGCGCAGAGATCACCGCAAACGACAAAATCGACACCGCGCGCAGTTCCGGCCGTTCAGACTGGCAAATACAAGCGATTCTATGAGTTGTTTGAGAATCGCGAAGAGACGTCCGTCGCGCGTACCGATACAACAAAATAACAGATAGACGGTAGCATGGCGTCTCGCGCCGCCGTCTGCGCGAAAAAAGAAGCGGTCGCGCCATTTTTTCAAGATAGATTGTACGATTAAGGTAGGGTGCTGATCTCTATGAGATGGAAGCGTGTCGTCGTAAAGGTTGGAACGAGCAGTCTGACTGATGAACAGGGTATTTTGAACCCCGCTAAACTCCAGCATGTCGTCGATGCGTTGATGAGGTTCAAACGTGAATCCAATGCGCGCATCGTACTCGTGTCTTCAGGCGCGGTAGGGGCGGGTCTTGGAATCCTTGGCTGGTCCCGCTCCACAATGACAATGCCGGAAAAGCAGGCGGCAGCCGCCGTGGGGCAGGGGAAGTTGCTCTCTCTTTATCAGACACAGTTCGATCGCTACGGTCAGCACATCGCGCAGATTCTGTTGACTCGCTCTGACCTTGATGACCGACGTCGCTATCTCCATGTGCGAAATACGTTTGAAACCCTGCTCACACATCATGTCATACCGATCGTGAATGAGAATGACTCTGTTTCAGTCGATGAAATAAGGCTCGGAGATAACGACTCTCTCGCGGCACAAGTGAGTCTCTTGACAGAAGCTGACGCCATGGTCTTACTGACAGATTGTGATGGGTTGTACACATCTGATCCGCGGATTGACTCGCGTGCAGAGCGCATCGCGCGCGTAGATCGAATTGACAAATACATCCTCATGCGCGCAGGGCAGGCAGGATCAACGTCCGGCACAGGCGGGATGAAAACCAAACTGGCAGCCGCACAGATTGTCACTTCAGCAGGAATTGAGGCCGTCATCGCAGATATTCGACATGCGGATCACCTGCTCGAATTGTTGACGAGCGATCAATTCGGAACCCGTTTTTCCTCCCAATCCCCGAGTCTTGACGCAAAACGCGCGTGGCTAAAGCATTCTTCTCGCTCCATGGGGCGAGTTGACATTGACCAAGGCGCTCGCGATGCGCTGATCCATAAAAAGGCGAGCCTGCTCATGCCAGGTATTCTCTGCGTCGAGGGGAACTTTGAAACAGGCGCTGTGATTGATGTGCGAGCCGGAGGGAAGCCGATTGGGCGAGGGAGAACAAATTATGCCGCGCGTGACATCGCCTTGCTTCTTGAGCGCAAATCCTCCGCACAGGTAGAAGTGATTCATCGCAATCATCTCGTTTTGTTTACCGACGAATGGAGTGAGCCACAGTGAGTGACGTACGGGAACTGGCACACACTGCAAAACAGGCGGCTCGAATCTTGCGACGCTGCACGCCTGAGCAAAAAAACGATGCGCTAAAGGCGATCGCATACGCCTTGGAGCAGGAGCGCGACACACTTTTTGAAGCGAATCAACGCGATGTTTTGCAGGCACAAAAAAACAGCGCGCCACCTCACCGTATTGATCGATTGACCCTCCATGAAGCGCGTCTGCAAGAGATTATCAAAGGCGTACACCACGTCGCCGCGCTCCAAGATCCGGTGGGTGAATGCATGGAACAGATTGATCATGCAAACGGAATGAGAATTGAAAAAGTGCGCGTTCCTTTTGGCGTGATCGCCATCATTTACGAAGCGCGGCCAAATGTCACTGTGGATGCGGCAGTCCTCGCACTCAAATCAGGAAATGCTGTCGTACTGCGCGGTGGAACTGAAGCACAAAAGACAAACAAGGCGCTGATTCAGACGATGAGGCGCGCACTTCAAAACACATCCGTTCCAAGTGAAGCCATCCAATTTGTCGATGATCCAGATCGAAAAAGCATTGACGCTCTGCTGGGACTTCGCGGGTTAGTCGATCTGGCGATTCCAAGAGGCGGAGCCGCCTTGATCAAGCGCGTTGTTGAGACTGCACGCGTGCCCGTTATCGAAACGGGCGTTGGGAATTGCCACATCTATATTGACCGATTTGCAAATCCAGAAATGGCGATCGCAATCGTTCATAACGCAAAATGCTCTCGCCCATCTGTCTGCAACGCCGCAGAGACGCTGCTTCTTCATCGTGCCTGCATGGATACGATCCTCCCGCAAATTTTGAGCGACTTGACAGCCGCGCAGGTTGAGCTTCGACTGTGCAATGTTTCATACGATCGATTTATTGAGAAGTTTAAAGCGATCAAACGGGCGACAGAGAGTGACTATCGCGAAGAATTTCTTGACGACATCCTGGCCGTGCGGGTTGTCAACTCGATGGCAGAGGCAATCGCTCATATCGAAACCTACGGAACAAACCATTCTGAAGCCATCGTGACGGAAGACTCTGAACGCGCTGATTTCTTTTTAGCGAATGTGGATGCAGCAGCCGTGTATCACAACGCTTCCACGCGATTTACGGATGGATTTGAGTTTGGATTCGGTGCAGAAATTGGAATCTCAACACAGAAGATGCATGCCCGCGGCCCAATGGGACTTCGCGAGCTTACAAGTTATCAGTACCAAATCCACGGACAAGGTCAAACGCGATTGTGACAAAAAAGCCTGGAAAAAACCCTGGTGCGATTTATCGAGAATACGGGTTATTTGCCCTAAGACCTAAATGGATTTCTTCTCATACGCTGTACTATCAAAGCGCAAAGGAGGAAATCAACGATGTACGGAGTTTTTGGCGGTTATACACGCTGGGCTGTCGTGTTTCTTATCATTTTCGTTCTGTTCTTCCTGTTTGTACCTACGTACGGATATGGAACAGGCGTTGGCGTGGGCGCAGGTGCTGGCGTAGGCGTCTACTAATTTACAATAGTTGTACTCATGTGTGGCACGACGCAGATGCGTCGTGCCACTTTTTTATCGTTTATTGTCAACGGTTGCATCCGAAACAGAAATATCTTGGTCACAATTTCCTCAATTACTACATGTTTGTGACATAGATCACATTCCAACTGGAAGATTGTTGCTAGAATTAGCCTGCTTTGAAAATGTTTTATGTCAAAGCAAGCGACTTTAAGTTAAAGGAAGGAGGAAAGGGCATGGCTGAATCGCCCAAAAACAGCGCATTAGATGAAGAGAATACGCAGGGGTCACAGGATCCACCAGACTGGAGCCGACGCCAGTTTCTTTTTAGTGTCGGCGCTGTGACAGTTGCCGGCCTGATCGGAACCTTCGGCGGATCCACGATTGCGCGCGCGATGCGGGAGGTATTCGGGTCGCAGGTCGAAACAGGCAACATTCCCTTGTATGCGCTCGACTATTACTACATCCCGAATTACATGACATGGCAGGTTGGCGATCGCATCACCATCGCGTTTCGTAACCGCAGTCAGTCCCACCCGGGAAAATACCACGAGTGGGTGGTTGGCCGCCATGTAAACACGGAGAACACAGTGTTCGGGGTGGAGACGCAAGACGGTTTCGCCGAAGATTTTTTCGACGGGGTTCACGTCACACTCAGCAATCCGCGCGACGTGAATAACTTTGTTCCAAACAAAGCCATCGTCACGTATGAGGGACCGAAGTCGCTTTACAACATCGCGGATGGAGGAAATTTCAGTCCGACACTAAACCCCGGGGGTGCCGTCGACATTACCTTCACCGTTCCAGACAAACCGGGACTGTGGAATTATGGCTGTTTTGTACAACATTATGAACACTATCGAATGGGAATGCGCGGCACAATCAACATCGTGCGTGCATAACGGCGAAAGGGGGCGAGTAACAGCGTATGGAGCGCGTCCAAAATGGCAGAAATCTTGCAATGTTTGCCGGTCTATGGCTGATATTTTCTGCAATCCTGGAATACTTTGCCCATTTATGGGTGATTCACACACCGTACTACTATGTGGCTTCCTTGCAGGGAGAGGTGTCACTCGACGCGTTTGACACTCTTGTTTACGTTTCGGTCATCCTGTTCGTTTTTATCATCATGTTTATGGCATTTTCTGCAGTGCGATTCAGACAGCGCGCAGGAGAGACAGGGGACAGCCCTGTGCAAAACCAGAGCAATCTGCTCTTTCAGCGCAGTTGGATGGTGCTCACCATCGGTATCGTCATGACCTTTTTTCTCCATCCAGATCTTTCAGGTATGGAACAACTCTGGGCGTACGGCCTTCCCCCATGGAACCATGGGGCGCTCGTGGTCAATGTACAGGCTCGGCAATGGCAGTTTCGCTTTGGGTATCCCCAGTATGGCTTGCCGATGAACACAAAGACCGACGGTCGTGACGTGCTTGTGGTTCCCGCCGGGCGGGAGATCAAGTTTGTGATGTACAGCCTCGACGTAACGCACTCCTTTTACGTTCCAGCGTGGGGAGTCAAGGCAGACATTATCCCGGGTATCACGCGTGATCTCTATATCACGCCGACGCAGATTACTTCGACCGCCGTCAATCCGATGGTGCGCCTGCAGTGCGCACAACTATGCGGGGCGGGACACGCGTATATGGAAGCCAATGTTGAGGTCGTTTCACCGCAAGCATTTGCAAAATGGGTCGCGCAGGAAAAGGCGCAAGTTTCCAGCCAAAATTCATAATCAGCCAGATTTAGTGACCGCGCACAGAGTCGCGGATAGAAGAGAGGTCGAAGATGAATGGCGCAAGACAGTGCGACACTGGCTGTGCCCGACGGATCGCGGGCGACGCGAATGCGCGCTCCCATGCCGCCGGTCGCGCGCGGATTTTTATGGGCAGGGATCGGGTTTCTCATTGGAACGGGGTTCATGTTTTTGGTGGATCGCTTTCCCGGTTCAAACCCTCCGTTCATTACAGAACCGTCGGTGACGGTCGGTTGGCTGTTGGGATTTGTAGGATGGCTGCTTGGGGTAGGCGGTTATGAGTCGGTGGTTCGTCCTTGGCTCGGACTGCCCAATACGTATGTAGCATCCCGCGGATGGCGGAGGTATTTTGAACTCAGTCTGGACAACAAGGTAGTCGGGATCCAGTACATGGTGGGTTCTGTCGCCACATTCGGCATCGCGGGACTGCTTGCCATGGGTATGCGCGCGCAACTCATGGGGAGCAACAACGACGTTTTTGGCGGCGATGTCTGGTACCTCTCAGCCGTCACGATGCACGGTGTGCTGATGTTGCTCGGCGTGGCCGTGGTCGGATTTGTCGGCGGACTTGGAAACTATGTCGTGCCGCTGATGATCGGTGCGCGAGAACGCATGTATCCGCGTCTTGGCGGAATGGCGTTTTGGATGTACCCGGCCGGGGTGATCACCATCCTTCTTATCCCGATGTACGGCGGATCGACCGCAGGGCTTTGGGGCTATGAACCACTGGCTGCTCAAGACCCCTCAGGCCAGATCTTTTATTACCTCGGGATCTTTGCCATGAGCATGTCATCACTGCTCACTTCACTGAATCTGCTCGTGACGATGATCTATCGCCGCGCGCCTGGTGTGACCTGGGGTCGGATGCCCGTGTTTGCATGGTCGCAAGTCGCAGTTGCGATCATGAGCATGATCTGGCTGCCGGAGATTCAGACTGGTATGGTGATGGGACTTCTCGACCGTGTGATTCCAACGAATTTTTTCAATCCAAACGGTGGATTTGCACTTGCCTGGGAGAGCCTGTTTTGGCTGTTCGGTCACCCCGAAGTGTACATCGTGATGCTTCCGGCGTGGGGAGTGTGGCTTGAAATCACCTCCGTCATGTCGCGCAAGACGCTGTTTGCCAAAAAATATGTAATTACCGCACTCGGATTTTTAACGGTTCTCAGTTCCATGGTGTGGGCACATCACATGTTTACAAGCATCCGCAACTCTGAAATGATCCCATTTTCGTTTTTTACAGAATCCGTGTCTATTCCAACTGGCGTAATGTTTCTCTCAGCGCTCGGAACCATGTGGAATGGCCGAATTCGTTTTAACACACCGATGTGGTATGTGCTAGCCAGCATGTTCAACTTTACGATTGGTGGTTTGACCGGTTTTTTCCTTGCGGACGTGCCGGCAAACCTTGCATTGCACAACACGTTTTTCGTCGTGGCGCACTTTCACTTCACACTTTTGGGTGGCATGATCTTCGCCTGGCTCGGGGCGCTGTACTACTGGTTTCCAAAAATTACAGGGAAGATGTACAACGAGCGATGGGGGAAAATCGGCGCGCTCCTGGTATTCGTCTTCTTTAACGCGACGTTCTTGCAAATGTTTCTCGCGGGACTGCACGGTATGAATCGATGGGTAGCCCAGTATCCCGCCTATCTGGCGAATCAGAACTTGTGGATTTCAATCAGTGCTTTTCTTCTTGGCATCGGATTTATCATCGCATTCTGGAACATGGCCATTTCATGGGCGAAGGGCAAGAAGGCAGCCGAAAACCCCTGGGATGCAAAGACGCTCGAATGGATTACCTCGTCTCCTCCGCCTGCAGAGAATTTTAGTGAGATTCCGGTGGTTACAGACGGTTTTTATCGCTATGGAGCCGCAAAGCCCGAGTTGCCCCTGTTTGAGGCCGAGACACTGAAAGCCTTGGCGCGCAGGCAAAAGGGACGCAAAGAGGCGGCCGCAGGAAAGGATGAGCGGTGATGGCTGTAGGAAAAGATGCGAATGAAACACGCTCTCTCGATTGGAAGGACCTGCGGGCGTACCGCTTTAGTTTTTGGCTGGTTGTGGCGTCGAACACAGTGTACTTTTTCACGCTGATCATGACAAAGCTTCTCATGGCTCAAGGCGCCGTTCCGTCCCAAGTGAACCAGTGGCTGGCGATGGTGCTTACGATTCTCATGGTCGGAAGCGTATTTCACGCGCGTTCGTCGCTCTCGCTCTTTCGCAAGGGAGAAATCCAGACAGCGCGAAAACAACTACGATACGGGGCAATCGTCGGAACGCTCATTCTTATTGGCGGATTTGTTGAGTGGGCGAGTTCGAGGTTGGCTCCAGGATCTTCATACGGTCAGTCGTATTACGCTTTGTCAGGACTGATGTACCTGGAGCTGTTCGTTGGCGCAGCCGCACTGTGGTCCACCTCGCTGCGATCCCGGTTTGAAAAATTTCGCGCTGACAATCACTGGGGGCTGGAGATGCCCGTCCTCTTCTGGCAGTATCTCACGCTGGCGTGGATCGTGGTTTATGTCGTACTGTACATCGTCTGAATATAGAATCGGGTTAATTGAGCCCGACCATAAAGGGGTGTCTTGAATATGCCTCCCATGCCTGGGACGACTGGATTTTTTCCGCAGTTCCCGCCGCACTGGATGCCGAGTCTCGGCCTGCCAACCTGGTGGGATCTGTCGTGGTGGATCTTTGTGGTGTTTAGTATTGGCAATCTATGGCGACTGTTCATTCGGCTCGCCGTTGATGTCGATGTGGATAACACGCCTGACCTGCAGCCTGTAGTGCGCAAATCCGGTGTTACGACGACCTCTCATGAGAACCTGGGCAAAGAAGCCTAACAGAAAATTAGAAAAAAAGACAACGGAAATTCTAAGCTGTGACGCGTTGAATCGCGGGAATCAGAAGGGGGGGGATACAGGTGAGTACGGGGGCAGGAACGGTCTTTAACGCATTTACCGTTGGCGGCGTGATGTTTCTGGCCATTTTGCTGATTTATTTTCCAAACCAGAGAATACCCTCCGTGTCCCCTGTCTCATCTTTGAAGGCACGGCATTTCCTGCGTCTAAGCCTGGCATCGTTGTGGATCGCGGACGGCCTTCTCCAAGCTCAGCCAGCGATGTTTTCCGCCCGCTTTTTGCAGGAGGTATTACAACCGATGCTCGCGGGTGAGCCGGAAGGACTGCGCCACATGCTGGATTCACTCTATGGTCTATGGGGCACCGCTGATTCGCTGTGGAATGCCTTGGCGACCCTTGTACAACTCTTTATCGGCGCAGCCTTGTTTTCAAAGTGGGAATACGTCCAGAGACTAGGAATATGGATCTCACTGGTCTGGAGCCTGATCGTTTGGGCGTTCGGTGAAGCATTCGGCGGAATCTTGGCACCGGGTACCAACTTTATTACCGGGGGACCAGGATCAGCCTTCGTCTACGCCCTGATGTCCGCTCTGTTGCTTTTTGGAATCGAGGGATGGCTGGATGGAAGAGCAATGGTGACTGCGCGCAAATCTGTGGCGCTCTTGTTTTTTGCCGGAGCCGCCTTTCAAACAGCCCCACCTTTATGGAATGGTTTGAACTTGGCAGGGCAGTTTGCATCGACGGCCGAGGCGATACAGCCTGCTTTTCTTGCAAGTCCTGTGTTTGGATTCGTTGATCTGATCTATCGAAACCCAGTGGCCTGGAATGCGTTTTTCACTGGATACATGCTATTTCTCGGCATGGCGTGGTGGCGGGGTTGGCGCCATTTGTGGATGGATTGGCTCGCCATTCTGTGGCTCGCATTTGAGTGGTGGTTTGGCCAGGGACTCGGTGAGCTTTTCTCCGGTGTGGCCACAGATCCTAATTCTGCTGTGCCGATCGCCTTGTTGATGTTTACTGCCGGGATGAATCTAAGAAGGAAACCGAGCAGAGAAAAGGATGAGAAGATACGGTTCATCCGCGATGATCGACCACTGCGGAACAAAGCTGAATATCTGGCGCGTTTGCGATTTTCAGACGTGGACTGAATGGTTTTTCTCGGCCCATGAAACCAAAAACACAAACAAGAGAATACTCTCCATTAGGGGAGTATTCTTTTTTGTGTAAAGAACACACCTCCATTTTACATCACCATATAGAGCAAAAGTCAGAGATATTTCCGATCGATATGTTAACATAATGTATATTATCGGACTCAAAAAAACAAGGCCAAAATAAACACTTATTTTGTGCCAAAAGTTGCGGCTGACGGTTCACCGACAATCGTTACAGGCAAGTTTAAATTTGCCATCAATTGATGTTTTGCATCGTAGATTTTGCTGCCGCGGATACGCCAATGATCAAATCCGTTCTGTTGTGCCAATCCATCCGTCGATTTGAGTGCAATCCTTTTTCCAGTCGCCTCGTTATACACATAAGTTGCCGCAAGAAAATGACCAGTGCTCGTTAAATCGGTTGCGGAGTACGTAAGAACCATACCCGAAACCACTCGCATAGCAGAAAACATTCCACCACCGACAGTCAAACTCGCCAATCCAATGATTTTGTGGTCTTTTAAGTTTACATAATATAAATTTGACGTATCCCCTTGATTCGCTCCAAGGACGGATGTCTTTATAGTCAAAATCACGCCTTGATAGGCTGGCGCAAGACTTTTAGGATAGGCAACCGTCAACGCCACAGGCGGCTTTGGCGCAGGCACTCGAAAGGGATGAGCGACGTTCCCCCACTGAAACCACCCTGTCCACGCGCTTCCTGCAAGAGACTGCATGGTTTGATTTTTTGGATTTGAAGGAAAGACGCTTTTTCCTGTAGCCGAGAACGCCGGTGGTAGATCATTTGTGAGGAGGATCGCACCGTCGTTCAAAGACCCACCACGCGCGCGCCAAGGGGTCATCCACATTTGTGACGGTCCTATCGGTTTTTGCTGATTTGGACTGTATCCAAATCTTCCGTTTTCAGGTGTGCCAACTTCAACTACATGTGATAAATGGCACCATACGAGATACGGTTTGCTGTTGATCTCCGTCGGAACAACGATGTAATGTTTAGGATTGCGATCCGTTGTGGGCCACGAGTAATGTGCGCCTGCCAAGATAAATCCGTGTGAGGTAAACATCTCGATCGAATGATTCCTGCTATCATTTCGTGCGATTGCCCCTTTGAATGGCCACATCTGGAGTGACTGGAGCGAACCTGGGACACCCGTCATCTCCGTTGGAGGTGCATCGACAGACACCTGTGTAACCGCAGCTTGTTTTGATGCTGGTTCAAGCTTTGTCGCAGCATTGGGTGTCTCACACCCAGAAATTGCAGAAAGAGCCATGACAATACCCAGCGCTCGTTGTAATGCACCGCGTCTCAAACGATCCACCCCTTCCATCGATTCACTTGACAATGCCAGTTTATTTTCTTAGTATAAATATTATCGTATTACACTATTCATGGATGCAATGAATTCTTTGATTCCGACACTTCTGGGAGTGAGCAACCATCGATCATCATGTACCGACAGATCAGCAATTCTTCGACGAATCGTTTCGTGTGCTTATGCAGAATATCGGACCGCACCTTTTCACCCGCACCAACCTGGGTCTGACGCCAGGTCAGATCTTCATGCTTCACGTGATCCAAACGGATGAACACTGTACCGTGTCGCGCCTTGCAGAAAAACTGGAGGTAAACCCGAGTGCGATCACCGTCATGCTTGATCGGCTGGAACAGCACAACTATGTAGCGCGAATGCGTGACGGCAAAGACCGACGGGTCGTTCACATCCACCTTACCACAGAAGGCTCCGAAAAAATGGCGCAAGTCCTTGATGTGCGCAAACGCGTCGTAGAGCATTGCCTCTCTCAGTTGACGGATGTCGAGCGAGAAACGTTTCTTGCCACGCTAAAAAAATTGGCAGACACAAGTGCAGCGATGGAATTAGAGCAGATACTGACAGAATCAGAAATAAAAAAAATCTAAAGGAGGATGCATATGTCAAGCGTCGACACAACCTCAATCAATCCTCCCGCCCCACATCTAGGAATTAAACATCGCGGCATCCTGATCTCGGGTCTACTCATTGCTATGCTGTTCGGCGCACTGGATCAAACCATCGTGGGAACAGCCATGCCCCGCATCGTCGGCGACTTGGGCGGGCTCTCTTATATGACATGGCTGACAACCGCCTACATGCTAACTTCCACGACCGTAGTCCCAATTGCCGGGAAATTGGCCGATTTGCTGGGGCGAAAAATTGTCTATGTGACGGGAATACTCATTTTTATGATCGGATCTGCACTAAGCGGCATGTCAGGCTCCATGGGGCAACTCATTCTTTTTCGCGGATTCCAAGGGATTGGCGGCGGTGTGATGATGCCGATGGCCATGATTATCATCGGCGATATGTTTACAGGTAAAGAACGCGCCAAGTGGCAAGGAATTTTTGGGGCCATTTTCGGGCTCTCTTCCGTCATCGGACCACAGATCGGCGGCTTTATTGTTGACGCATCCAGTTGGCGATGGGTGTTTTATATCAATCTCCCTGTCGCGGCAATCGCCGTCGTTCTCATTTCACTCGGACTCCATCGCCACGAGCGCAAAGCCGCAGTGAAGTTTGACATCGCCGGGATCGTCACCATGATCATCGGTGTCGTCAGCATGCTTCTCGCGCTTACCTTTGGCGGGAAAAGTGAACCGTGGCTCTCTTGGCAGATCTTGTCGCTCTTTGCGCTATCTGTCATCTCGCTCATCAGTTTTGGCGTCATCGAGAACAAAGCGTCCGAACCGATCCTTCCACTCCACTTGTTCAAAAACAAGGTGTTCAGTCTAATCAACGGAATTGGCTTTCTCATGAGTGTCGGCATGTTCGGCTCCATCATGTTCGTACCGCTATTTTTGCAAGGCATTCTCGGGGTGAGCCCTGCCACATCTGGCACTGCGATGACTCCGATGATGATTACGATGATCATAGGGAGCATTCTCGGTGGACGTCTTGTCACAAAATTCGGCGTCAAGCTGCAATTGGCAATCGGCATGATCATTATGGCCGCCGGGTTTCTTCTTTTGTCAACGCTCACGCTACACAGCACCGCGTGGACCGTCTCCGGAGAGATGATCATTCTCGGACTTGGCATGGGACTTGTCATGCCGATTCTGACGACTGCCTTGCAAGAAAGCTTCCCAAAACGCGATCTCGGCGTCGTCACATCATCCAGTCAATTCTTTCGCTCCATCGGCGGAACGTTTGGAATGACTATCTTGGGCGCCGTGCTCAATAACACGTCAAGCTCACTGCTTTCAAAAAATGTAGGACCATTTCTGAGTCACGCCCCGAATAGTCCTCTGATAAGCGGCCTGAAATCTATGATTCAAACAAACGCTCAGGGGCTTTATTCATCCCTGCTCAATCCAGCCGCACTCAGCAAAATGCCAGCCCTTTTTATCCGCGATGTCGTACCTGCGATCAAACAGGCGCTCGTCGAATCCCTGCACAGCGTATTTCTCACCGGCCTTGTCTTTGTACTGTTGGGAACCATTCTCACCTTGTTCTTGGGCAAGGTCCGGATCTCAGAACGCCATCAACCAGAAAACACGGAATCAGGGCTTTCCTAAGAATCGTGCAAGACACTCAGTGAATCTGCCCAAGGGCACCGTGTTACCTTTTGACAGCGTGATGATGTGCGTGGATGATGTCAAATGCGGCTGCCTCTAAAAAAGCAGCCGTATGTGGCAGGCAATCCTCAAGAGAGAGCGGCCGCTGTTGAATCGAGCGAATCCCTGCAAAACGATCATAGAGCACTTCGTAGCCCGCGCCGAGTGAGCCCGAGAGCAAGAACGCGGGAACACCACATTCGGCTGCGATCGCACCAACCAGACCAGGCAGTTTTCCATACGCGGTCTGCGCATCCGACTGCCCCTCGCCTGTAAGAACCACATCTGCCGTTTGGATCGTTTCACGCAGAGCAACCACATCTGCGAGATATTTGGCGCCAGACGTGAGTCGCGCCCCGAGCGCGAGCAACGCAAAACCCATTCCGCCAGCCGCTCCCGCTCCCGGCATTTTCGACCAAGTCCCATCAAGCGCCTTCTCGACAATTTCTGAGAAATTCTCCATTCCTGCTTCAAGTTGTTCGATCGCATCCTGCGTCGCGCCTTTTTGCAGTCCATACACACGCGTCGCACCGCGAGTTCCCAACAGCGGATTGTCGACATCAGACAATACTGTGATGCTCACATGTTTGAGGATGGGATCAAGCTCTGTAAAGTCAGCCACAGCCACCTTCTGCAAGTTTTTTCCGCGCGGTTCCACCGCGTTGCCACGTTCGTCAAAAAATAGAGCGCCAAGCGCCGTCAAAAAACCGAGGCCGCCGTCATTCGTCGAGCTCCCGCCAAGCCCCACCAAAAACCTCTGATAACCTTTACGCAGCGCCTCACGCATCATGATCCCGAAGCCAAATGTCGATGTCTCAAGTGGATCTTTCTCGGCTTCTGCCAGCAGCGGTAATCCGCACACTCTCGCGAGTTCTAACACAGCAGTTTTTTTGTCTCCCAGCACCCCAAAAGAAGACTTAAACGGCCGCAAATGCGCATCAAGCAAAGCGAGCGGTACAGCACACCCGTGAGTCGCCGCAAGCAGCGCATCCTGTGTTCCTTCCCCACCGTCTGCAAGCGGCAGTTCAAGGATCTGTGCATCGGGAAAGGCAGCCTGACATCCGCGCGCCATCGCACGCGCCACCAAGACAGCAGAACACGCAGATTTGAAGGAATCAGGTGCGATCACAATCCGCATTCAATCACCTTGCGATGTGCGTCTGCACTGATGCAGACGCACTGAGAATCTGTTCCATAGAACTAACCGTTGGGTGCGCGACACCTTTCATCTCCATGCATCGCGACGGCGTTGGGATGAGTTTGCCAGCATTGCATAACCCCTTTGGGTCGAGTTGATCGCGAATTGCCTGTTGCAGTGCCAGTTCTTCTTGCGTGAACTGATACTGCATCTCTACGATTTTCTCGATACCGACACCGTGCTCGCCCGTGATGCTTCCCCCCACGTCCACACAAAGTTCAAGGATCTGTCTCCCCACATCCTGCGCGATCTCTGTTTCCCCTTTTTTGCTGTCGTAACAGATCAGCGGGTGAAGATTTCCATCCCCTGCGTGAAATACGTTTGCAATGCGTAACCCTGACGTTTGACTGATCGACTCAATACGCTTCAGTACATCTGCCAACCGAGAGCGTGGAATGACTCCGTCTTGCACCATATAATCCGGAGAAATTCTCCCAATAGCTGGAAACGCCATTTTGCGACTGCTCCACCAGAGCGCGCGCTCTTCCTCACTCTTGGCTGACCGCACCTCACGCACACCATTTTTTAAACACACATCCATCACACGCTGAGAAAGTGCCCGCACACTCGCTTCCAGTCCGTCAACCTCAACGATCAACACCGCCTCGACATCGCTTGGATACCCAACGTGATACCGGCTTTTGTCGACCGCCTGCATCGCCAGTTGATCCATCATCTCGCACGCAGCCGGAATGATCCCTTCCGCAATGAATCCGGAAACACTCGCAGAAGCATCCTCGACGCGGTCAAAAAGCGCCATGATCGTCTGGACAGCCTGCGGTTTCTTTAGAATCTTCACCGTGATCTCTGTCGCGATGCCAAGCGTTCCTTCGGAGCCGACAAAGAGTCCGAGAAGATCAAGTCCGTCCGCATCTCCAAAGCTGGAACCGAGTTCGACAATCTCCCCGTCGGGCAGCACAACGGTCGCTGCCGTCACGTGATTGGTGGTCACTCCGTATTTCAAACAGTGCGATCCTCCGGCATTCTCTGCAAAATTGCCGCCAATCGTACAAACCGATTGGCTAGAAGGGTCTGGCGCATAATAAAACGATCGACCTGAAACGCGCTTTGTAAGCTCCAGATTGACAAAGCCCGGTTGTACCACGGCCCGATGGTTGTCAAGATCCAAGGAAAGCAAACGATCCATTTTTGCCAAACTGATCACGACGTCACCGCGCGTAGGCGTTGCACCGCCGGTGAGCCCTGTCCCTGCCCCGCGCGCCACATATGGAACTCGCTCTTCACTGAGCAACTTCAGAATGCGCGATACATCCTCCGTCGATTCAGGAAAAACGACCGCGCCGGGCAATGATTTAAATGCCACATAACCGTCACACTCATACGCTTTCACCTGCGCCGGTGACGCATAGACATTTGCCGCACCAAGAATTTCTTCGAGTTTACGTAATACATATTCAGTTACCATAGGTGACGCCCTCCTTTTGATAAGAAGCGTCGAGCAGTTCTACCGTATGCAGCACATCAAGATCTTGCTGACGTTTTTTTACACCCAAACGGAGTTGCAACATGCAGCCAGGGTTTCCCATCACAACCGCATCAATGGTTTCCGGAAGGTCATCCATTTTTCGCTCTAAAAGATTCCCTGCCATTTCGGGGTGTGTCAAGTTATAGATCCCTGCACTCCCACAGCAACGTTCCGAATCAGGTAAAGGCACAAGGGTAACGCCTGGAATGGACTGTAAAATAGCGCGTGGCTCTTTGCGAATGCCTTGTGCATGGCAGAGATGGCATGCGTCATGGTAAGTTACGCGGCGCTCGACACGCCCTTTTGGTTTTTCGAAATTTTCTTCTACCAAAAGTTCCGAGATATCCCGCACGCGCGCAGAGAAGTCCACTGCTTTCTCATGCCATACAGGATCATCTTTAAAAAGCTCCGGGTATTCTTTGAGCGCTGCCCCACACCCCGCCGCATTGATGATGATCCGCTCAACGCCTTCTTCGAGAAACACATCAATATTTGTTTTCGCGAGTTGTCGCGCCTGTTCGCGATCTCCCGCGTGAACATGCAAAGCTCCGCAGCACAGCTGCCGTTTTGGAACGTGCACCTCAATGTGATTTTTCGTTAAGACACGCGCAGTCGCCTCATTGATCTGAGAAAAAAAGACATCCATCACGCACCCCGTAAAAAGTCCGACACTTCTTTTCGGTTGGGCGACAGGAATTCGTTCAGGCAGTGTTGTAAGCGCCCGCTGCGCGCTGATCTCCGGCATGACGCCTTCCATTTCACGCATCGCGTCAGGCAAAACGCGCAGCAGTCCTGTGCCACGCACGATGCGCTGCATTCCCGAACGCTGATAAAAGCGCAACAGACTCCCCAGTGCATGCAAACGCGCCGGATAGGGAAAAATTCCGCGCAGAAAAAGCTTTTGAATGCCAGACGCCTTCTTGTTTTCAACGCGAGCTAGATAGACCTGCCCGCGCGCCTCTTCTATCAGTGCCCCGACTTGTACGCCCGATGGACAGACCGATTCGCACGCGCGACAGTCAAGACAAGTCTCGACAGGTGAAACTACACCTTCATCAAGTGGAATCAATCCTTCTGACGCGAGTTTAATCAAGTAGACCCGCCCGCGCGGCGAGTGACTCTCATTGGACTCCTCTTGATACGTAGGACAGACCTCAAGACAGAATCCGCAGTGAACACAAACTGAAAATTTAGCTGGATCAGGCGCATCCGCAAAGGGAAAAGAAGTCTGTCGCACCATCGCCTCGATTTGCGTGCTCATCTCACTTTGCACCTCCGATCCGTGTTTTGGAAAAGAGACCCGCAGGATCAAACGCTTGATAGATATGGCGGTGAACCGTTTGCTTCGCGCCAGACGCGGCGTCTGGCGTATCCAATTTAGGGTAATCACTATGGTCAAGAGGTCGTTTTTCATAGTTCAGGGTGACTTCATAAGCAGAGAGTTGCGACACACACGAAGACACGTCTTGTGCGGTGCCATCGCCTGCAGCAAAAAATACGCGCAAAACGCCTGCCGGAACACAGGCAGACATCCACACGGACTGGCCATCCAAAGTAACTGAAAGCGCGCCCATGAGAGGGATCAAAACGGACGGTTTCCCTTGAACGCGCAAAACGACGTCCGCGTTGCGCAGTGTATGGTGATAACCTCTCCACAAATCACTGGTCTGTTCAGGCGAGAGCGTCATAAATTCGAGTGAATATGCCAAACTCCACTCACGCAATACGCTCTCTTGAAACGCCGTGCCTTCCACAGGTTCATCACATCCTACTGCAAGCCATAGCGCGTCTTTCGCACCCAAAGAAAGCTCCAATGCGTGCGCCAACGGTGCATTTGCGCACTCAAAAGCGCTCGGAATCAGCGCAGAATCCATAAGTGCTGCGCGGGCGTGATTCACATCGTCAACAGAACCCGAAAGAATCACCGCTGTGCGCTGCGCGGGAAGTGGCCGCACGCGGAATGTGATTTCAACCATCACGCCAAGCGATCCAAACGATCCGACCAATAGCTTTGTAAGATCGTACCCTGCGACGTTTTTTACAACACGTCCCCCTGTGCGCACCACATCTCCATTTGCCAAGACGGTGCGCGTACCAATCACATGATCGCGCAGCGTCCCGTAAAGCGCGCGCGATGGGCCCCAGGCATTGGCAGCGACGATGCTTCCAAGCGTCTCGTCATCTCCCCCGATCGGATCAATCGGCAAGAACTGATGGTAGTTTGACAGTTCATTTTGCAAATCCCGCAAGCGCATTCCTGCCCCAACCGTGATAACCATATCTTCAGGGGAATACTCGATGATTGAGCACAACTGTGCAGTCTCGATCCACAAATCCACTTGCTCATCATCTCTATGCAGGTCAAACTGCTTTTTGGCCCCCACAGCTGCAACCGACTTGCCATACTCACTCGCCAGTCGCACGAGAGAGACTACCTCCTCAATCGCACCTGGCGTCGCGATCCACATCGGCTTTCCATGAATCATGAGTTTACTTACGCGATCTTGACCGATGATCCTCATCAATGCGGTTTCAAAAGGATGCTCCATTCGAATGCTACGCCTCACTCTGTTTTGCGTTTTTAAGTGAAACCAGTGAATGCGCTTTCTTTCTTATCACTTTACGAAAGATCGCACAAAAGCGTCCAATATCCATAAAGCGATGGATTGATAGGTAATCGATATGAAAAAGGCGCCAACATAATGTTGGCGCCGCGTGGCTTACATGGAGCTGAGTGCTTGATTGTTGTGGACACGTCCGATCACTTCAGCAAGAAGCGGAGCGATCGGCAACACTTTGATCGGCAAATTCCTCATCTCAGGCCTAAGCGGAAGGCTGTCGGTCACTAAAACCTGTGCGATTCCTGTATGCTCTAAGCGCGTTTCGGCAGGTGACGAAAAGACGCCATGCGTTGCACAGAGAACGGCGTTCGGGCGAGCGCCCATCGCCAGCAAATTCTCAACCACCTGCACGATCGTGCCACCCGTGTCGATAATATCTTCGATCACAATCGGCGTTTTTCCCTTGACATCGCCAATCAAATGCGTGATTACCGCTTCATTATGTTGTGGTCGCCCTTTGTGCATAATCGCCATTGGCAAGTCGAGCATCGCGGCAAACTTTTCGGCAGTCTTGGCACGCCCGGCGTCAGGCGAGACAATCACCGCATCTTCGAGGTTCATTGCGCGAACTTCTTGAGCAAGCACAGAAAGCGCGCTGAGATGATCCACTGGAATGTTGAAAAATCCCTGAATTGCAGCAGCGTGCAAATCAATGGTGATGATGCGATGGGCACCCACCGTCGTTAAGACGTCTGCCAAAACTTTTGCAGAAATCGGCTCACGCGCCTCACCTTGTTTCTCTTGTCGACCATAGCCAAAGTACGGAATAATGACGTTGATCCGGCCAGCAGAACTGCGTTTGAGCGCATCGATCATGAGCAAAAGCTCAACGAAGTGATCGTTGATCGGTGGACTAAACGACTGCAATAGATAGACATCGACCCCGCGCACACTCTCGGGAAAATGTGCGTACAGTTCTCCGCTTTTGAATTGGGACAAATGGACAGAGCCCAAATCCGTCGACAATTCGCGAGCCACTTGCGTGGCCAACGCTTGATGGGATGACCCTGCATAAAGTCGAAAACCGTGAGACATTTGTCCTTCTTCAATCATTAAAGCGAACCCTCCTACATCCTATCAAGAATCAAGACCTTTGATTGCTTTTGCATTGTGAACACCATAACGCGAATCTATCGTATGGGTCTTTGCTGTTTGAAACCATTCAATTTTCTCGAATCGTTAGAATAGTTGGCAGCGTTTACATGAGGTCTTTCTTTACTCTATCACGCCAGCAGCGCGCTGTGAACCCGGCCACTCATCAAATATCCAACGAATGCGTGACAACCCCCGCATCCCCATACTATGCAGAACTTTTTGGCAATCTCACTTTAACCTCCGTTCCCACGCCAGGGGTACTCTTTAGAAAAAGCCGCCCCTGATGCGCCTCGACAATGCGACTGGCGATGGAAAGTCCTAATCCGCTAGATGTCGTACGCTGTCGCGACGGTTCTGCGCGGACAAACCGTTCCGTGACACGCGGCAAAATTTCAGCGCGGATACCTATCCCTGTATCTCGCACAACAATTTCCGCCACGTTTCCACGAACTTGCGTTTGTAGTGCAATCGTACCGCGATCCGTATATTTTATGGCATTGTCTAACAAAATAAAGAGAATTTGCCGCAAACGCGTTCGATCCCCCATACAATGAACGTCTTTTTCAAGTGCGACGGTAAGCGTAAGCCCCTTTTCTTCAGCAACTGGCTCATACAGCGCAAATACTTCATCCGCGAGTTCCGACAGGTCCGTATCCACCAATTCCACAAACCCGCCAGACTCAAGTCGAGCCATATCCAAAATTTCTTCCGTCATCCGCGTCATTCGCTTCGTTTCTCTATAAATTCCTTCAATCCAGGGTAAATGTTGCGCAAGCGGTTCATCAACGTGGCGCAGCAAGAGTTCAAGATTGGTAGCCATCACCGTAAGTGGTGTGCGCAGTTCGTGTGATAAATCCGCCGTAAACTCTCGCTCCCGTCGGCGCGCAGCCATGAGTGGGCGAAGTGTCCAAAGCCCCAGCGAGTAACCTCCCAAAATTGAGAGAATGACTGCCGCGACACCGCCAAACAAGAGCATGATCAATAAGCGTTGAAACACTTCACGCTGAGCGCTGACATCTTCAAAGATTTGCAGGACAAGCCCGGTGTGTTGAGAATTGATTTGCATAAAGCGGTACGTCTGTCCGCCCACGTGAAGATTAAAGAGGTTTTTTAGGTTCCCCTTTTTCGCGTACGCAATAAGCACACGCTCAAGCGTAGGCGATACATCGCCGCTTGATAGCAACTTCCAATTGCTTGCGCGCCACACAGCCCACTGAAACGCGTGATCAGATCCCGCGATTTCATTCAACTCATGAAGATACGGTACATAGGTCGTTCCGCCCACCTGATGTGGCGGCGAGGGAAGGTGCTCCTCGTAGCCCTGCTCCGGAAGCGGAAAATGGACAAACGCCTCACGCAACCGTTCAGCGTACGTGACTAAACGCTGATCCAGTGTGCTTGAGGTCTGATTGACCACAAGGATATACACAAAGACAGAGAGAATCGACCAAATCATCAAAAGGACAACCGCATTGACAAGTGCAAGGCGAAGGCGCTGTGCCCTGATCAGGGCAATTTCTGCAGACGATACCCTAGCCCGCGAATGGTTTGGATCGTGGGACATCCTTCATTCTCCAATCGTTTGCGAAGCCTTGACACGTAGGATTCAAGAGTATTTTCAAGCACATCCCCCTCAAATCCCCACACGCGATCCATCAATTGGGAACGTGTCAGGATGCGGTTGGGATGACGCAAAAACATTTCAAGAAGAACCGCTTCTTTTGGAGGGAGAACGACAAACTCACCCGTGTGTTCTATCGTCAGTTCGCGTGCGCTGACCGAAAAACTGAGAGGACCATACGTCAGCAGATCCGGGTCATCCCACTCTTGGCCACCGACCCTGCGCAAAAGTGCGCGCAATCGCGCGATCAACTCTGTACCGGCAAATGGCTTGACTAAATAATCATCTGCGCCAGTTTCCAAACCGCGCACACGATCCGACAGGCTGTCGCGCGCCGTCAGCATCATGACTGGTAAACGCTCCCCGTCTTTACGAAGGCGGGCGACAACAGACAAACCATCCCGCGATGGAATCATCACATCCATAAGCGCGACGTCATACGCGCCTGAACGCGCGGCATGAAGCGCCTCATCGCCATCTTGCACCCAATCCGCGTCAAATCCTTCTTCGTCAAGCAAGCTAATGACGGCATTTGCCAGTTCAACATCATCTTCGACGAGCAAAATTTTCGGCAAGAGAATCCCTCCTAGAGACGGGCGCGCGCTTGATCTCGATTGCGACGGTTGCTCACGAACACATACCGAAGGATGACCATCGCAACGATCGCAAGAAGACTCCCCTGATAGAGCATCGTCAGTGCACGACTGTCACTGCCTGCCATCACTCCGTGCAAAAAAGACAAAATCCATGTCACGAGTGCGACGCGATGGACGGTCAGCCATTTCCCGCGCGGTAAAATTCGTGTGAAGCGCGCCGTACCAGCCATGAAAATGGTCGCATAAAGCGCGAGTGTGCCAATCCCCACATAAAGCGGGCGATACCCTGCTGTAAAAGGAATGAACGCCCCCATCAGATTGACATGCGCATAAGCGTCAAGAAGAAGGGACACCACGTGAATCACTAAAAAATAAATGAGAAAAAGGCTCATGAGCCTGTGGATCGGTAAAAGATATTTCGTTCCTTTCAACGCCTCTTTATTGGGCACACTCGATAGAATCAAGCCAAAGATCACGAGGACGGTCATCAGAACATATGCGGTGATCCCCGCTGCGCGCGCGAGCAACCAGGGTGTCATGCGGGCATACGCGCCCGTGTTTGTATGTGTTCCAAAAACGACAAGCGTGATAAAAAGAACACTCAAAACCCCTGTGTATAAAACGGTTCCCAGTGATTTCATTTAAAGTTATTCCTTTCCAAACCACCTCATGAAGCGCTTGTCGTTGCCTGTACGGAAGGTACTGCGGCAACTGCGGGAGGCGGTGTGACAATCTGTCCTGAGATGGGCACCGTCGGGAGCCCGGCTGAGCGCAGTTGCGCATTGACAGATTGAATAAAAGCAACATCTTTGTTCCACTGTGCGTGAAGTGCCTTGTCCGTTTGTGCCAATTGGCGATACTGCGCAGAGTTTATCGCATTTTTTCCATTTTTACTCGTTTGAATCGCATGAATCATGGGTGTTACGGCGGTCATGCCTAACTGATAGGTCGTTAAAAAAACGACGACGATGATCCCCCACAACATGCCGTGTCTCAGTACGCGTGACACAAGATCGTTTTTTTTCATACCTTTCAACCTCTCAGCGCTTCGCCCTTCTCTTAATTCTGTTCCGACGATTGCAGTTGTATGAGCCCCTCATTCGCCAATTGTTGAATGTGTGACTGGTAATTGGTCTGTAGCGCACTCAGTTGTTGTTGCATCTTTTGAATATCCGAAAGAAGGGATTGTGCAGACGACGGGATATTCGATCCCTGTGCTTCCCCCGTGTGGGCAAGTGGTACATACCCTATGCCGCTCTTGGCGTACGAAAGTCCAAACGTTAATCCAACACCTAACGCGACGGCAAGAAGGGGGATACGTTTCCAAGCGATCACCATGACAATCACCTCGGTGCAAACTCCCTCGAGTGAATTATCGCCTAAAAAGCTGACAAGATCCTGACAGTCGAAACAAGGCGTCACGTCCCTTAAAGAACACCGCGATCAAGAAGGTAGAGCGCGAGAATCACCCAAACAATCGAACTGACAGGCGCGAGAACCCGAAACGAATTGTGCCTTGTTTTGTGGCGGAATGCCTTCATGGCAAGCCAAGTACCTAGGCCGCCACCGCCTACGGTGAGCAAAAGCAATGTGCGCTCTCGGATTCTTCGTCGCTTGCGCCTTTTTGACGCGCGTTTATCATACAACATAAGAAAGAAAGAGAGTGCAGATAGCGCAATACACCAAGACACGAAATAAACGATCGCGCTTCCTCCTATCCTGTTGCACTACTATATCCCACGAACCGAACACACGTTTGAGCGTTGTGCACTTTCATGATATAATTTACCTGAAACCAGCCAGATTTGTATATTCTTATTGAGTGAAATTCTAATAACGATCGCGTACCAGGCAAAGGAGCCCTCTCCTTGACGAGAAGCAATGGACTGAGAAAACAAGACGAAATTTTGGATTATCTAAAAAAGGTCGTCTCAAAACGAGGCTACCCTCCCTCCGTGCGTGAGATTGGCGAGGCGTTGGGACTATCCAGTACATCGACGGTACACGCGCATCTCGCCAAACTCGAGCATCGCGGTCTCATTAAGCGCGATCCGACAAAACCGCGCGCCATTGAGATTGTTGATGAAACAACAAACCCCGTTCTTGGCGTTCCGCTGGTAGGACGTGTGACTGCAGGGATGCCCATCACGGCGATCGAAGAGGTTGAGGATTACTTGCCCATCCCTCCCCATCACCGCACAGCAAACGAATTGTTTGCACTTCGCGTGTGTGGCGAAAGCATGGTAGATGCAGGCATTTTTGATGGGGATATCGTGTATGTGAAGCGACAGCAGACCGCAGACAACGGCGAGATCGTCGTCGCGATGTCAGAAGACGGAGAAGCTACAGTTAAACGTTTCTTTAAAGAACAAGATCATATCCGTTTGCAGCCAGAAAATGCGTCGATGCAGCCTCTTTTTTACAATGATGTAACGATCCTAGGAAAGGTAATTGGTCTTTATCGTGACCTTCTCCGATGAACAAAACCGTACTGCGCAGTTGAAAAAGAGACAGGATACCCTGTCTCTTTTGTGTTAAAGGAGAGTCAAACTGCAAGTCATCAGTACAGCGATAGATATTGTTCTCTCTCCCAGGGATGCACCGTCGTGCGAAACATATCCCACTCAATCATCTTCGCCTCATAAAAGTGACGGTACGCGTGCTCTCCGAGCGCGTCGCGCATGACATCGTCATTCGCCAGATCATCTAACGCATCGCGCAGGCTTGCGGGAAGACTGAGAATTCCGGAGCGAACCCGCTCAATCTCATTCATCACGTAAATGTTTCGATTCACAGGGTGTGGCAACGTGCGCTTTTGCTCAATCCCATCAAGCCCTGCACGAAGCATGCACGCGATTGCGAGGTAGGGATTGGTCGCCGCGTCAGGACTTCGCAACTCTAGCCGCGTCGAGATGCCGCGCGCCGCAGGAACGCGCACGAGTGGACTGCGGTTTTTTGCCGACCAAGCGATATAGCAAGGCGCCTCATAACCTGGTACAAGACGTTTGTACGAATTGACGATCGGATTGGTAATCGCCGTAAATCCTTTCGCGTGATAAAGAATGCCAGCCAAATAGTGTCGGGCCGTCTGACTCAGTCCGAGTTCGTCTGCTTCGTCATAAAATGCGTTGCTTCCTCCGATAAAAAGCGATTGGTGGCAGTGCATGCCGGATCCGTTCACGCCATACAGCGGTTTTGGCATAAATGTCGCATGCAGTCCAAACTGACGCGCCACTGTCTTGACCACCAGTTTGAACGTCATAATCTGATCTGCCGCCTGCAGCGCGCTCGTGTAGCGAAAATCAATTTCGTGCTGGCCTGGCGCCACCTCGTGGTGAGACGCCTCGATCTCAAAACCGAGCGATTCTAACACAAGAACGATTTCTCGCCGACAGTTTTCGCCGAGATCAACGGGCGCCAAATCAAAATACCCACCTTGGTCATTCACTTCAGTCGTTGCGTTTCCCGACTCATCCATTTTAAATAGGAAAAATTCCGGCTCAGATCCCACATTCATCGAGGTGAACCCAAGCCGCTCTGCGTGAGCGAGTGCGCGCTTCAAGATCCCCCGCGGATCACCCGGAAACGGGCTACCGTCCGGAAGGTAGATGTCACAGATCAACCGAGCGACGCTCCCGCCCCCGCTCTGCCATGGAAACACGAGCCACGTCGAGAGATCAGGGTAAAGATACATATCCGACTCTTCGATGCGGACAAACCCCTCAATCGAAGAACCGTCAAACATGATGCGGTTGTCAAGCGCCTTTTCTAACTGACTGATAGGCACTTCCACATTTTTAATGACTCCAAGCAGATCTGTAAATTGCAGACGCAAATAACGGACGTCTTGTTCTTTGGCCATGCGCCGGATATCGTCTCTTGTATACAAGCGTTGCAAACTGTTCACCCTTTTTAGGTTAGGACTTATGGAAAAAACGAGACAATTCACCCTGAATCATCGACGTTCTCACGCCCGGATAATCTTGTCCCTCAGAGATCTCGCGCATGAGCAGCTCATGCAATTGCGAATCTGTCAACTCCGGCGTCACTTCCGGCCGCTGGATCGCGCCCGTGTGGCCAGGCTCGTTTTTATGAATCATTGCCTTAATGCCCGCGATGTTGAGCCCTTTGTCAATAAGACTCTTAATTTCCAGCAGGCGTTCAACATCGTTGAATGAAAACAATCGTTGATTGCCATCCGTTCGCTCAGGGTGAATCAATTCATTTTGTTCATAATAGCGAATTTGTCGCGCTGTCAAGTCGGTCAATCGCTGCACGATTCCGATCGGAAAAAGGGCTAGATTTCTCCTCGTCGCGTCATCCATTCATTGACCTCCGAACCTTCTGCTTCTGATCACAATGTATCATCCATACCAAAACAGGTCAATCTCAAGTTAGGGCTATGTAAGGTTTTCGCACGACATCGCTTTCACCGCAGCCGTCACTGCGAGCTTGACGTGTGAATACGTAAGCCCCCCTTGAAGATAGACAGTATAAGGTGGACGTAAAGGTCCATCCGCTGACAACTCAAGTGAAGCGCCCTGGACAAAGGCACCAGCCGCCATGATGACAGGATCTTCATAGCCAGGCATGGCCCACGGTTCAGGTTTTACATGCGCGTCAATGGGTGAGTTCGCCTGGATCGCGCGGCAAAAGGCAAGAAGTCGACCTGGGGTTTCAAGCCTTATTTTAAGGACAAGATCGCGCGGAAGAAGATCTGCGGATGGTTCACACAAATATCCGTTTTTTTGAAGGAGTGCCGCCGCAAACACCGACCCTTTCAAAGCCTGTCCAACAACATGCGGAGCCAAATACAGGCCCTGAAAAAACAAGCGGTAATTCTCATATGAGCCCGCTTCCGCACCAATGCCGGGTGCCGTGACGCGATAACTGATCGTCTCAATCGCCGCGTGGGTTCCGGCGATGTACCCTCCGGTCGGAGCGATGCCTCCGCCGGGGTTTTTAATGAGAGACCCGACGATGACATCCGCCCCGACATCTGTCGGCTCGTTTTCTTCCGTAAATTCACCGTAACAATTATCCACTAACAAGCGAATATCGGGATGCGCACGCCGAATGGCTGCAAACGCTTCTTTCAATTCAGCAATTGATAGCGCGCGCCGCCACGCATATCCGGCTGACCGCTGAAAGGCGATCACTTTTGTTTGCGGTGTCACCGCAGCGAGTATGCGTGCAAGATCAAGCTTGCCTGATTCACTGAGCGATACCGTCCGGAAGGCCACGCCAAATTCGCGCAGTGAACCCATCCCTTCTCCGCGCAATCCAATGACGGGAGCCAGCGTATCGTAAGGTTCACCCGTGGCGTAAAGCAGTTCATCGCCCGGTCGCAGCAAACCAAAAAAGGCAATGCTAAGCGCATGCGTTCCCGAGGCGATGCTTGCGCGAACAATCGCCCGCTCTGCGCCTAGCGAACGCGCAAACACGTGATCAAGCTGTTCACGCCCCCGATCCGAGTACCCGTACCCAGTCGATCCAAAAAGATGCGCATCCGAAAGGTTGACCGCCTGAAAGGCACGCAACACTTTTTCCTGATTGGCATCAACCAACTCATCAATCCGCGCACACTGTGGCGCAATCTCTTTTTCAATCGCGCGCCACAAAGCGCGCGTCTCATCATGTGCCATGCCCACACTCCTGTTAACCCGTTACATCAGACTCATTCCGCTGAATACGCCGTCTCGACAAACGGCAAAAAAAGAAACGCGTCACGCGAGTCGACTTGCAAATCAAAATGAAACGAATTCGCCTCATCGGTCATATTCTGGACGTTGCCTGCGCGATACGCCCGGGCAATCAGATCGCTGCGCTCAGACGGAACGCGCAAACGAAGATGGACGCGTGCGCCGAGCAGTTCATCAACCGCGTTTGCGATCTTAAAAAGTGTCTCTTCATCCGTAACATCTCCGGCAACGACGCGTTTTGCGCTTGGATCGCCGTGCACCGTAAGTAGCGCATCCGTTTTTTTATTCAACACCGTAATTACTGGCGCCACACTTTTTAATTCATTGTCAAGCACCTGATACACCGTGCTCATCTGAGCGTTTGCGTCTTCATCTTGCGCATCGACGACGTGCAGAAGTACGTCTGCGTCAACGGCCTCCTCAAGCGTCGCGCGAAACGCGTCGACGAGATGGTGCGGAAGCGCGCGAATGAACCCGACCGTGTCAGTCACCACCCACGTTCGCCCTTCATAGGTGATGCGGCGACTCGTCAAATCGAGCGTGTCAAAAATACGGTCATTCCCTCCACGCGACTCCCGCTCGCCAAAGCGTTTGGCAAGCTTTTGCAAAAGCGTCGACTTACCTGCGTTTGTATAGCCGACAAGGCCAATCGAGTACACCCCCTGCCGCTTGCGGCGGCGGCGATTTTCCCGGCGACGCTCTCCCTCAGCCTCCACGATGCGGCGTAAGTCAGAGATTTCCCGGCGTATGTTTCGGCGATCCGTCTCCAGTTGTGTCTCGCCAGGTCCCCTTGTCCCGATCCCTCCGCCAAGTCGCGAGAGATGACCTGACGAACCGATCAGACGCGGCAGTAAATAACTGAGCTGTGCCAGTTTGACCTGCGCCGATCCCTCCGCACTGACAGCGCGGCGCGCAAAGAGGTCGAGTATCAACTGCGTGCGATCGATGACGCGGACATTGACTCCATCCTCTAGGTTTCGCACCTGACTCCCCGTCAGATCGACACTAAAAATGACCAGATCCGCATCCACAGCGGCGACACGATCACACAGTTGCTCAAGCTTGCCTTTGCCAATCATCGTGCCAGCTCTTTTATCATCCACCTGTTGCGCGAGTTCATCGACCACGTCTGCCCCGGCACTCATCGCAAGATACGCAGTTCACTGCGTAAAATCGCCTGTTCGCGCAGCGACTCATCGTGAAACACGTGCATAAGAATTGCCCGCTCCATGCGCTTTGAAGATGTCGATAGCGTACCGCATCCCTCGCTCGTTTTTGCCGCTAGTGTACCACAGAATGAAGGATGTCACGCGCCTTGTCACCGCTTGTGCGATCATCGCGCTCCACATCGCGCAGATCGTTTGCGCATAAGGTCATCAACGCCTCACGGCTCGGATCGCGTTCCTCGACGACGCGCAGCGCGTGACGGCGAATCGCCCGATCAAGCATGTTGCGAACCGTGCGCCCATTGCTAAATGTCGCGGCCTCCCGCGACCTGCGAAGTGCGTGCCGCAGGCGAATGTATGCGTCCGGCGAGAGTGCGTATTCACGCGTTTCAAGCATGCGCACGGCGATTTGCATGAGTTCTGACTCAGAGAAATCCGGGAACGCAATATGATGCGGAAAGCGTGAGCAAAGTCCTGGATTGATCGCGAGAAACTCACTCATTTCCTGGGAATACCCAGCAAGGATGACCACAAGATCATCCTTGCGATCTTCAAGACCTTTGACCAGTGTGTCGATTGCCTCACGGCCAAAATCTTTTTCCCCACCGCGCGAAAGAGAGTACGCCTCATCAAGAAAGAGGATGCCCCCTTGCGCCCGATCAAGCAGTGTGCGCGTTTTTTGTGCCGTGTGTCCAATGTACTCGCCAACGAGATCGGCGCGCTCCGCCTCGACAAGATGCCCCTTTGACAGCACGCCAAGTGCCGCAAACATTTGTCCAAGAATGCGCGCAACCGTCGTTTTGCCCGTTCCCGGCTTCCCAGTGAAAACCATGTGCCAGACACTGCTGTCCGCTCTCAATTGATGCACCCGACGTTTGTTTTGAATCAGGGCGTACGCGTAGAGTTCTTCGATCATCGCCTTGACCTCCGTCAAGCCAACGAGTCGGTGTAATGGCTCCAAAAGCGCATTTTTGTCAACATCTGCAATCGGCGGTCTTTCGCTGACTGCACGCGAATCGGTGCGGCGTCGCGCAACGTCGCGATCATCCAAAGCACGTGCATAGGCCTCCTCAGGCCAAGTGCGGCTACCCCGTTCATTTCTTTGAAGCACAATTCGCGTCACACCATTCCCTCACCTATCTGCATAAAGATCACCGCCTGGCAATGCGCGGTGAATGCCATCCTACGCAGGTCACAAGTTTTCGGTGCCTATACCACGAATCAAGATTCAAAGTTGAGAAGAACGGTTCTCACGGGCTGTCTGTTCGCCCAGGTCTTTCCCGCTTGTTTGCACATTCGATTTTTGCAGCAAAAACGTGCCGACAAGTAGGACACCGCCGCCAAGAAATGTGCGCAGGGTCGGCAGCGTACCGATGATCACCCATTGAAGGAGCGCGGCAAAGACCGCCTGCGGATAAAAGGTCAGGCTGGCAGAAAGTCCTGTGGGCACGCGCGGCAAGGCGTACCCAAAAAGCGTGTAGGCGATGACACTGACAAAAAGTGCGATAAAAAGAAAGCCAAGCCACGCGGCCAGCGTGAGATGCGCATAGGTTTCTAAGGTGTGGTCTGCCTGCCCCTGCGCGAAGGCGATGAGCCAGAGAGCGAGAGCGCCTATGACGGAAGTGACGCCAAGCACGTCAAAGCGCGGCAGCGCCTGAAAAAGTTTACGCGAGATGACCGTGTAAAACGCGAAAGAAGCCATCCCGATGCCAGCGTCTAGCAGTGCCGACAAACTGGTGTGACCGCGGCCACTCGCCTTTGTCGCGATGAGAATGACCCCGAAAAGAGCGATGCCCATGCCAAGCAACTGTCTGCGCGACAAGCGCTCCCGATAGAACACAAACGCCAAGAAAGCGGCAAGAATTGGTGCGGCATTGATGATCAAAAGCGATTCGACGGGCGAGAGCGTCAAGAGCGACTGATAATAAAAAAGCGGATAAAAAACAGCGACAGAGAGTCCCGCCGCAGTAAGCGTGAGCCACGTGCGCATGCTCATTTGACGAAATCGTTTACGAGCGTGAAAAAGTGCAGGAAAAAAACAGAGTGCAGTGACCGTGAATCGCCCAACAGTAAGAGGAAGAGGTGCGATCACGCGCTCGACGTTTGCGCCAACGACTGCATGCGCACCCCAAATCGCGCTGACGATGAGCAGCGCGAACACGGCAAGGCGCGCCTGACTCACGCGCGCCACGGTTCATGCGGCCAATCTCCCGTGCAGATCTCTTCAGCAGGGCCCGTCATGTAGACATGCCCATCATAATCATAGCGGATCACAAGGTCTCCCCCGAGCAAATGGACAGTGACGTCCTCCCCGCGGTCACTCACGTTGTGAAGACACGCGGCGACAACAGCCGCGCACGCACCTGTGCCGCACGCCTGCGTGATCCCAGAACCGCGCTCCCAAACGCGAAAATCAAGCTCGCGGCGATTCTTCATCGTGATAAACTCGACATTGACGCGCTCTGGAAACAGCGCATGCCGCTCGACCAATGGGCCGTATACCTCGACGGGATGTGTTTTCGCATCATCGACAAAAAAGATCGCGTGTGGATTTCCCATCGAGATGCCTGTAAATTGAAGTGTTTCTCCATTTAGTGAGAGCTCATCATGTAGCGCAGTCTCTTCAGGCTCACCAGAGAGCACGGGGAGATCAGCGCGTCGCAGACGAGCTGGTCCCATGTCAACGGTCACAGTAGATACAAGATCGCGCTCGTCAATGTGTAAATCAAGCTTCATGACGCCCGCTTTTGTCTCCACTGTAATTGCCGACGCTTTCGTCAAGGCGTGGTCATAGAGGTACTTCCCGACACAGCGAATCCCGTTTCCGCAGTTTTGCGACTCTGACCCGTCCGCGTTAAGGATTCTCATCTGCGCGTCAGCGACTGCAGACGGTCCAATCGTGATCAATCCGTCAGAGCCGATACCGCGATTCACATCGGATACGGCAATGGCCAGGGGTGAAAGCGCCTCTTCTGGAATTTGTTCTTGCCAAAGATCGACGTAGATGTAGTTATTGCCAAGCCCATGCATTTTCGTAAAGCGCATCCTGTCATCGCCCCTTGATCGATTCGTGAAATGAACATCTTGCCATTTTAAAGAAGTCAGCGCACGACAATGTTCAGCAGTTTGCCTGCGACATAGATCGGTTTGACAATTGTTTTCCCATCGAGTGCCCGAGCGACTGCCTCTCGCGCCTTTCCCTGTTCAAAAACATTGTCAAGCGGCGCATCCATCGCCACCGTCATGCGATCTTTGATCTTGCCATTCACCTGAATCACGATCTCAACCTCATCCTCCTGCAGGTACAACGGGTCAAAGGTTGGCCACACTGCGAGAAAGACGGATGATGAGTGTCCAAGCATTCTCCAGCACTCTTCGGCCAAATGCGGCGCGAGCGGGCTTAGGCAAATGACAAACGCCTCAAGTGTCTCGCGATCAAGTGCGGCACTCTGATCCTGCATTTCGCCGACAAACTCCATAAAGGCGCTTACCACTGTGTTAAAGCGAAA
This sequence comes from Ferroacidibacillus organovorans, assembly GCF_001516615.1. Classification (GTDB taxonomy): domain Bacteria; phylum Bacillota; class Bacilli; order Alicyclobacillales; family SLC66; genus Ferroacidibacillus; species Ferroacidibacillus ferrooxidans_B. Next base: position 189,633 of record NZ_LPVJ01000009.1, on the reverse strand, counting down.
CCATTCGATACGCTCTGTCACGTGTTTAATCAAGCGATGGCGCGCTTTGAGCACAGCGCGGTCGGCCTGCTGCCGCCCCAAAGCGCCTGCCGCACGCTCTTCAACAAGCCGATAGACGCGCGAGAGAAACCGTGACATTCCGTCTATGGCGCGCGGGTTCCACTCTGCGTCCACTTCAGGCGGCCCGACAAAAAGCTCATAGAGACGCACCGTGTCTGTACCATAGCGTTCAACCAACTCATCAGGTGAAACGACATTTCCCTTTGACTTTGACATTTTTGCGCCGTTAAGTGTCAACATGCCTTGGTTAAACAGCCGCAAAAAAGGTTCATTAAACGAAATGACTTTTCGGTCATATAGCACCTTTGTAAAAAATCGCGCATAGAGCAAATGCAGCACTGCGTGCTCTACACCACCAATATACATGTCGACAGGAAGCCAGTGATCCACCTTTTCTTTTGAAAAAAGTTGTTCCTTGTTGTGTGGATCGGCAAAGCGCAAGAAATACCAGCACGAACCCGCCCACTGCGGCATCGTATCCGTCTCGCGCCGCGCAGGACCGTGACACTTTGGACACACCGTGTGCACAAACGAATCAATCGCCGCCAGCGGAGACTCGCCCGTTCCGGTCGGTTCATAGCGTTTCACATCCGGTAGAAGCACCGGAAGATCTGCCTCAGGGACCGGCACTGTACCACAGTTTGCACAGTGAATCAGGGGTATCGGCTCTCCCCAATAGCGCTGGCGCGCAAATACCCAATCCCGCAATTTATAAGATACAACCGCCTCTGCCAGACCATTTTTCTCCAAATGCGCGACGATTGCGCGCTTTCCTTCTGCGATGACAAGTCCGTCAAACGAACCTGAATGAACAAGCACCCCTTCTCCGGTGTACGCTTCCAAAAGAGGAGCGTTCGCGTTCACACCAGGCTCTGCAATCACGCGGCGAATGGGCAATTGATACGCCTTTGCAAACGCAAAGTCGCGCTCGTCATGCCCTGGCACGGCCATGATCGCACCAGTCCCATAGTCCATGAGCACATAATCCGCGATGTAAATCGGCAACGCTTCACCATTGATCGGGTTCACCGCATACGCGCCTGTGAACTGTCCCGTTTTTGATTTGTCCTGCATCTGCCGCGTGAGCGCGCTTTTGGCAAGCGCATCGCGTGCATACGCCTGAACGGCCGCACGCTGTTCGTCTTTTGTAATGACCTCAACCAATGGATGCTCAGGCGCCAAAACCATGTACGTCGCTCCGTACAGCGTGTCAGGACGTGTCGTAAACACTTCGATCTGTTGATCTGCGCAATCTTTTATCACAAAACGAATCCGTGCACCTTCACTTTTTCCAATCCAATTCGCCTGCATTTTTTTAACCTTTTCCGGCCACTCAAGCGAATCGAGATCCGCGAGCAACCGCTCGGCATACGCAGTGATGCGAAGCATCCATTGATTCAGATTCTTTTTGGTCACCTCCGACCCGCAGCGTTCACACGCCCCGTCCACCACTTCTTCATTCGCAAGACCCGTTTTACAGCTTGGGCACCAGTTGATCGGCATCTCCTTGCGGTACGCCAAACCCATGTCATAGAGTTGCAAAAAGATCCACTGCGTGAATTTGTAATACTCGGGAGAACTCGTGTTGATTTCGCGAGTCCAGTCAAACATCGCGCCCATCTGCTCGAGTTGCGATTTAAAGTTTGCGATGTTGCGGGCCGTACCTAAAGACGGATGGATGCCCTTTTTAATCGCGTCATTCTCTGCGGGAAGTCCAAACGCGTCCCACCCCATGGGGTGAAGCACCTCATAACCGCGCAAGCGCTTGTAGCGGCTGAACACATCCGACAACACATACCCACGCCAGTGACCAACGTGAAGACCCGAGCCAGAGGGATAAGGAAACATGTCAAGACAGTAATACTTGGGTCGCGAACTGTCATCGCGCGCTTCATTTAAACGCGCCTCTCTCCACGCTTCTCGCCATTTTGGTTCAATGATGTTTGGTTCATACCCCATAATTGCTGCCTCCTGTTGCGCTCAAATGCGCCGATCTGCCATTTTTCGCATAAAAAAAAGACCCACCCACACAGGGACGGAAATCACTCCGCGGTACCACCCTGCTTAGGACGAAAGCCCTCGCTCAACGCCGATAAAGGGGCGACCTTGACCACTCCGGACTGAGTTTCACGACCGCTTGCGCTTGGCTCGCACAACCGCCAATTCTCTGTACGCGCCTTGTCGCTACTTTGTTCCATCGCTGTGGCAACAGCACTGATTTTTTGAAAGTATACGCTGTTTTCCAGAAAAACACAAGAAAAAGCGAACGCACAATCGGCATTCGCTTTTGTGGCGGAGTGAGAGGGATTCGAACCCTCGATACGCCTTTACAGCGTATACTCGCTTAGCAGGCGAGCGCCTTCGACCAACTCGGCCATCACTCCAAAAAATTGGCTCCTCGAGTAGGATTTGAACCTACGACCCTCCGGTTAACAGCCGGATGCTCTACCGCTGAGCTATCGAGGAACGTTTCATAACGCTCTTGAAGTATATAGGGATTCTCTTTAAAATGCAAGTCCTGCGCGACAAATTTTGACTTTCAGGTTAGACGGTAAGACGGCGCCCGCACGCCACCGTCTTCGGGAAAAAGAATCGACTGCGCCGTTATTTCGTGCTAGAGTGCTATCCTAACACACGCAGGCGGGTAATTCGCGGCACGATGTCTTTGGTGCCGTACTTTGAGCGAAACGTAATCGAAAGCATTTGCTCCTCGCCCGCGCCCACAAGGTCTGTGATCACCCCGACACCGTACTGAGGATGGCGCACCGACATCCCGATTTCAAAGCGCGCCTCCTGCACGGGATCGGCGCCTGTCCGTTCGGTGAAGTCTTCTGGAATCTCCTGCAAAAAACGTGACGGATCATTCATATGCACCTGCCCGAACGTGCTGCGCTCAAGACAGTACGAAAGGTGAAGCTTATCCTTTGCCCGCGTGACTGCAACGTAAAATAAATTGCGTTCTTCTTCGACGCCTTCCAGTGTATCTAGCGAGCGGCTGTGCGGGAAAACGGTCTCCTCAACCCCAAGAACAAAAACCACTGGAAACTCCAGCCCCTTTGACGCGTGAACCGTCATCAAACGCACCGCATCGCGCTCATCATTTTCGTTTCGATCAACCTCCGTCATCAGGCTCGTCTCTGCGAGAAAGTCAAGCACGCTTCCGCGGCGCCTGCGATCAAAGGAACGTGTGATGCGGTCAAGCTCATCAAGATTCTCAAGGCGCGCGCGATCCTCTTCTTTTGAACTCTGCGCGTACATTTCGCGATAGCCAGTTTCCCGCAGAACATCGTGCAAAAACTCTGTAACCGTCGCCCCAATCATGCGTTCTTGAAGTGAGTCCATCAACTGTGCGAAGCGCGCGACCTGCTCAGCCGACTTAAGCTGTTCGATCTTTTTTGCCTGCTTGATCGCATCCATCAGCGTCAGATCCTCATCATGCGCATAATCAAGCAACTTGCGTATCGTTCCTTCGCCGATTGAGCGCTTGGGGATGTTGATGATCCGAAGCAAAGAGATCTCATCTTGCGGGTTGGCGATCGCCTTGAGATACGCCATGACATCCTTGATTTCACGGCGGTCATAAAAGGTCATTCCGCCCACGACGTGATAGGGAATTGCCGCTTGAAGGAGTACGTCCTCGACGGCACGCGACTGGGCGTTTGCGCGATAAAGCACCGTGCAATCCGAAAATCGCCCGCCATCTCCAACGTGCGCCTGAATCTTTGATAGCGTGTAAATCGCCTCATCCTCTGCATCCTGCGCAGCGTAGACCGCAATTTTTTCACCCGCGCCCTTCGTTGACCAAAGCGATTTCTCCACGCGGTTTTGATTGTTTTGAATGACGGCGTTGGCCGCTTTTAAAATCGTTTCTGTCGAGCGGTAATTCTGTTCCAGTTTGATCATTTTGTGTGTTGGAAAATCGCGGCCAAAGTAGTCCAGATTCGCGCGGTCCGCCCCACGCCAGCGGTAGATGGCCTGATCGGCGTCCCCGACGACGCACACGTTTTGATGTTCTCGCGCGAGCATATGAATCAACTGATACTGCGCGCGGTTTGTATCCTGATACTCATCGACGTGAATATAGAGAAATTTTTCTTGATACGTTTTTAACACATCTGGAAACGTTTCAAAAAGCGTAACCGTTTTTCCGATAAGATCGTCAAAATCAAGAGCATTGGCACGGCGCAATTGTTGCTCATACGCCAAAAACACCCCACGCACAATCGGATCGACCGGACTGTTGCCCGCTGACACAAATGTCGCGGGCGACTGCAATTCATTTTTTGCGGCAGATATTTTCCACTGCACAGAAGCTGGATCAAACTTCTTAATGTCATGGTTCAAATCGAGCATGCACTGCTTGATCATGGATGCTTGATCATCCGCGTCAAGAATTGTAAAAGTTGGGGTGAGATCGAGATGACGTGCCTCACGCCGCAAAATTTTCACACACATGGCGTGAAATGTGCAGATCCACATATCATCCGCCGCGTCCCCGATCCATTGGCGCACGCGTTCGCTCATCTCACGCGCTGCCTTGTTTGTAAATGTGATGGCAAGAATGTTCCAGGGGTCAAGTTTTTTTACGTTTGTCAAATAGGCGATGCGTCGTGTCATAACGCTGGTTTTTCCAGATCCCGCTCCAGCCAGCAAGAGCAGCGGACCATCCGTTGTCACGACTGCCTCGCGCTGTGGACCATTTAATGACGAGAGAAGTTGCTCTTCATTGATTGCCTTTGTCATCACTGTCATACGTGTTCCTCCGTACAAAAAGCACTAGAAAACGTACATGAGCTTATCACGGATGGCACGGAATCGAAAAGCAGGAATGTGCGCATTCATCGCGAACAGGTTCCTGCCCGTTTGCCAATATGCCTTGCAATCCCTGCCGTTTTCTCGTTGTTTTAAACTCACTTTTCATCATCACACCGCCTCTGCCGCATAACGCCGCATGAGCAGGGGGAAGAGTACGACATAGGCAAGCTGTAGCGCAAACGCTGCGACAAATGGCTCTGCGAGTGAACCCAAACCGATCAACATGCCGCCAAGCGCCGGTCCAAACGCGGCTGGAACGGTCCAAGAAATCGCGTTTATACTGCTTGCGAACCCTCTTCGCGAATCGCGCACAAGACTGACGCCAAACGCTTGGCGCGCCCCAACGGAACTCCGATTGACGATAGAGCGCAGAATGTATAAGAGTGCCGCGATCGAGAAATGGGCCGAAAACGGGATCGCAATCAAAAGCACAAGTCCCGCAATGCGCGGAATGACGACAGCCCGCATCAAGCCATAGGTGCGTGAGAGCCTGCCTACCAACAGAGACGATGCGGCGGTAAGAAAAAAGGTCAACGCATAGACAGGGCCAATCGCTTCTGGACCCACGCCGAATCGGACGTTAAACCAATACGGGAAAAGTGGCGCGATCACGCCTACGCCGAGTGAATTTATCATATTGACAATGCTGAGACGAAAAAGCGCCACATTCTCACGCCGTCTGACCGTGCGTTCCTGCAATTTGGCGTCAGAAAAAACGTCATGCGCGCTTTGATGCGGGCCCTCAGGAAATACGGGCCGCGCGACAGACACTTGTTTTTCCTGCGGTGGTTCTTTGTCAGTATCGCTTGACAGTTGCGCCTGAGTGCGCACCTCTTTGATGCGATAAATCTGCACCGAATTGATCACTGCAACGGACAACGTCAGGATAAATAGAGGCAAATAAGCCCCTGCACCGCCTCGGATCGGCAACATATGAGGCAACCCACCGGCCATCAGCGACCCGATGCCCATCCCGGCAAATTGCAATCCGGCATTTGCACTAAATACGCTCCCCCGCCTTTTTGCATCAATCACTTGAGCAAGCCACGCCTGCTCAGCCGGGGCAAACGGGCCTGACGCGCCATTGGCTCCACGCCCAAACCCAAAAATGCCCCCAATCACCGCGAGCAAGAGTGCGCTTGGAGCAAAAATGACCAGAAGCGTCCCGAGTGCGAGTCCGGATTCATACATGAGTAAAAAACGACGACGGCCAATCCTGTCGCTTGAGATGCCAATCCATAAGCTGAGCAGGGAACCAACGAGTCCTCCGGCCATGAGCAATAGGCCGATCTCGGGCGCAGTCCAGTGGCGCGCGCGCAAGTAGAGCGTGAAGTCCACACCCATCGCACCTTGTGCGATGCTGCGCAAAAACCGCGTCTGAATCAAGGTTTTTGCCACAGGGTTCAGACGTTGGATCCCCTGCCATTTTTCGATGACAAAACGCACGCGTGGCACACCCCTCTTTCGTTTCCCTGACACTGTGATTTGGAACTTGTCAAAACGCCCATTACAAAGGATAATTCTACTAGAAAGTCAAACAGAGGGGAACGAACCTGTGGGGGTGTTGTTGGTGAATAAAGGAATACGAATGGCCTTTGCTGCACTTCCTGTCCTTTCACTTCTTCTCGTTCCCATCCCTGCACTTGCCAAAGTGGTACACCCCCTTTATGACAACCTTTTGCTTCCACAGGCAAGAGGCAATGTCCATAGCGAATTGCGCGCTTTACACCACAAGCTTCGAGCAATCGATGAAAACGGCAGGGTCGCCCTGCTCGATGTGTTTGTCACCCCAAACGGGAAACATTACTTCATTGGAAAGATTGACCTGTTTCACAAGAAGGCAACCCTCTATTTTATTAATCGCACCCTTTTTGTAAACCTTCCCGCAATACGCGCGGCACTTGCCGACGAGCCCGACTTTGAATTGATCGGGCACGCCCTTGATGTCTATGACGGGGTTATTCGCGTCTCACTGCGCTAGACAGACCTGACGCTTTGAACGCATGTCACAAACGGTTACACCGCGTTTGTGCAAAACGTTTTGCCCCATTTCAAACGCCCCACTTGAAGGAATTTGCCAACTTTCTTATGATGGATGAATCGCCGTCACGTGAGGCGTTAGAAAGGAAGGTGAGAGATGCGCTCAACCAATCGTCAAAGTGTCACGATTGCCGTTATGGTGGCAACCTTTTTGACAGCGATGGACAACACCGTGGTCAGCACAGCCATGCCGACGATTGTGAGCGATTTAGGCGGAATTCAATTGATGAGTTGGGTGTTTGCCGTCTATGTATTGACAACTGCCGCGACAACACCCCTTTTCGGAAAGCTATCCGATCTCTATGGCAGAAAGCTTGTCTTCACCATAGGAACGACTCTCTTTTTAGTCGGGTCCGCCCTTTCTGGCGCTTCCCAAACCATGGTGGAGTTGATCTTGTTTCGCGCCTTTCAGGGAATAGGAGCAGGGGCTGTTTTCCCGATTACACTCACCATTATCGGCGATCTCTATCAGGGAGAAGCGCGGGCGCGCATTCAGGGATTGTTTAGCGCCGTCTGGGGAATTTCCGGTGTGGTTGGACCTTTGATTGGCGGCTTTTTCGTCGATGTCCTTTCTTGGCGCTGGATTTTTTATATCAATATTCCGATTGGCGTCGCCTCCATGATCCTGTTATGGACTTTTCTACATGAAAAATTCGAGAAAAAGAATCATCGCATCGACATTCTCGGCGCACTACTTTTTCTCGTTGGCATTTCCTCTTTGCTTTTCGCCATTTTGAGCGGCGGGCAAACCATCGCCTGGAACTCACCTGTTTTGCTCGGACTGCTGGCAGTCTCTGCAGTTTCTCTCGCACTCTTTCTCTTCGTCGAATCGCGTGCGATAGAGCCGATGTTGCCGCTTTCCCTTTTTCAACTGCCAGGGATTGCGGTCGCCAATCTCGCCAGCCTGTTTGGCTCAGCGGTGCTGATTGCCATGTCTGTCTACATACCGCTTTTTGTTCAAGGAATCATGGGGCAGTCCGCAACCAGCGCAGGACTCACGCTCACACCCATGTCAATCGGTTGGCCGCTTGGCGCGGCGGTTGGCGGGCGGATCATGTTTCGCATTGGACCGCGCAGCACGAGTGTTCTTGGCGCGTTCCTCCTCGTTCTCGGATGCGCATGGCTCACCCTGTTGCCCATCGGGACAAGCCAGTGGCCGTTTCTTTTGATCATGGTCATCGTCGGATTTGGTTTCGGTTTCGCCTTTACCGCATTTACCATCCTTGTGCAATCTGCCGTCGACTGGACGATGAGAGGAACCTCAACCGGGACCAACCAGTTTATGCGAAACATCGGGCAAACACTCGGAATTGCCTTTTTTGGTTTGTTGCTGAATGACACGGTCGCACAAAAATTGATGAATAAAGCACTCATTCGCGTGACACACGGCAGTGCGGGAATGCTTGGACGCTTGCTTGATCCCGCAGTCGCGTCCCATTTCCCCCCAAGCTTTGTGCAAATGATGCGCGCTGTGCTGTATGATGGATTGCATGCAGTCTTTATCACGGTGATTGCAGTTTCCATCATCATGTTTTTACTCACTCTTTTTCTGCCGACAACGTTTCCAGAACAGACGCAGTCGCAATCGCCGAAAGCGTCCGCCTGAGCGAAACCCGCGAAAAATCGCATGCATTTGCCAATTCTCCGGCAAGAATGCTTGAATAGAAAGGTTGATTTTTGTGAAACTCGGCGTATTTACGGTATTGTTTGGCGATCGGACATTCGAAGAAGCGCTTGATCTGATTGCGAATGCGGGCCTACAAACGGTAGAGATCGGTTGTGGACCCTACCCAGGCAAAGCACATTGCGACCCCGATCAACTCCTTGTGGATGAGCGAGCGCGCGAAGCATTCATGCACGCGATTACATCTCGCGGACTCTCCATCAGCGCACTCAGCGTTCACGGCAATCCTCTGCACCCTAACGCAGAAATCGCCAAAGAACACCATCGTCAGTTTGAACAGGCAGTGCGACTCGCAGAAACGCTTGGCGTGGATACCGTCGTCACATTTTCTGGGTGTCCCGGCGAGTCAGAACACTCCCAAAACCCCTCTTGGGTGACCTGCCCGTGGCCAGAGGAGTTCGCGAAGGTCCTTGAGTGGCAGTGGAATGAGAAGGTCATTCCTTACTGGAAAAAACAGCATGAATTTCTTGAGGCACACAACGTGCGCGTCGCCATCGAGGCACATCCTGGGTTTGTCGTCTATCACACCGAGTCCATGTTGCGCCTGCGCAACGCGTGTGGACCGCGCATTGGCGTCAACTTTGATCCGAGTCATCTCTTTTGGCAGGGCATGGATCCTGTCGCAGCCATCAAGACACTAGGCAAGGCAGACGCAATTTTTCATGTACACGCAAAAGATACGAGCTTTGACCGTGAGAACATGAGCCAAAACGGAGTTCTTGATACAAAGAGTTACAGAAATGAACTGGAGCGTTCATGGATCTTTCGCACAGTCGGCTATGGACACGGCGAAGAAACATGGCGCAACATCATCAGTGCGCTGCAATTGGTCGGCTACACAGGAGCCGTCAGCATCGAGCACGAAGACAGCCTGATGGCGCTTGAGGAAGGGTTTTTAAAAGCAGCGACATTTTTAAACGGACTGTTGATTCGCGACCGCCTAGAGTCCATCTGGTGGACGTAACCCAACCCGCGCCTTGTCTAAAAAACACCCCGTGCAGAACGATCGCTCTGCATGGGATGTTTTTTCATTTTGCGACAAAAAATAAAAAGGCTGAGCGAAACCTAAAAACAGCCAGTCCCCCGCTACGTACGATCACTCATTCTGAGAAAGGATGTTCCATATGATGATTGCAACGGGGCGCATTCCCATCCTTCTTGCGCTTGGAGTCACCGGAATGCTTTACGGAACACACTACATCGTGACCGCGCCTGGATACGCTCCACCAGTGCATGACGCAAAAGCGGCAACCGAAAGCCGCGACCAACTGCAACTACGCGACGACATCATAGCGACCCAAAAGTCACTCACCGTGATCAATGCCGCATCGCTTACACTCAAACAGCTGCTTGATGAGAACCACGCATTGCGAAATGAGGTTTCAACACTTATTGCAAGCAATCACCATAATGTGACAACACTTGAAAATCTCTATGGCACAAGGCTCAATCAGTACCAGGCAGCGCTATCGCGCGCAAACGCATTGCTTGCCGCGCGCTCTTCGACAACTTACAGCGGTGATGACAATGGGGATTGACCGCGTTGTCATTGTCAGCAGCATGAGGGTGCCTGATTAATCTTCTTCGTCAGGCGCATACATCATCTTGACCGTCATACCACCGTCGACAACAAGGTTGGTACCTGTAATAAACGAGTTTTGGGAAGCCGTCAAAAAAAGACACGCGCGCGCGATGTCCTGCGGCGTGCCGACACGCCCCGCCGGGTGTTGCAGGCGATCGATCTCTCGATGTACAGGGGTTTTGCGCCTGCTTTCTTTTTGCCAGTCGGACACCTCAATCCATCCCGGACTGATCGCATTGACTAAAACGCGCGGTCCAAGAGAAACGGCCAAGGAGTGCGTCAGTGCTAAAATCGCGCCCTTTGAAGCTGAGTAAGGTTCCGTATTGGGCTCAGACATAAGCGCGCGCGTTGATGCCATGAGAATAATATGGCCAGGATCTGCCATCGCCAAATAAGGAGCGCAAAGCGCACTCATCAAATAAGCGCCGCGAACATTGACTGCCATGACGCGATCAAACGCCTCGATTGGACGCTCAAAAATCGACGCATTGTGCCCGATGCCCGCGTTGTGGATCAAGATGTCCAATCGACCGAAACGGTGGATGACCTCATCGACAAACGGCTGATCGACCGACTCCAAAGAGACGTCGCCACTCGCTACATAAAGGCCGCGCTTGTCGGAAAACAGCGCAGAAAGCTCTGCACACGCTTCTTCATCTTGATCAAGAACGGCGACATCATACCCCTCAGCGAGGTAGGTTTCACACAGGCAGCGGCCGATACCATTTGCCCCGCCTGTGATCACGACAACCGGGTGTTCCATAAAAACCTCCTAAAATGCGTGCAAGGTGTCTTTTAAATAGGTGTAACTTTGCGCGACACTGGCAAACGGATCTCCGGGGCACTCGTCCTGCTCGACAAAGTACGCGTCAACATGTGACGCTGCTGAAAAAATTTTTTCAAAATCGAGAACTCCTGAACCCACTTCACAGTACGCTCGATCTGCAGCCGCACTCATATCCTTCACGTGAAGCGCAACGCAGCGCTCACCATATTTCTTAAGAAGCGAGATTGCAGAGTACCCTGCGTATTCTGCCCAATAAACGTCCAACTCCAGTTTAAGCCGATCCGTGGTGACACGGGAGAGCATTCGATCAAGTGCGGTTTGTCCCTCGTCGTTTTTCATCGTCAATTCAAAATCGTGGTGATGATAAAGAAGTGTCAATCCATACTTTTTCACCTCTTCACCTACCTCGTTTAAGCGATCCGCCACACGGTCATAATGTTGCATGGATGTGCGCATCTCAGGGGATAACCAGGGACAGACTAAATAGGATACCCCGAGGATCTTTGCATATTCCATCTCATCCTCGTTCAAGCGGTTAAATGGAATGTGAGTGGAACGCGGTGTAAGCCCCAATTCTAGGCAGCGATCACGCAATTCACTTGCCTTAAACCCACCGTAGCCTGCAAATTCGAGGTCTCGATAACCAATCTTTGCGACACGCGCAAGTGATCCGAGATAGTCAACTTCCATTTGTTGGCGTAATGTGTAAAGCTGGATACCAGGTTTCAAAGCGAATCCCCCTCATATACCGCCTTGTTCCATTCCTTTGAATCTAGTATACATTAGATTCATGGCAATGCATGACAATGGCAAAAAACCATCAGTAAGGAGCGATTCCATGCGTGCAATCGGCTATGATCATCCTGGTGATCCGTCTGTATTGAAACTGATTACCTGCGACTCTCCCCAGCTACGCCCAAACCATGTACGCGTCGCGGTGCGAGCTACAGCCCTCAATCGTGCGGATCTTTTGCAACGACGTGGATTATACCCGCCTCCACCCGGTGAATCCGAAATCCTTGGCCTGGAAATGTCCGGCGTCGTGTGCGAATTAGGAGAAGGTGTAACACGGTTTGCCCTCGGGGATAAAGTATGCGCACTCCTTCCCGGCGGAGGGTACTCGGAAGAAGTGGTTGTGCATGAGGATATGCTCGCGTACATCCCGAACAGTCTCTCCTTTGAACAGGCGGCGGCAATTCCAGAAGTGTTTTTGACGGCCTATTCCAATCTCTTTTGGCTGGGGCAATTTCAGGCGGGACAATCCATTTTAATTCACGCAGGCGCAAGCGGTGTCGGAACGGCGACAATTCAACTTGTAAAACAAATGAACGGGCGAAGCATCGTCACCGCCGGTTCTGTAAAAAAATTGACATTTTGTACGGAGCTCGGTGCAGATCAAGTGTTTAATTACCACAATGGTTCGTTTGTCGATGCTGTCCAATCATTTACAAATGGTTGCGGCGTCCATGTCATTTTTGATTTTGTCGGCGCACCCTATCTTACACAGAATTTATCCTCACTGGCGATTGACGGCAAACTGATTCTGATTGGAACCATGGGAGGCAACACCGCTCAAAATATCGATCTCGGGCTCCTCTTGCGAAAGCGCCTGCAAATTTTGGGAACAGCCCTGCGATCGCGAACGCTTGAACAAAAAATCGCGTTGACGCGCTCTTTCTTTTCATACGCCACTCCGCTATTTGAAAAGGGCGATCTAAGGCCAATTATCGATCGAGTATTTGATTGGCGAGACGCTGCGGACGCGCACGCCTACATGGAGACGAATCAAAACATCGGGAAGATCGTGTTGACGATAACATGAGATGAGGATGATCTATTGGTGACTGATTTTTTTTGCGTAGATGTGTTTGGTGTGGGGCCTTATACTGGCAATCCACTCGCTGTCTTTTTGCGCGGTGAACTGTATGACGACGAGACGATGCAATTGCTTGCGCGCGAGATGAATCTGTCGGAGACTACGTTTTTGATGTCCGATTCGATCACCACGATGGATGGGATTCCCACCGTAGATGTGCGCATCTTCACACCTGTTGCAGAGATCCCTTTTGCCGGTCACCCCACCCTCGGAACAGCTTTTGTCTTTCAACAGGAGTTTCTTAAACAGGCGTATCCTACCGTAAACCTGCGCATGAAGGCAGGGGTCATCCCAGTTGATATGGTTTATGAAGATCATCGTCCACAAAAGCTTGTGATGACACAAAACCAACCAATCTTTGGGGAGACATTCCCATCCGCACTGATCGCGGCAATTTTGTCTCTAAAAGAGGAAGATATCGAAGATTCCACACCCATTCAAATGGTGTCAACAGGGCTTCCCTTTCTAATTGTTCCACTAAGGCACCTTGACGCAACCAATCGCGCACGCATACACAGCGCAACGCTTGAAGATGCTTTTCGCGAGAAGGAACTACCCAATATTCTCATCTACACCACAGAGACGGTCCACGATCACGACTATCATGTCCGTGTGTTTGTCCCTGAATTGGGCGTTTCTGAAGATCCGGCCACTGGGAGCGCAAACGGCTGTCTTTGCGCCTATCTGAGTAAATATGACACAAACAGGCGAGGAAACTACAGGGCAATCGTTGAGCAAGGTTACATGATCAAACGACCGAGTCTGCTCTATCTGGAAGGGGAGCGAAATGCGGATCAGTACGTGATTCGCGTGGGCGGTGGAGTTACACCAGTCTATCGCGGAACCCTCATGCGATCCTAGACATTTATCCATTGTAAATGCGCCGCACCCTATCTGGATGCGGCGCACTGCGTTCACGAGCGGTGATTTGGGTTTACAGCAGCTGAAACGCCTTCGACTGCACTTTTTCCAAGCTCGACAGCCGCATTCGCCGTTCCGCCTATCGCTTCACCAGCCGCATTCAACAAATGCCCGTGTTGAGCTTTGTCTCGTGCATTGTGCGCGCCTTTGGAAAACTCACGTCCAGCTTTTCGCATATGGTAATCGTTCAACGGAACCATCCCCTCTCTCATCCGTAACGTGGTACGCGAAATTAGCATGCGCGAATCAAACACGCTTTATGCATCAAGAAACGAACGTCACACAGCGACATGCGTCACATCGATAAACAAGAACGACATACGATGGCACTATGCCGTCGTATACATCTCCATACGCAGTTTGTCAGCAACCATTGCGATAAACTCCGAGTTTGTAGGCTTGGCTTTGCTCGTGCTGATCGTGTGTCCAAATACGCGCGAGATCGACTCTGTATTCCCGCGGCTCCACGCCACCTCGATCGCGTGACGAATCGCTCGTTCAACACGTGAAGAGGTCGTGCTGTACTTTCCGGCAATCTTAGGATAAAGAATCTTTGTGACCGACCCGAGAATATCGACATCGTCGTATACAATCGTTATGGCCTCACGTAGGTATTGATACCCTTTGATATGTGCGGGTACGCCAATCTCGTGGATGATCGTCGTAATCAGTTGATCAAGCGTGCGCGGTCTTGTCGTGCCGTATGTAGGACGATTCTCAAATTCAGGCGTTGAAGTTCTAGACGTTCTTCCCGCTGGCGTATAGGACAGCGCCACATCGCGAATGCGGTTCACTAGGACATCGAGATCAAACGGTTTGATGACATAGTACAGCGCGCCAAGATCAAGCGCCTTGCGTGTCACACGATCTTGACCAAACGCTGTCAACATGATGATCTTTGGAAGCGGCGCGCTGCGATTCGCGTTTAATCGCTCTAAAACGCCAATGCCATCCAAATTGGGCATAATGATGTCGAGAACGACCACGTCCGGACGAAGGGTTTCGATGGCAGATAACACCTCAAGCCCATTGTTAGCAACACCAACAATGTCCATGTCTCTCTGTTCCCCAATATAATCCACCAACAGGTCGGCAAACTCCCGATTGTCGTCTGCAATAAGTACACGTATGCTCTCCACGATGACTGAACCCCCTAAATGCCTGACTCTACTCTATTTCGACATTCAGTTCTTCCTTCCTTGCCATTTCGAGAAAAAATTTATCGGGGGATTCAGACAATATTCGACAAACGTGTAGAAAAAATGAATAAGAAAAAGAGAGGTGCCTGATCAGGCTGCCTCTCGTGGTCGATCTTGATGAATGCGCAACGCTTTTTGCACCATCCATAACGCATAGATTCCGTACCCTTGGGTTGGATCATTCACAAACACATGCGTCACGGCCCCGATCAAGCGCCCGTTTTGAAGCAAAGGACTCCCAGACATCCCTTGTACGATCCCACCTGTTTTTGCAAGCAACGCAGGATCGACCACTTTTATGATTAATCCCTTTGCATCCGGATGATCTTGGCTGAGCGTGCGCACAATCATGACATGAAATGACTCGACTCGCTGACCCGCGATTACCGTCAGAAGCTGCGCAGGACCAGGGTGAACCTGTTCAGGTTTGGCAACCTCAATCGGTTTATTCAAAACGGTGTCGCCGGGAGGACTCATAAGCAGTCCAAAAATCCCGAATTCGTGATTGTCCTCAATCGTGCCAAGCACCTGATGGTCATTGACAAAGGAACCCCGTTTTTCACCAGGTTGACCACTCTCCCCGCGCTCAATCGATGTCACAGATGCGTGAACAATCTGCCCGCGCCCAAGAATCGGCTCCCCTGTGTCAACATCCGTGATCACGTGTCCTAGCGCCCCAAATTGCTTTGATTTTGGGAGATAAAATGAGAGCGTTCCGACACCCGACGCTGTATCACGGATAAAAAGTCCGATACGATATCCACCAGAGTCGTCGTCAAACTCCGGTTTTAGATGGATCGTCAGTGGAGTTTTTTGTCGGATGATGTGAAATGTAACCGTGCGATGAAGCGTGGCTGCGGTATTTACACACTGTGTAACTTGTTCAATCGCATTGACGGGGTGCCCATCAATCGATGTGATGATATCGCCGATGCGAATGTGTGCGCGCTGCGCCGGGCTTAAGGCAACCTTTCCCTGATGAATGAAATGATAGCCGACGACGAGTACACCCTGCGCGTGAAGCTTGATGCCAATGGATTGCCCACCCGGCACGGCATAATAGACAGAGGGCGCAGCACTCGCATGCGTCCATAAGCGGGGTAGCCATGTCCATCCGCTTGCGGCGCGTGTTGTCTGAGGCGTGACCCCTATGATGAAGAGGATGGCGCAAAGAAAAATCGATAGCGTACGGATCATCTGCTTCATTGGGATCCCCCTTTTGCGTGTTGTTCATCGTGCGCTTAGTCTGCCCGACGCCGCGAGGGGAATGATGCACAAAACATGGTTCGAAGAGGCGAAACCATCAGGTCTTGTCGGAACCATGAAGCGTATGTATTCTTTCCCTGAATCAATATTCCATTTTCAAAGAGAAGAGTGACTGAGCATTTCCAGCGCCTGCGCGCGCGTCGTGTCAGACGCGTTCAAACCGCCCATCATGCGCGCCAATTCTTCAACGCGTTCCCCATCTTTGAGTTCGCGCACCACTGTTTTGGTACGTTCGTCATGCGTCATCTTCTCAATATGAAAGTGGTGATTCGCCATGCTTGCCGTCTGCGCGAGATGGGTAACACAAAACACCTGATGGCGCGCGGCGATTTGTTTCATAAACCTCGCCACAGCCTGTGCCGCTTGACCGGAAATTCCAGTGTCAATCTCATCAAATATGAGTGTTGTAACGGGATTTTTGCCTGTCATGACCGCCGCAAGCGCGAGCATGAGACGCGCCAATTCTCCACCCGACGCAATTTTTGTAAGCGGTTTGAGCATTTCGCCGCGATTCGCGCTAAAAAGCAGTTCAACGTCATCAAGGCCGTCTGCGCGTGGTTCTACGCGTCGAATGGAGAATGTCAATGCGACATTTGGCATCACGAGCGCGTGGAGCACATCCGTAATTTCACGTTCAAACTCGTGCGCCACCTTGAGACGCTCCTCGTGCAGCGCTTCTCCGATTGTGATCACGTTCGCCTGTGCCTGCAAAAGATCATCACGAAGTGTCCTGATACGCTCTTCGTGATGGATAAGTTCATCCAGTTCTTCTTGAGCTTGCTTGGCAAAACGCGCGATCTCATCGGTTGTATCACCGTATTTTTTCTGCATTCGCTCAATCAGCGCGAGGCGGTCCTCCAGACGGGACAACTTTTCTGGTTGGTAATCGATGGAGGAGCGATACGCGCGAATGAACGAAGCTGCCTCTGATACATTCACCTGAGCAACTTCTAACAGGGCCAATAGCTCGCGAAGTGATGGATCAAGCTCGATCAGGCTGCGAATTTCTTCGATCATTGTGAAAAGCCCTGATTCGATTCCCGGAGATCCTTGAACGCCTTCATAAAGTGCGTCGTAAACGTCATCGACGGTTGAGCGCAATTTTCCCGCGTGCCGCATTTTGGCCCGCAGTTCTCGCAATCGCACATCCTCATTTGGTTTGAGTCGTGCATCTTCGATCTCACGGATCTGACTTTGCAGAAGATCGATTTTTCGCACACGTTCCTTTTCACTCTGAATGGCTCTCTTCAAATCGCGCTCCAAATGACGCAGACGCGAAAACGCTTCACGATAGGAATCAAGGTGGTGTTCAAGCGATTTTCGACCGTATGTATCAAGCAAGATGAGATGTTCTTCCTTGCGCATGAGCGACGTATGATCGTGTTGTCCCAGTTGCTCGACAAGCATTTGTCCCAGTTGACGCAAAACGTGAACATTCACGAGGCGGCCATTGACGCGAGCCACCGTTTTTCCATTCACATTCACATCGCGAGAGATCAGCAATTCAGCGTCATCCAGTTCTATACCTTGCTCAGAGAGAAGCGGTTCCATACGCCTTAATCCATCAGGGCAAATGTCAAAAATCCCCTCGACGTGAGCGCGAGTTTCTCCTGTCCGCACAAGATCACTGCTCGCGCGCGCACCCAACAACAGCCCGACTGCGTCAAGGAGAATGGATTTCCCCGCCCCCGTCTCACCGGTTAGACAGGTAAACCCCTCTTCAAACGCCAACTCAAGCGATTCGATCAACGCCAGATTAGTCACGCGAATGTGACGAAGCAAAACCGCTCCCCCTTTTTAAAGCAGTCCTTTCACACGCTCGACAACCGCTTCGGCTGCCTGGTTTGAGCGGCAGACTAAAAGAATGGTGTCATCTCCCGCGACCGTGCCCAAAACCTCAGGCCAATCCAGCGTGTCAAACAAAAATGCGACGGCGTGCGCATTGCCTGGTATGGTGCGCATGATCACTTGATTCATCGCACTGTCAATCGCCACAAACGCGTCATTGAGCAAGCGGTGAAGCTTCACGTCGGGCTGGATCGTCGACGGTGCCGTGGGCAAAGCATATTTATACCCACCGTCCGCAGTCGGCGTCTTGATCAGATGCATTTCCTTAATGTCCCGCGAAATCGTTGCCTGCGTCACTTGAAAGCCTGCCTCGCGCAGTGCATCCACCAACTCATCCTGTGTCTCAATAACGCGTTCGGTTATAATTTCGCGAATTTTTAAAAGTCGTTGTCCCTTCACGATATCAACCTGCCTCATCTTCCCAGTATGAATACCTAAGTCTCTGCTTTGCAAGCTTCAGTCTCCACGAAGTTTGGATTGAAGAATAGAAAAAAAAGACTGATCATGCAGGCGCACCAAAACCGTATCACATGAGGCGCGAGTGATGTCGATGCGATCACCCGAAACCAGCGCAAATCCTACCTGCCCGTCAACCGTGAGCCCAAAATCATTGTGATTCGCAAAGACGGTGACTGAAACGCGCTGATTTGCGTCAATCACACACGGACGCGCCACAAGCTTGTGCGGACAAATCGGCGTGATCAGGATCACCTGAAGATGTGGCAAGACAATCGGACCTCCACACGATAGCGAATACGCAGTCGACCCCGTTGGCGTCGAAACGATCAAGCCATCTCCTGTGAATTCCTCATATACCTCTTGGTCCACCGCGACGCGAACGCCAATCATTCTACCGAGCGCGCCTTTGCCGATTCCCGCATCATTTAGACCCACGCCTTTATAGACACATTGCCCATCGCGCCATACTTTCGTCTCAATCATCATTCGCCGCTCAAGTGTATAGTCACCCTGAAGTACGCGCGAAACGGCCTTTTCCAAATCACCAGGATCTGCCTCTGATAAAAATCCGAGATGTCCGATGTTAATTCCAATCATTGGAATCTCATGGCACGAAAACTGGCGCGCGGCACCCAGCAGCGTCCCGTCTCCCCCCAAGACAAAGAGGACATCGACATGATCTGCAAACTCCTCCGGGTTCATGCTGAGATCCTCGCGGCCAAGAGAAGTCGCACATCGCGGATCTGTATAGACGATCCCACCGCACTGTTTGACTGCTTGTACAATGCGAGAAGCGACTTCAATCGCGTTTGACTTCGTATGATTGCACAACACGCCAATTCTGTGACTCACACGTCCACCCCATCTCACGTATCGTCTCGAATCTGCCTTATTCCAAGTTAGTGAGACTGAGCAAGCGCAAAGCCGAGCACAGCTCCGATGCACAGCCAAAGTAAGCGCATTCTCCATTTTCGGTAACGCAGCCGACCCGAAACTTCAAGGGAAAAGTCAACCCAAGTCAAATCCTGCGTCTCTGGCTGAAAAAGTCCCACTGGCGCATCATAGATCACATAAAGCGGCATCACATGCGATCGTAACCAGGCTCCGCTTACACGCTCTGGATCGCGCAGACGTTTTACGCGCACAGGACAAGGTTGCCCATCCTTTTCAACGATAAAATCAGCGAGAACATAGCTCGAAAATTTGCGGTGGCCAAAGTACGTAATCGCCTCGTGCGCGACCCGTTCGTCAAGAATGGTAAAACCGATCGTTTGCAAAGCTTCTCCTGCATACACAAAACGTTCACGCTGAGATTCGGGTTGATCACTGTCCCAAGAAGCCCTCCGAAAACGTGAACGCAAAAAAAGGTAGAAAACCGTTACGCTTGTCAGAATCGCGATCACCGTCATGATTCATCCCCCAGACCACATCTGTTCGCGATTTGTCTGGAAAAATCCTGCATCGTACCGGAACGCTCACGATCTGCCAAATTGCTCGTGGGCTTTTTTTACAACGGTTTCAATTTGTGCTGTGTCCGTATGGACTTCCTCTTTATCTGCACTGACGAAATGACCCAGAAACTCCAGATTGCCGTCACCGCCCGCGATAGGAGAAAAATCAAGGTTAAGAAGCCGCATGCCAACCCGCGCTGCACCTTCAATGACCTCGTGAAGCACCGCCGTGTGCACATTTGCCTCCCGGACAATGCCCCCCTTCCCGACGCGCGACGGCCCCGCCTCAAACTGCGGCTTAATAAGTGAGACCAGTGATTCTCCCTGTCTCAAAATTTCTCTCAATTTCGGCATCAGCGTCACAATTGAAATAAAGGATACATCCATGACCGCAAGAGTGGGCCGCGGATCAAAACGCGCCACATCCGCATAGCGAAAGTTGGTTCGCTCCATGACTTCAACGCGTGGATCCTGGCGAATCTTCCACGCCAATTGACCATAACCCACATCAACGGCATACACAAAGCGCGCTCCATGCTGTAGGACACAGTCAGTAAATCCTCCCGTGGATGCACCTACATCCAATACCGTTTGATCGGTCAAATCCACAGCAAAGGTTTTCAGCGCCTTCTCAAGCTTCAACCCGCCACGGCTTACATAGCGAGGCGTTTCGCCCTTGATCGAGAGATCATGCCCAATCGGCAACTTGACTCCGGGTTTGTCCACGCGCTCTGTTTTTTGATAGACAAGACCCGCCATGATCAGTCTGCGCGCTTTCTCTCGCGTTTCCGCCAATCCAGCGCGAACGAGAAGCACATCAGCTCGCTCTTTATCCATTATTTTTTCTTCACGAGACGCGGTGGGATGCTGCGCGCTTCCGTGCGCATCTGTGCCTCAGGCTGTGGTCGATGAATCAGTCTTTCTGCCGCGCGGGCCACATGCTCTGCCGTCAATCCAACGTGATGAAGGAGTTCTTCGCGCGAACCGTGTTCCACAAAACGATCTCCGATGCCTATTGGCTGTATGTGTACCGTCAGACCGTGCGCCGCGTAGAATTCCAGAATGGCGCCACCCACACCGCCTGCCGCACTTGCCTCTTCGAGTGTCACAATCGGTATGTCTGCATGAGCAAGCTGCAACAGCAGCGCTTCATCAAGGGGTTTTACAAAACGCAAATTGATCACCTTTGCAGAAATACCACGCTGATTGAGCATCAAAGCGGCGTTTTCGGCTATCGCAACCATCGGCCCAAGCGCCAGCAGGGCAACGTCCGATCCCTCGCGTACAACTTCTGACACACCGACCGGGAGTCGCAAAAACGGTTGGTCAAGCGCGACACCGCGGCCGTCTTCACGCGGGTAGCGGACAGCCACAGGCCCTGAAAGGGTAAGCGCTGTAAAAAGCATGTGGCGTAGCTCACCCTCATCTTTAGGCATCATGATCGTCATGTTTGGCACCGTGCGAAGAAACGCCACGTCAAAGACGCCCTGATGCGTTTCTCCGTCTGGACCTACCAGTCCCGCGCGATCGATCGCAAAGACAACGGGCAAGTTCTGAATGCAGATATCGTGTATGACCTGATCATAAGCTCGCTGCAAAAAGGTGCTGTAGACGGCGAATACAGGTCTCATTCCAGCGGTGGATAGTCCTGCGCAAAACGTTGCCGCGTGCTGCTCTGCGATGCCGACATCAAAACAGCGCTCTGGAAATTCTGCCGCAAAACGGTTTAGACCCGTGCCGCTTGGCATTGCTGCTGTGATCGCGACAATCCGTTCATCCGTGCGCGCCAGTTCCGTAAGCGCATCTGCAAAAACCTGCGTGTAGCTCGGCGCCGCTTTTTTCGGCTTTGTCACGGCCCCTCCCACACTGTGTAGTTTGTCAGGCGCCGTCTCTGCAGACGGGTACCCCTTTCCTTTTTGTGTTACGACATGAATCAGGACAGGGCCCGATAGTTCTTTTGCCTGTTCGAGAATCGACAGAAGGGATGGCAGATCGTGACCATTGATCGGTCCAAAATATTTAAAGCCAAACTCTTCAAACAGCGCGCCTTGCACCATGAAATATTTGAGGCTGTCTTTCGCGCGCTCTGCGGCGCCGGCCAATTTGTGGCCAATCGCAGGAATTTTTTTAAGGAGGAGTTCAATCTCACTTTTCATGCGGCCATAGTGTGGATCCGTGCGCAGTTTCGTCAAATAACGGGAGACCGCGCCAACATTTGGGGCGATGGACATCTCATTGTCGTTTAGAATGACGATGAGCCTCTTTTTAAGATCACCAGCGTGGTTTAGCGCCTCAAACGCCATACCGCCCGTCATGGCACCGTCGCCAATCACCGCCACAACATGGTGATTCTCCCCGCGCAAGTCGCGGGCAACCGCCATCCCAAGTGCCGCCGAGATCGACGTGCTCGCGTGACCGACGCCAAAAAAATCGTGTGGACTCTCGTTGCGCTTTGGGAATCCCGCCATGCCACCGTACTGGCGCAGCGTAGGAAACTGCGCTTGTCTCCCTGTGAGGACCTTATGCGCATAGGCTTGATGCCCGACATCCCAGAGAATGCGGTCGTGCGGCGAATCAAACACATAATGAAGCGCCACCGTAAGCTCAACGACGCCTAAATTCGACCCAAAGTGGCCGCCGACTGCCATGATCTGTTCAATGAGAAACTGTCGGGTTTCGTCGACGAGTTGATGCAATTCGTCACGTGATAACACCTTTACGTCAGAAGGATCCTTTATGGTTTCAAGCATCCGGTAACGCCGTCCTTTCAGTTGTACAACAAAGTACCTATCATCCCAGATAAAAACACTCATCATCGTCGAGAAAAAGTACGCGAAAAATCATAAACTTACGGATAAAAGTATAGCACAGGCAAGAGTCGACGCAACCCTTGCGCAAAGTCTCGCCTGTGTGAGTGTAAAAGCGCGACACCTCTTTTTGATGGCTGGCTTGGTCACGGCGTTAGCTACAGTTTGTGTCGCATGAAAAAGACGCTGTACAAACTGCACTTTTCACACGTGCCTAATCATTATTCAAAAAACCCGCTCTGTTAGAAGATATGCCATCTCAATCAATACGTTCGGTTCCAAAGAAAGATCCGGTTTTTTCAAAGCGTCTACCGCATGCTCAGTCAACTCTTTGACGCGCTCGCGCGCACCCGATACGCCATAGCGTGCAGGGTACGTAGCCTTTTGTAAGACGACATCGCCGCCTGTCTGTTTACCAAGCAATGCTTTGTCGCCTGTGACATCTAAAATGTCATCCTGGATTTGAAAGGCCAGTCCAATGGATTCTGCGTAAATCGTAAGAGCGTGCAGCGTAGGTTGGTCTACGCCTGCGGCGAGCGCACCCATGCGAACCGAAGCGCGCAAGAGAGCACCTGTTTTTTTTGCGTGAATCTTTGCGAGTTGTTCATCCGTAATGCTTTGGCCCTCCGCCAAGAGATCAAGCATTTGCCCCGCCACCATACCGCGCGCGCCGCTTGCAAAGGAGAGTTCACGCACGAGCGACATGTTCGTCTGCGCATCCAAATCCGACAACAAAATCGTCTCAAATGCAAGTGTGAGCAATGCGTCACCCGCCAGAATGGCGGTGGCCTCATCGAATTGTTTATGGTTTGTCAGTTTGCCGCGACGATAGTCATCATTATCCATTGCAGGTAAGTCATCGTGAATGAGTGAATAGGTGTGAATCATCTCTACCGCACAAGCCGCCGGCAATACGCGCTCAATCGGAAGTCCGCACGCGCGCGCCGTCATGAGAAGCAGTGTCGGCCGAAGCCGTTTTCCGCCGCCAAGCAAACTGTACGTCATGGCGTCAAGCAAACGCGCAGCGCTTGATTGTTGCTCCGGAAGATATTCGCGCAGCGATTCTTCAATGACATCACGCATTTGGCTCCATTGCTGCTCCACCGTCTGAATCAACCTTTGATCTCCTCCGCCAAAAACGCCGTGTGCAACAGTTCACCTTGAGCGGCTGTAACCTGCTCAACGCGCTGTTCAGCGTTCTTTAAGCGCTCTCGGCAAAATCCGACCAACTGCATCCCCTCTTGATAGGTTGAAAGGGCTACATCCAGTGACAATTCGCCACTTTCTAGCACGCGCACAACCTCTTCTAGGCGGATAAGCGCCGACTCAAAGGACATCTGTTCATCAAGCGCTGCAGGCATCGCTTGATCAGCCTGACTCTCTTTTTGCTTCATCATCAAAAACCCCCCATACCTGGCAGTCCAGTGTGCCATCCATCATGCGCAGCGTCACGGCATCCCCCGGCTGCACGTGCGCAATTGAGGTGATCACTGGCGCATCCTTTGTTTTGCCTCGAACGACCGCATAGCCACGATCAAGAACAGCCAGTGGATTGAGCAATTCGAGATACGCATTTGCCCGCGCGACCCTTTGGTTCGCATCTTCTAGCAACTTTTGCAGTGCACGCTCTTGACGCTCCGCCAGTTGGTCAAGCTTTCGCCCCATCTGCGCAACGCGGTCAAACGGCGCATTTTTGGAAAGACGCAGCTCAAGTCCATCCAAACGCCGCACAGTTCCCAAAATGCGTCCCTTCACACCACCTTCGAGTTGCCGCTCCAAATGGTCGACACGCTGATGAAATCCATCAAACGCCCGCAGAGGATCCGTGAGGACGTGCCGTGAAGCGACGCGTTCAAAACGTGCATGCGCCTGTTTTAAACGCAGATTCATTGTGGATGTCATGCGCATTTGCGCCTGTTCCAAACGATGCAAAAGTGATGTGGCGTCAGGCGTCGCGAGTTCTGCCGCACCCGTTGGCGTAGGCGCCCGTCGATCAGCGACGAAATCTGCAATCGTCACGTCCGTCTCGTGACCGATGGCAGAGATGACCGGGATGCGAGAAGACGCAAGTGCACGCGCGACTAGCTCTGAACTAAAAGCGAACAGTTCTTCAAAAGAACCGCCGCCGCGCCCCACGATCATCACGTCCGCAAGGCCGCGCTCGGAAACCAGCCGGACGCCCTCCGCAATCTGTGCGGGCGCCTCTGCGCCCTGAACCGCAACAGGTACGACCAAAACATCCGCGAGTGGATACCGTCTTTGAAGCGTCGTCAGCATATCGCGCACAGCCGCACCCGTTGGCGACGTGACGAGTGCGATGCGCGTCGGAAAAGCAGGGATTGGGCGCTTGCGCGACGCATCAAACAGACCTTCTGCCTGCAACTTTTCTTTTAACTGCTCATACGCAACGTACAGCGCGCCAACGCCGTCTGGCGCAATCTCATCTGCATACATCTGGTACTCGCCTGAACGTTCAAACACGTCGATTGAACCTTTTACGACCACACTCATTCCATCGCGCAGTTCCACCCGCAAAGAGCGCGCGCGGCTGACGAACATGACGACTTTAACACGCGACAGCGCATCTTTTAACGTAAAATAGAGATGTCCGCTCTGTGGTCTGCTAAAATTCGAAATCTCGCCACGCACCGAAACATTTTGTAAATCCGGCGTGCGCGTGAGAACCGTCTTTATTGTTTGCGTCAACTCGAAGACACTGAGGACTCGCTCCATGAGATTCCCCTACACTCGGTGCTGTATTTGCGATGCGCGCACGGTGTTTGCCAATAGCATTGCGATGGTCATGGGACCCACGCCCTTTGGCACAGGCGTAATTCTTGAAGCGACGGGTTCAACGGACGAAAAATCGACATCACCACAAATCTTGCCATCCACCCGATTGATGCCCACATCGATGATGACGGCGCCTTCTTTCACATCTGGCGCAGTCACAAAGCGCGGGATGCCAACTGCCGCGACGAGTAGATCCGCCTGCCTCGTGAGCGTGCGCATGTCTTTTGTCCGCGAGTGACAAATCGTCACGGTGGCATTTGCCTGCAAGAGCAGATTCGCCATCGGTTTGCCAACGATGTTCGAGCGCCCGATGACTACCGCGTGCATCCCCGTGATATCAATCTTTTCGTAACGCAAAAGCTCCATGACACCAAGCGGTGTGCAAGGTACCATGCGATTCGTGCCAATCGAGAGCGCTCCGACATTTCGCTCGTGAAAACCGTCCACATCTTTTTCAAATGAAACCCGCGAAACAACGCGCTGCTCATTCATGTGCGCCGGGAGTGGCAACTGCACCAAAATCCCGTGCACGTGCGGGTCCTGATTTAATTGGTCAAGGGTGTCAAGAATGACCTGTTCATCCGTTTCAGCCGGGAACCGCATGATCTCAGACTCGATCCCAACACTCCATGCGGCCTTTTCTTTTCCGCGAACATAGCTCGCAGACGCGGGGTGATCCCCGATCAACAGAACCACGAGCCTTGGTGTAATGCCCTTTTCCTTCAAGGCTTGGACCTTTTGCGCAGTTTCTTGGCGGCTGACACCCGCCCAGTACGCGCCATCGATGATCGTTCCGATGTGAAATCCCTCCTGATCAATCAAGGGCGATCGCCTTTGGGATCGCCCTCGCTTTCATCCTTTGCGACTGCTGCTGTGTCCTGGGTGAAGCTTTGAAGTAGGGTCTAGATAAATCTTCGCGTGATTGACAGCCGTTGGAGCCTCGCCAAATCCTGTCGCAATCAATTTGATTTTTCCCGGATACGTAACAATATCTCCGGCCGCAAAAACACCTGGGATGTTCGTCCCCATGCGGGTATCCACAACAATCGCATTATCCTCAATCGTGAGCCCCCAATTGAGGATCGGACCAAGCGATGCAGAGAATCCCAAACTGCTCACAATCGCATCAGCCTCTACACGGATCGTCATCTTGCTGCGGTTCTCAATAAGCGTGACGGAGGAGAGCCAATCCTCGCCTTCAAGCGCATGAACCTCATAGAATGTCTTCACATCAACGCCTGAAGCGTAGAGCGTCTTCACATTCTCTTCGTGTGCCCTGAACTGATCGCGCCGATGCACAAGTGTGACCTGCTTTGCGACATGTTCGAGCATAAGCGCAAAATCAACCGCGCTGTCTCCGCCGCCGACGACCACGACGCGCTTTCCCGCAAATTTTTTCATGTCGTCAACATAATAGTAAATTCCTTTTCCTTCAAAAGCCTGGGCATTGGAGACGGGTAGCGGCTTCGGAGTAAATGCGCCAATTCCACCCGTGATGATCACCGTTTTGGAATAGTGAACACCGCGGTCTGTCGTCAGTTCAAAAACCTGGTCGTCCCGCTTGACAAGCCCAGTCACTTTCTCGCTCAGGCATAGCGTGGGGTGGTACTGCTTCGTTTGCTCGACAAGTTGATCGACTAAATCCATCGCCTTGATTTTGGGAAATCCAGCCACATCGTAAATGTATTTTTCCGGGTAGAGCTCTGCGAGTTGACCGCCCAATTGTGGCAGGCTGTCGATAATTTTTGTGCTCGCATCGCGAATACCTGCGTAAAACGCAGTAAAAAGCCCTGTCGGCCCGCCGCCAATCACCGTAATATCATAGACTTTTGTATCAATGCGATCTTTCACTTCCATCGGTGTTGACATCCTTCGTCCCCTCCAGATCACGTATAAATTCGAACAACGCATGCGAGTAGTATACTACAGGATTCTCTCGTGACGATATGATGAGCCTTTGAACAAAAATGAAAGGCTGATCACACAGGTGTCACAAATGGTTATGCCAAGCCGCAAGAAGTGCCACACCATACGCGTTGTCTGACGCGAAACGCGGATCGCACACGCGAAGATCGATTGCGCTGCGGGCGCTTCTCTTGACAAGAAATCTGTCTTGCAGGCGCTTTGCGATGCGCTGATTGGAGGCGACCCCGCCCACGAGCAGGACGCGCCTTGTGCCCGTCTGTTCCACGGCATAACGAATCATCTTTTCAAACGTGTTGGCGATGACTCGAAAAACGGATGCCGCAAGTTGTCCATCTGAAACGGCAACATGGCGCACTCGCTCAAGCGCGGTGAGTGAACCTGAAAAACTGGGCGAGCCGTGCCTTACCACACTTGGCAACTCAAGCAGCGGAAGATCATCCGGATAGGTTTTTGCCAATACCTCAAGCTCTGCACCTGCTGGAAATGACAATCCAAGACTTACCCCAACGCGATCCACGAATTGTCCAACATGCAAATCAAGACTTGAACCGAGTGTCTCAACGCAAAAATCACGCCCGTCATACGAAACGTGAAGCAGATCCGTCGTACCTCCAGAAGCGTGAATCGCAAGGAAAGGCTGCAAACTTTTCTCAGCCATCCAGCCCACCGTCATTACACCAGCCGCCAAATGTCCGGATTGATGAGAAGTTTTCAGACACGTAACACCTGCTCCAAGCGCCAGCGCCTCTGCGCAAAGGCGACCCGCCAGAAACACAGGCATATAGGAACCTGCCATTCTGCGCGGTGTGTCACTGCACGCAACCCCCGCTATCCGCTGCTCCAAAAGGTGCGCCGAACACGCATTTAAAAATGAAGGCAAACGCTGGACATGCTGAAACAGCGCCTCAGACTGGCGAAGCCGCGCGCACCTTTTGGCACTTCAAGCAGAAGGCGCTTTTCAAAAACGATTTCCCCGCACGCCGAGACAGCACAAAGAGAAGTCGTATAGTTGCTTGTGTCAAGACCGACAAAAAGATCGGCATTGCTCATGGCATCGGACCGTGCGCCTGGGTCTCGCCATGAAGATCGGACAAATCGCGAAGCACCCCAGCGAGCACGCCGTTAACAAAGCGTGGAGAGCGCTCCGTGCCGTAGGTCTTTGACAGTTCAACCGCCTCGTTCATCGCAACGGCCGGCGGAATATCTTGACCATAGAGCAATTCAAACGCGCCGATGCGCAAAATGTTGCGGTCACGCCCGGCATGCGATCAACGTCCCAATCCTGGCTGTAGCGATCAAGAATTTTGTCAATCATCTCTTGGTGATCCGTAATCCCACGCATCAACTGCGTCAGATACGTATCGTCATAATCAACGCTCTCCATCATCGCGCGCGTCATCGCGACAGCCTGTCCCCACTCGACGCGGTTCAGATCTAAATGATAGAGTGCCTGCAGTGCCAATTCCCTCGAGCCGTGCCGACTCATTCCCTTACCTCCACTTCATCTTCAAAGCCAGGCCCAGATTATTCATACGGATCGGACTGAAGCAGTCGCTTCACCCATTCTTCCCATTCATGCGGTCGATCAAAAATACGTCCGACTGCGAAACCTATGACCATCAGCGCAGCCAATAAAAGGGTTGGAAAAAAACCAAAAAACTCAATAAAAACCCACACCAAAACGCCAAGCGCCATGCCCTTGTAGCGGCCTGGCAGAACATTCAGCCGCTTGATCCGTTCCCACAAGCGTTCCACGGCAATGCACCCCCATTTTAAGCCTTGGTGGGCTCTGGAGATAGTTCTGACACTTGAACGTGGACGGCATTGACTGAAAGCGATGTCGCATCCTTAACCGCATCCATTACGCGCGTCTGAATCGTCTCTGACATATCTGCGAGATTGACACCCGCCGTCGCGCGAATGCGCATCGAGATGACCAGTCCGCCTTCGGCGTCGGAGATTGCCGTTTTCAAACGGTCGACACCAGGAACTTGCCGCGCGGTGCGGCTTGCGACATCACGCACCGCAGCGAATCCAATGCGCACCTCTCCTGTCGGCGTCGCCTTGACAAAACTGTGTACTTTGGTTGAACGAGGCGGCGCAAAAAACAGGAGAATCGTCATTAAAAACAAAGCGCCAAGCACGACCCACCCCGGCCCTTGTGCAAGGACTACCTCGTGCGTAACATCCACAACCAAGGGGACCTTCATCAGTTCAAGCGCATACCAGGCCAGAATCAGCAAAATGCATATGCCGTAGAGTCTCGTATACCATGCACCCAAATCCGCATCCCTCTTCTCGCGATCACATCAAATCGAAAGCACCCGGGTTTCCTGCGCGTCAATCGCTTTACACGCGCACCTTCTCTTCCTCAATCCGGTCCTCTACGCGAAAAGAGATACCGAGCACACTCACATTGACACCCAAGACTTCAAGCCCTGTCATCGACTCGATCGCACGCTTTACCCCTTCTTGAATCTCGCGCGCGACATCCGGAATGCGATACCCGTACTCGGCGATGATCGACAGGTCAATCGTGCATTGCTGTTCGTCGGGAGTGACGTCAACACGCACGCCTTTGCTGAGATTTTTGCGCCCGAGTCGCTCTGCGATTCCACCGACAATACCGCCGCTCATATCGGAAACGCCGCGCACTTCTGTCGCCGCGAGTCCCGCAATGACCGCGATCACTTCATTGGCAATCTGCGTCGTGCCCGCCCCTTGCAGCCCTGCTTCTTCCGAATGCACGATACCCGATTCAATCGCCATTTTTTGTTTCCCCTCCGTCACACCGTATGGTTTTCCAAAAAGCGCGTATTGACATCCCCCGCGACAAACGCGGGATGTTCGAGGAGGCGCATATGAAAGCCGATCGTTGTGCGCACGCCTTCAATCTGAAACTCTTGCAAAGCCCGCTTCATCCGATCGAGCGCCTCCTGTCTTGTCGGAGCCCAAACGATCAACTTTGCAATCATCGAGTCGTAAAACGGCGTCACGGTATACCCGGTATACGCCGCGCTATCCACCCGCACGCCAAACCCGCCTGGAGGAACATAGCCAGTGATCTTCCCGGGAGAAGGCATGAAGTTTCTGTCGGGGTCTTCCGCATTGATCCGACACTCAATCGCGTGTCCGCGCTGTACCACATCTTCTTGGCGATAGCGAAGCGGGTGCCCGTATGCGACGCGAATCTGTTCCTGAACGAGGTCAATGCCTGTCACCCACTCTGTCACAGGGTGCTCAACCTGGATTCGCGTGTTCATCTCCATAAAATAAAACGAGCCGTCTTCATCCAGCAAAAATTCAATCGTTCCTGCACCTTCATACTGAACCGCTTTGGCAGCCGCGACCGCCGCCGCCCCCATCCGCGCGCGAATCTCTTCTGTAAGTGCCGGGGAGGGGGACTCTTCGACAAGTTTTTGGAGTCTGCGCTGGACAGAGCAGTCTCGTTCACCCAAATGAATCGCGTGCCCGTGCTGGTCGCCGAGCACCTGAATCTCGACGTGACGGGGGCGTACGAGAAACTTTTCGAGATAGACCCCCGCATTTCCAAACGCCGACCCCGCCTCCGACTGCGCAAGCGACAAAGCCGCCCGCAACTCATCTCGCGAGTGTACCACGCGAATCCCTTTTCCGCCACCGCCTGCCGTCGCCTTGATGATGACAGGGTACCCGATCTCATCGGCGACAGCGAGAGCATCTTCCACACTTTCGACAAGCCCATCCGTTCCTGGAACCGTCGGCACGTTCGCGCGCTTCATCGTGGCTTTCGCAGTCGCCTTATCACCCATCTGCTCAATCGCTTGCGGACTTGGACCGATAAATTTGACCCCGACTGCGGTGCAGACTTCAGCAAAGTCGCTGTTCTCAGACAAAAATCCATAACCGGGATGAATCGCGTCCGCACCGACAGACGTTGCGACGGCCATGATGTTTGCGATATTAAGATAGCTCTGCCGACTCGATGTGGGACCCACACAGTAAGCCTCATCTGCCATCGCCACATGAAGCGCATCGCGATCTGCCTCTGAATAAATAGCAACGGTCGCGATGCCAAGCTCGCGGCACGCCCTTATGATGCGCACCGCGATCTCACCGCGGTTTGCGACCAACACTTTTTTAAACATGGAAACCTCCCGTTCAAAAATAAGAAGCTTCGCCAAATCTACGCGAGTTTAACACGAAAAAGCGGCTGACCAAACTCCACAAGTTGTCCATTCTCGGCGAGCACCTCGACGATTTCACCGCGCACATCCGCCTCAATCTCGTTCATCAACTTCATCGCTTCCACGATACACACCACCGTCTTCTCTGTGACCCTGCTCCCCTGGTCAACATAGGGAGCGGCGTTTGGCGATGATGAACGGTAGAACGTTCCTACCATCGGCGATTTGATCAAAACAGTCCCGGCCTCGGGATCAGCCGCCACAGGGTCGCGTTCCTTTGGCGCTTCAAGCACTGGCTGCGACGGGGCCGCCGGTATGGACACTTCTTGAACCGGCGGGGCAGAATGCGCGACGTGTTGTGCCGAAAACACGACAGGTGTCGCCATGTCCGCCTTTTTGAGGGTTAACTTCACATCTCCTGCTTCAAGTTGCAACTCATGCAAGCTCGTCTCATCGAGCAATCGAATCAGTTCACGAATATCGCCGACCTTAATCAAACCATTCACTCCAAATCGAATATGCACGAAATGTCGGCCCTTATCACCAAATCTTGGTGAATGGCCCAATTGATTTCAGTATAGCATATTCCCACGTATTCGGCGGCAAGAAAAGAGGACGTCATGGCGACGCCCTCTTTTTTTCACACGCCTTACGCGTGCGCCGTAACCGTGATCAAGTTGGACTGCACCCCTGTCGTTTGCGAAACGGTGTTGATGATTGAAACTGCCTGAAGCGGAGTCAGCTTGGACGCCTGCACATACACGTGAATGCGGCCGTGAGGGTTATAGATCACGACAGAATCCGGATACCCGGCGCCAAGAAGTTGTTCATGCACCTTGCCTTCTGCCAATTGCTGCGACTGAATGGCGTTTAGCTCACTGTACGCCTGTGAAACAACTGTGTTGCTGGCACGTGGATCGCCAATGGTCGATTGCAGCGTCTGGATGAGCTTTGACTGTGAGTTTTCAAGGTTCATCTGCATGGAGACAAACCAGTCGGATGCACTACTCGACGAAACCGGAACTGTCGGTGATTTTCCCGACGTCATAGACGATCCCGAGGTTGTTGTCGTCACCTTTGTGCCACTGGGGTTTGTTCCTCCAGAATTTGTGCTCACAGTCGTTGGCGATGTGCCACCATTGGTTGAGACGGTGTTTCCGCCCGGGGTCGTCGGCGCCGTCCCAAGTGTGTAATATCCGATGAGCATAAGCGAAAAAACCATCATCGCAGAAAGCCAAACTGTTTGACGTTTAACCAATTTCAATCTCTCCTTTAATGTCATAGATCCGCGATTAGCGGCGCGGCAATACCGTGATCTCATAACTCGGAATGCCTAGCGCATCCTGCACCGCATTCGTGATTTCTGCTTGCATTTGCACGGTGTCAGCTGCTTTTGCGATGACGAATACGCCTGAAATGTGCGGCATCTGTTCATCGATGACAACAGGTGTGTTGCCACCTGAGGCGTTTGATGACATGACCAATTGATTGGAACTAGTAATTGTGGTTGTCGACGTCTGTGCGCCAGTCCCCTGCTGCGAAGAGGTTTGCCGGCTCGTCGTGGTGTTTTGTCCATACTGGGCAATCGGTGTCGAATCGACGGTGACCATCACAAGCGCATTGCTGATGCCTGAGATCTGGTCAATCATGTGCGCAAGCTTTGCATTTAAATAATTCTCGTACGAAACGATCGACCGCATGCCTGTATTCCCGCCAAAGGTGGTACCTTTTGCCGCCGTCGTCTGCCCCACTGTCACCGCAGATACAGGGGCCGCGCCGTTTCCCGGCGTCCCCCCGCTGCCAGTCCCCCCCGACGCGCCAAACGCCAGCAGGAGAAGACCGATGGCCAGAAGTGCAACAAGCCATTTGTTGGCAAGTACGCGGCGCACGAGATCCTGCACAATCTCACCCCCACACGGTCGTTATCCTTGAATGATCTGAACCTCGCTTGGGTTCAACCCTAATTGTATTGCAATCTGCTGCGTCACCAAGGCAGCCGTCTGCTTTGGCGCCGGGGATGGCCCCAATAAAACGCGCACGCCTGTGATTTGTGACGAACTGTCAGCCTGATTTCCTGTCAGTACAACGACGTCAAGCACGTTTACAGAAAGGCCGAGGGACAAGTCCTCTTTCAGCGTATGCGCCAGTTCGTTGCTGTAGGACAGCGATGTTGAATTTCCCACGGCTTGCGCGCTGAGCGCTGGTCCAAACCACGACGCGAGAAACTGATTGTAATTTCCGTGCGCGAGCACGAAAGCGCGCAACGGACTCAGCAACATCGCCATGACAACAAGACCAAGCACCATTCTGGTGACGCGCTGCATGGCTCCACTGGGCAGGACCCACTCTAGCACGGTGGCTAAGAGAATGGTCACAATCAGGTGCCTTATCCAATCCGATGCAGTTGGAAGCATGCGTCATCACCTCATAAACGCGGCGGAGTTCGTCGTCGAGATCGCGATGACAAGCGAGAAGAAAAACATCAGGCCGACGGCGGCAAGCGCCGCAAAGACAAGCGTCAGGCTTTTTCCCATCGTCGAGAGCAGCGAGATGATCGGTGTGTCGCCAAGCGGTTGCAATAGCGCCGAGGAGACGTTGTAAATGACGGAGAGCGCCAGGATTTTTATGGCTGGGAACGCACAGATCAAAAGCAGCACGACGGCGCTTGCAAAACCTGTTGCATTTTTGACGAGAATGGACGCCCCGGCGATCGACTCGCTCGCATCAGAGAGTGCCTTTCCAACGATTGGAATCAAGTTGCTCGCGACATACTTCGCGCCGCGCAGGGAAACGCCATCGGCCACACGTGCCAACTGCCCTTGCACAGACATGATGCCAAGAAAAGCACTCAATCCCACACCCAGGATGGTAAGCGCGGTGGTACGTAAAAATCCGGCCAGTTCAGACACCCTGTACTGCTTTGACAGGACACTGATGATGGAGAGCACTGTCGTAAACAGAATCAGAGGCATGACAAGGTGTTGGACGATGACACTCATCGTGTTCACGATGAAGATGATGAGCGGATGAAACGCTGCGGCGGATGTGAGTCCGCCAGATGCGACAATGAGCGAAAGAATCACGGGAAGCGATCCGTACATCACCGATGTCATCGTGCCAATCGCCTGATTGGCATCTGATGTCGCAACGTGAAACGAAGAGAGCGCGATGACAAAGAGTACGAGATAGACTGCAAAAAAAGCGATTTTACTCACCGATTCACTCGCAAACGCCGACTGCATCGTCTCGAGTATTGCTGCGAGCACTGTCAACACCACGATCGAGCCAATCAAACGAGTGTCAGAGTAGAGCGCGTAAAAAAAGTAGCGCAATAGACCCTGAAGCTGGCTGATCAAGGGAAAGGAGGTTGCGCCTGGGGTAAAGGATGAAACCAGTTGCCCCTGTGAAATGCCCGGCACATAACCGTTGTAATCGACGCCAAGCTTGTTCCAGGCTGACGTAAGCGCCGTGGTCTGGGTGTTTGTCTCAAGAAGTCTTGCGTCAAGGCTTGGAGACACCGGCGTCGACGCTGCCCCCCCAGGCACGGGTGAGTTCGCAGCCGCAGTGGGAGGCGGCGGCCCGGAGACCCCAAAGGCCTGACCCGCCGCGTGCGCCGGAAGTGCTGTGAGAAACCAGCCAAACATGATCACCGTCATTAACACTTTGACCGTCATGCGCCGCAAGCGACTTGCTCTCATCGCTTCACCTCCTCTCGCCAGTGGCGTTTTTTTGTGCATCATTTACGGCAACAAATGGGTAACAGCATCGATCACCGCATTGACGATGGGAAGCGCCAGCAAGACGATCAACAGCTTCCCAACCAGTTCAACCTTTGACGCGATGCTGCCAACCCCTGCATCGCGCGCGATCTGTGCGCCAAATTCGACCACGTAGGCGATGCCGATGATCTTGACCACGGTCGCAAAAAAAACGAGGTTGACATTGGCGCTTGCAGCCAATTTCTCAAGTGGCGCAAGGACGCCTGTCACTTGATGGAGCGCTACGATGAACAGCAAGACTGCGATCACAAGCGACAGGAGAAAGGCAACCTGCGGCGCAATTTCACGCAACACCATGATGAGAAACGCCCCAACGACGGCAAAGAGAACAATAGGTAGAATCGTCATCGCATCTTATTGGGTAAAAAACACTGCGCGAATTTGTGAGAAGAGCGAACTGATGTGCGTGACGACGACAGCCGTCACAAGAATGAGTGACGTGATGGTGACCATTGTCGCAATCTCATCGCGCCCAGACTGTTTGAGAAGCGTTCCGAGAATCGCCGCCGCGATGCCGATGACTGCGATCTGAAACAATAATTGTAGATCAAGACCCATTGTGTGGTCCTCCTTATGTGCAAAACGCTCAGATCAGCAAGATGACCACGACGACGCCTGCCAAAATACCGAGTGTTCGATAGACGCGCGCAAAGCGATCACGTGCGATAAGCGCCTCTCGTTCGCGCGCTTCAAGCATGGCAATCGACGCCTGCAGGGATGCCACTTGATCGCTGGCGCCCGTTGCGCCAAGTGACTGTGCGAGATCGATCATCACCTGCGCATCCTCCAATTCCATGGAACACGCAAGACGGTGTTTGTAGACCGCGGCAACCAGACCGTCGACTGCCGTGCTCCCTGGCTTTGCAAGCTTTTCCGCCGCATCCTCGAACAGTTTTGCGACGGGTGTACCGCGCGCTGCCGCCCCCGCACGCATGAGTGCATCGCGAAGTGGCGCGCGCCGAAAACCGATTTCTGTTTGAAGGACGCGCAAACTTGAACACAGCCTGCGCAGATTGGAGGGACGGTCGCGAATGCGATTGGCAAGCGCCTGTCCAATCAGGGTTGTCGCAGCAAGGACTGCGGCGCTTCCCACCCACTGCTCGTAGGAGATGCCCATCCTGTCACCTCGCGAAGGGTTTCATCATAGACGTTTTGTACCGCGAAATCCCTGCCCGATCTTCCGATCAAGACAAATCGCTCCACGGCGCCCGACGCCCTGAGGTCTGTGAGCAGATGGCGAATGCGCACATCCGCGAGCGATCCGCCGTGAACGGAGCCGATAAATGTAACCCCCGCACGCGCGACATCAGCGACTGCCGCCGCATCACCCGCATCACCGATTTCATCGGTAATGATCACATCTGGTGACATGGAGCGAAGCATCATCGACATTCCCGCAATTTTGGGAGCGGCGTCAAGCACATCCGTGGATACCCCCACGTCGAATTGCGGCACGCCTTCATGACACGCGGCGATTTCGGAACGTTCATCAACGATTGCCACGCGCAAGCGTGCCAGCCGTCGATCAAAGGTGCCGTTGCCAAGCGTTCTGGCCAAGTCACGCAAAAGCGTTGTCTTCCCCGAGCGCGGAGGGCCCACAATCAGCGCCGAGCGAATTCCTCTGCCGTATGGTTTTAAAAGAATCGGCGCGAGACGACGTGAAAAATCAGGTACAGCGCGCGCAAGTCGAATATTGCACGAGCCGATTTGTGTCATCGTTTCAATCTGCGCCAGTGCACTCTGGGAAACGCGCCCAGCGAGACCTACGCGGTGACCACCCGGAAGCGTGATATAGCCGCGCCGCAAATCTGCCTCAACGGCATAGAGTGAAGAACCGGTGATTGCTTGAACCACGTGCAAAAGATGTGCGCGTGTCACTTTCTTGAGAAGCAGGGATTCACTTCCGCTCACTTCAAGAGGACGCTCTGCGCGCAGGCGAATCTCTTCCATTCCCTCGCGAATCGACGATGGAAGACAGATGAGTTCGTCTGCAAGATCCTGCGGAAGCCAAGGCAAGACGCTGCGCAACGCGTGGTCACGGCATTCTGTGGATGGATGAGGCAACATTGATCCCCCATCTCGTAAAGGTTAGTCCATGTATATGGGACAGGTTGAACGTTTATACCAAATGGATCTTTCACTGCTAGACTTGCCAAGCGCTGGCCTTTTGTCTGAGGCGCTTTTCGCGCGATTGCATATCATGGGGAGAACGCGCGGTGTGAAGGGGAGTCTTGAATGGGTTCAGGGGTTGCAATGATCACGAAATGGATTGTCGTTTTTCTGGTTATTTTTCTGCTCTGCATGATTCTTGTGCTCAGTTTTTTTAAGCCCTCGGCAAAATCCCAACACGTGATTACGGCGTAAAAAAGGCGCCCCGAAGGACGCCTTTTTTATTCGAAAAGTACGCAAAGCTATTTCCCTAAGCGCGGGAGATATACTGCCCGGACCGTGTATCAATCAAGAGACGATCTCCTTGATTGATAAAGAAAGGGACATTTACCGTATATCCAGTTTCAAGTTTTGCTGGTTTGCTGCCGCCTGTCGCCGTATCGCCGCGAATTCCCGGCTCGGTTTCGACAACTTCAAGTTCCACTGTGTTTGGCAGGTCGCATCCGATCGCTTGTCCATCGTATAAAACAACAACACAGACCATGTTTTCTTTCAGAAAATTGATCTCATATTCAAGCATCTCACGCGAAAGGTTCAACTGTTCAAACGTCTCATTGTCCATGAACGTGTAATTGTCCCCGTCCGAATAGAGGTATTGCATCTGACGGTTCTCAATCCGCGCGCGCGCAACTTTTTCACCCGCGCGAAACGTGGTTTCCTTTACGCCGCCTGTGCGGATATTTTTTAATTTCGTGCGGACAAACGCTGCGCCTTTGCCCGGCTTAACGTGCATAAATTCAATGACGCGCCAAATCTGGCCGTCGTATTCAATCGTCGTTCCGGTGCGAAAATCATTGCTTGAAATCATCGCAAAATCCATTCCTTCCTGTTTAAATCAAGTGAAGACAGGCCACCTCAAACGCCGAATCGCGTTGCCAGCGCGCGCAGAGCAAGCTCGTAGCCGACCATCCCCAAGCCCGCAATTTGTCCCACACAAACCGGCGCAATTAACGAAGTGCTGCGAAACGCTTCACGCGCGTGAATGTTTGACAGATGCACCTCAATCGTCGGCAGGTTGATTGCGGCTATCGCGTCGCGAATCGCATAACTCGAGTGTGTGTATGCACCTGGATTGATGATCACGCCAGAGCATGTCGTTCGCGCATTGTGGAGTGCGTCAATCAGTGCTCCTTCGCTGTTTGACTGAAAAGATGACACGCGCACAGCGAGCGCGTCTGCCAACGCGTGCAATTTGACGTCAAGATCGGCGAGTGTTTCGCGTCCATAAACTTCGGGCTCTCTCATTCCGAGCAAATTCAGGTTGGGACCGTGCAAGACAAGAATGTGTTGCATGCTAGACCTCCCCGCAAGTCTCGGATGATTGTATCACAGAACCGCTGGTTTTCGATACCGAAGCACAGGCGAGCGCGCTGCCTGGGTTTCGTCCAACCGGTTGATCACGGTTTGATGCGGCGCATTCTTTACAATCTCCGGTGACTCTTCTGCCTCTTTTGCAATTTGCAGCATCACTTCAACGAATGCATCAAGTGTCTCTTTGCTTTCTGTTTCGGTTGGTTCGATCATCATCGCTTCCTCAACGTTAAGCGGAAAATAGATCGTCGGCGGATGGTATCCGAAATCAAGAATTCGTTTGGCGACATCGAGTGTTTTAACGCCGCTTTTCTTCAGGGCGCGTCCGGAGAGCACAAACTCGTGTTTACAGGTGCGATCAAACGCCACATCATACGCTTTGGAGAGTCGTTTCATCAGATAGTTTGCGTTTAGCACGGCATCTTCAGAGACGCGTTTGAGTCCAACGGGTCCCATCGTGAGAATGTACGCATAGGCCCGCACAAGAATGCCGAAGTTTCCGTAGAAGCCTTTAACCTTGCCGATCGATGCTTTGGCGTCAAACGAAAGATCATAAAGATTGTCTTCTCGTAGCACGATGCGCGGTACAGGGAGATAAGGGATCAAGTCGCGCTTGACACCAACAGGCCCCGCACCCGGTCCGCCGCCGCCGTGCGGCGTCGTAAATGTCTTGTGAAGATTGAGATGAACGACATCAAAACCCATATCGCCAGGTCTTGTCTGTCCAAGTATCGCATTTGCATTCGCGCCGTCGTAATAAAGCAGACCGCCTGCGCGATGAACGAGATCTGCGATCTCCACGATGTCTTCCTCGAATAAACCAAGCGTACTCGGGTTTGTCAGCATGAGCGCCGCCGTGTCGTCCCCGAGGGCCTCGCGAAGTGCCTCGAGATCGACGCCTCCGCGTTCATTTGACGGGATCGTAATGGTCGTAAATCCGGCCACTGCCGCGCTAGCCGGATTGGTACCGTGCGCCGAGTCAGGCACGATGACACGCGTGCGTTTTTCTCCCCGCGCTTCGTGATACGCGCGAATCATCATGAGACCTGTCCACTCACCCGCCGCGCCGGCGGCCGGCTGAAGGCTCACTGCATCCATTCCTGTGATCTCAGCGAGGTGATTCTGGAGTCGATAAAGAAGCG
This sequence comes from Ferroacidibacillus organovorans, assembly GCF_001516615.1. Taxonomy (GTDB): domain Bacteria; phylum Bacillota; class Bacilli; order Alicyclobacillales; family SLC66; genus Ferroacidibacillus; species Ferroacidibacillus ferrooxidans_B. Next base: position 149,552 of record NZ_LPVJ01000009.1, on the reverse strand, counting down.
TCAGCGCCCCTTGTACCGTCTCCGTCGGCTGAAGCGGATGGATCTGTGAAAATCCTGTCAGCCGCGCCGCCTGCTCGTTTCGCTTTGGATTGTACTTCATCGTACAAGAGCCAAGTGGGTAAAATCCCGAATCTACGCCATGGTTTCGCGTCGAGAGTCCCGTATAGTGGCGAACCAAGTCTATCTCACTGATTTCTGGGAGCGCCGCTTTTTCTTTTCGCACATACCCGTCAGGAATCGCCGCGCTGAGATCCACCTCTGGCACATCGAGGGCTGGCAGACTGTACGCTTTGCGACCTGGTTTGCTTCGCTCAAAAATGAGCGGAAAGTCTTCTGCCTGTCGGCTCACAGCAATCCCTCCAGTCGGTTCGCCACTTCATCAATGGCGCTCTTCGAGTGAACCTCAGTCACGGCCAAAAGCACCGCATGTTCATAGCGCGCGCCAAGATTCTTAAGAGGAACGCCAAAAAAAATGTTTTCTGTTTTTAGCGCTTCGAGCACCTGATCAGACTGAGCCCCAAGATCAAGCACAAATTCGTGGAAAAACGGTGCTTGATGAACCGCCTTTGCGCCTGCATTCATAAAGCGGTCGCGCGCATAGTGCGCCTTTGCCAGACACTGCTTTGCAACATCGTACAACCCGTCTGGCCCCATGTAGCTTAGATAAACTGATGCAGCCAACGCGTTTAACGCCTGATTGGAGCAGATGTTTGAGGAGGCCTTCTCGCGGCGGATATGCTGTTCGCGCGCCTGAAGTGTGAGCACAAAGCCGCGACGGCCATCACGATCGACCGTCTGTCCGGCAATCCGGCCTGGGAGTTTTCGCAAAAGCGGTTCCCTGACAGTGATGATCCCAAGATATGGGCCGCCAAAAGAGAGCGAATTCCCAAGTGGCTGCCCTTCAGCGACGACAATATCCGCACCAAGCGCCCCAGGCGACTCCAAAAGTCCAAGCGCGATTGGATTTGTCGATACAATCACGAGCACTTTTTTTGCGTGGGCCATCTCACAAACGGTGCGCACGTCTTCGATCGTGCCAAAAAAATTGGGATACTGAATGACGACTGCCGCGACATCGTCTTGCAGTTTTGCCGCAAGCTCAGCGTGATCTGTAGCACCATCGATCTCTGCGATGATATCCGTTTCCACATGTTGACCACGCGCATAGGTCTCGAGCACAGCGCGATAATCCGGATTGACTGCAGCGCTCACCAACACGCGATTGCGCCTTGTATGCGAACAGGAAAGCATCGCCGCTTCACCGATCGCAGTCGCGCCGTCATAGAGCGAGGCGTTTGACACATCAAGTCCAGTCAACTCAGCCATGAGCGTCTGATACTCAAAAATGGCCTGAAGAATTCCCTGGCTGATCTCAGGTTGATAAGGCGTATAGGCAGTATAAAATTCGGAGCGACTGATCATCGCATCGACAACGCTTGGAATCACATGCTGGTAAGCACCTGCACCGAGAAACGAAATCGCGTCTTCCAGCGAGACATTCTGGCGAGCGAGCCTTTTGAGTTCATTCATCATCTCAAATTCGCTCAGCGCATCCGGCAGATTGAGCATCCCTTTAAAACGGACAGACTCTGGAATATCCGCAAAAAGGTCATCCACCGATGCGACGCCAATGGTCTTTAACATCTCGCGTCGATCCTGCTCTGTGTTTGGAATATAGCTAAATGATTGCATATCCATCCCCATCCTGCTTTACAATTTTCCGCATTACGAACTGGTTTTAGTTCTCCGATAAAAAGGTGTCTTCACAAAGACGGCTTGCAATCGTTTCCCGCGAATCTCAACTTCGCACATTTTACCAATTTCGGCATGCTGAGCTTCGACAAGGGCAAGCCCGATGCTCTTTTGCAGTGTAGGCGAAAACGTGCCAGATGTGACGAATCCAATCCGCTTCCCATCCATAAACACGTCACACTCAGCGCGGGCGATACCTCGCTCCGTCAGCTCAAAGCCGATCAATTTGCGCGCGCTCCCCTTTTCCCGTTCGGCAACGAGTGCAGCGCGGCCAACAAACGCCCCCTTGTCAAGCTTCACAAAAGGTGATAATCCCGCTTCAAGCGGCGTGATTGTATCGCTTAACTCGTGACCATACAGCGGCAGTCGCGCCTCAAGACGAAGCGTGTCGCGCGCCCCAAGTCCAACGAGAGTGACCGGGAAATTTGTCTTTTCAGCAAGTGCGCCAAAGAGAGCCTGTGCATCCTCATGCGACACATAGAGTTCAAACCCGTCTTCTCCAGTGTATCCTGTTCGCGACACGATGCATGAGATTCCTAAGACGGAGACGTCCTGTAAAAAGTGGTAATAAGGGAGGTCCCTGACGGATTGATCCGCGACGCTTTCAAGCAAATCCACTGCCTGCGGACCTTGCAGCGCCAAAAGCGCCGTCTCTTGCGAGCGATCCTTGATGGTTACGGTTGGTTCATGCGCACGAAAATGACTGAGATCTTTCTCAATGTTCGACGCATTGACAACGACCATGAAGCGATCAGCCGCAAATCGATAAACAAGAACATCATCCACCGTTCCGCCGTTTTCATGACACACAGGCGAGTAGAGCGCCTGCCCATCCACAAGACGCGTCACATCATTTGTTATCAAGCGATTGATCGCCGACTCGGAGTCCGCACCGGAAAACTCAAACTCCCCCATATGAGACACGTCAAAAAGCCCCACCTGCGTGCGTACGGCAATGTGTTCTTGCAAGATGCCGCCGCGATACTGGACAGGCATGTCCCACCCGCCAAATGGCACCGTTTTGCCGCCGTAGCGCTCATACAAAGAATAGAGTGGCGTGCGTTTTAAGGACATTTTACTCCCCCTCTCAAGACTCTTCCTATTAAAGTTCGGGTATTTGGCGCCAAAACGCAAAAAGAAGACACCGAATAAGCTTCGGGTCTCCTCTGTCCTCAAACCTGAGAGTTCGGCTGCTCGCGCAGTGTTCCCCGTGGGTGGCCGACAAAATGTCGACACTCTCCAGAGTGGCGTCCCATCGCGGTACTTTATACCTGAGAGATTCGGTTAGGGACCGCTCCCCTCCCCTTGCTCCTTCGGCGGCGCAGGATACGCGCACTCTCCCACGATGTTCATTCGCTCATGACACTATGGCAATGTAGTTGTAGTATACGCGGATACGCAAATGATTTCTAGTCTTCCTGGGCAATCTATGCAGTGTTGCGTTAAAAACCGTCGTCCCTGTTACCGCTTTCCCGCGCCCGCAGTGTGCAGGACAGGCTTTATCATCAACAAAAAGTGGGAGGTGCCGTGTGACACACTACATCGAACATGACGACCTCTTGAATGCGCTAAAAGAGCGCGGTGGCCTGCCTGTCGGCAGTTTCGAACTTTTTATGCTTGCCTACGAGGCCGAATTGCGATCGATCCATCACTCCATGGACGATCTGAGTTGTCTGTCCGTCTTGCCGAATCTCATTCCGTTTCCTCATCAAATCGAGACGGCCAAACGCGTCATTCACGAACTGCATGGTCGAGCTCTCTTGGCTGATGAGGTCGGCCTTGGCAAAACCATCGAGGCAGGACTCATATTAAAAGAATATATGGTGCGCGGACTTGTGCAAAAAGCTCTCATTCTCGTCCCGGCTTCGCTTGTTCTTCAATGGACGCGAGAGTTAAATGAGAAATTTGGCGTGCGCGCGTTTGCACAGCGAAACGAGTGGTCGTGGACATCCTATGATGTTCTTGTCGCATCGCTTGACACAACCAAACGTGATCCTCATCGCACGGCGGTGCTTTCCCAACCGTATGACTTGCTGATCGTTGATGAAGCGCACAAATTAAAAAACAGCCGAACGCGGAATTGGCAACTGATAAACGAAATCCAGAAAAAATATCTGTTGCTGGTGACGGCCACCCCTGTGCAAAACGATATGAAAGAACTCTATAATCTCATCAATCTGCTGCGACCGGGACAATTGGGCAACCCTAAGGATTTCACGAAGGAACACGTAAGTACGAAACGATCTCCCAAAAACCCGGTCGCCCTTCGACATGCGCTGTCTGACGTAATGGTGCGAAATCGCCGGGTTGAAAGCGCCGTCGATTTTACAGAGCGGCATGCCAAAACCGTGCCTTTAGAACTCTCAATTGAAGAGCGAGAACTCTACAACGCCGTCACATCGTTTGTCCGAGAAGAATTTTTGCGCAGAAAAGAAAGTAAGCGCAGTGTACTCGCTCTGATTACACTACAGCGCGAAATTTGCAGCAGTTCCTACGCCGCAATGGGAACGCTAGAAGGAATGCTCAAACGCGGCCGCCTCACGCCAAGCGAAGCTGTGCGGGTACAGGAGCTATACCATCTCGCAGAGGCTGTGCCGGGATACACCAAAATTTCTAAAGTGATCGAACTGATTCAAGCCATCAATGACAAAGTCATCGTATTCACGGAATACCGTGCGACACAGGATTTTTTACTCTACATGCTACAGCAATCCGGCATCAAAGCCGTGCTTTTTCGCGGCGGTTACAAACGGGGGAAAAAAGACTGGATGAAAGACCTCTTTGAGCGGCGGGCACAGGTACTCATTGCGACAGAAGCTGGCGGTGAAGGGATCAATCTGCAGTTTTGCAATCAAGTGATCAACTATGATCTGCCGTGGAATCCGATGCGTGTCGAACAGCGCATCGGCAGAGTGCACAGGGTCGGGCAAACGCGTCCTGTGTACATTCAAAACTTTAGCACAAAAGGTACGATTGAGGAGCACATTGTGCGGATGCTTCAAGACAAAATACAGATGTTTGAGCAAGTCATTGGCGAACTGGACGTCATTCTCGGGCCGCGCGCTTTTGAGGAAGATGTGCTGGAGGCGCTCCTTGAGAGCCGCGACGAAACAGAGATTCAAGTGCGTCTTAACGTCTTGTCAAAACGTGTAAAACGCACAAATCTATCCAATCAGCAAGGAACAGCAACGTAAGGGAGTGAGCTTGATTGACATCCGAATCGCAAGCACTCATGGATTGGGTAGAGCGCTATTTCGACAGTGTGAATGCATTGCGCCACCCATCTTCACCCAATTCCATTCGCGTACAATTGCCGCGGGAAATTGACAAGGAGCTCACTGATCGCCCCTTCTTTTGGATGTGGGCGGAAGCCATGCATGAAGATCCGCCCGAGACAGTCCTTCATCTACAGTTTGATGGCGCACCACTCCCGGAAGATCTGCCGCAAGGAATTCAAAAAGAGTACATCGTGCCAGGCTGCTACCGAATGCTGCGTATTGAGGCAAGCGCCAAAAAACGTGGGGCGTTTGCCGTCGCCTATGAACATGGGACCGTTCTTCATCCCTATGCTGTATTTGTGGTCAAGGTCTCATTTGTATCGGACCGAAGAATCGATTTTATAGAGAGTTATGCCATCAGTCTTCGGGATCAGCGCGTGTATCCAGACGCGATGAACCGCTTGGCGAGAAAAAAACTCATAAGTTCACGTCCTCCACAGAGTCAGCTCATGTCTTTACCGCTTGATGTTGACTTGCTTTTTCAGATCATGTTTCAATGCACAAAAATGGATATCTCAAGAAAAGATGAAACGTGGGCTGTGGAAGCTCGCAAACGTCTTACAGATGAACTCTCCCGGCTCGAAAATTACTACCAAAGCATGGATACGGAAGTTCAAGACAGTGAGAAGAACCAATCAGAAAAAAAGGGTAACAAACATGCGCAAGTGAACCAATCGGCGCGCGATTCGATGTGTCCAAAAAGTTTGGAAGGAGAATACGAACTCCGTAAAGCAGAAACCATTTGGCGGTTTGAGCCAAAAATTGAAGTTCGCCCACTTCAATTTGCGCTTGTTTATCTCTCGACTGCCCCAGGTCCATAACGTAAAGTAAACAAAACATTCTTCATGCGTTCCAAGGAAATGGTGATGGACTGAATTAGGGTTCGTTCGCTCACTTTTGATATTACATTTCTAAGACATCCATTGTCGCGATCCGATGATCTTCACCGTCTAGATACGCGAGTTTTGTCATACCGATAATTCGGCTGCGCAGTGGATCGATCAGCGGAAGAAGGTCGTTTGACAAGCGATGATACAACGCCGGCGGTTCGAAATTGCTGGTAAAAAAGGTGGGTAGGTTTCGAACAAATCGCTGATTTATGATCCGAAACATTTTTTCAAGTGTAAATTCATTGGCGCGTTCATGCCCCAGTTCATCGATTGCAAGAACTGGCACAGAAGAAAATGCGTCAAGAATTGGCTCCAGCTCTTCATCCCGTCCAATCGCCGAGCGCAAACGATCAAAAAGTGACTCTGCCTGAACGAAAATGCTGGGTATGCGACGTTCCTCAAGTTTATTCAAAATGGCGTGAAGCAAATGCGTCTTCCCGACACCCGCTGGGCCAAAAATGTAAATTCCTTTTGCCTCGTCACCTGTGCGATAGGTGAGCGCAAACGTTTGGGCCGCTTCAAACAGTTTCGGCTTTCTCTGTTGTTGCTCCTGCGGGAAATTGGAAAAACTAAGCCTTCGCTCGCGCTCTCCGCGTATCGAATAGGTACTGAATCGAGCTGCGCGCCGAATGGCTTGATGTTCAAGAAAAGGCGCACAATAGCCCGTTTTTAATTGCACGTTACCAGCGTGACAATCCAGTTGATCTCGCATCCCTTTGGCATCTCCCAGTTTCCCGCATAAGGGATACCCGCGGCACGCGCCACATATGCGTTCTTGCTCAAGCAAACTGATCAGTTGGGGTTCCGCTGCCTGAATCGCCTCGTCGGAAACGCCTAGCTGATCAAGTTCAATCCAGAGTTTTCTCCACTCGGCGGCAGATCTTTTCTGAGGTTTTGGAATGCGATTGGAAAGCAAAGAATTCATGCTTGAAAATGACATGACTCCACCCCTGTCTAGACTGTCACTTTAATGTCTTCGCTTGCCCGGCGCCGATGAACAGAAACCGGAATTTCTGAAATAAACGGTCGCCGCCTCGAAATATAAATGTCGTGCCAAAGCAAGAAAATGACAATTGCCCAAATTTTTCTGGCGTTATCCTTTTTTCCTGATTTGTGGTCTTCAAGCATCTGCAAGACAAGGTCTTTGTCAAACAGATCTGGCACATCACTTTGTAGTATCAAATCGCGCGCAAACGCATAGTGCTCATTTCTAAGCCACGCACGCGTCGGTACAGGAAATCCAAGTTTTTTTCGCGTGTAAACAGGTTCTGGCAGAAGCGATTTAACCGCTTGTCGCAAAACATACTTGGTTGTCCCGTTCATCATGCGGTACGACGCAGGAATCTGGCGAGCCACGCGAAATACCTCTCTATCTAAAAAAGGAACGCGCAACTCAAGGCTGTTTGCCATGGTCATCTTATCAGCTTTCATTAATATATCACCGGGCAACCACGTGTGAAGATCAATATACTGCATCTTTGTCACGTCATCCAACCCAGACGCGCGCTCATAATGAGGCGCAGTAATTTCCGTAGAACGTATCATTGATCGCGGCTCAACCGCAAACGCCCGTTTTTCATCTTCTGTGAATAAATTGGCGTTTCCAAAAAAACGTTCTGATATTTTCTTTGAACCCCTCATCAAATAACTGCGACCCTTTGTACCTTCAGGAATGAACTTTGCAACCTGTCCCAGGTTCCTGCGCATGCTCATGGGCAGGTAGTCAAACATTCGAAGCGATAAGGGTTCCCGGTAAATGGTATACCCGCCAAACAGCTCGTCCGCCCCTTCGCCAGAGAGAACAACCGTCACATACTGGCTCGCGAGTTGTGATACAAAGTAGAGCGCGATCGCGGAAGGGTCTGCAACTGGGTCATCCTGCTGATAGATCAGTCGCGGCAACGCGGCAAGGTATTCAGACGCAGACACGATCGTATCGCGATGCACCGTCCCCAAAAGCGACGCGGTTTCCCGCGCGTATGCAATCTCTGACTGACCGCCCGCTCCCTCAAACCCTACCGTAAAGGTTTGGACGTCTTCCAGTTCTTTTAGAAGCGCAACAATTGCGCTTGAATCAACACCTGAAGATAAAAATGCGCCCCTTTGAACATCGCTGTTCATGTGAACCTTAACAGAATCCCTCAGTACATCGAGTGTCTCTTCAATATAGGATTCAATCGGGCGCTCCCGCGGCTCAAAGGTCATGTGTTGATAGCTTTTTTCTACAACATCTCGCCCGCGGATAATCAGCATGTGTGCTGGTCGCAATTTTTTGATGGAAGTAACCATCGTGTTTGGATCTGGAACATATTGAAACGTTAGGTAGTGCCAAAACGATTCGCGATTAACATCACGGGAAATTCCCGGTATCTCTAGAAGACTTTTCATCTCTGACCCAAAACCGATCACATCATCAAGTACGGTGTAATAAAGAGGTTTAATGCCAAAAGGGTCACGCACCAAAAGCAATTGGTCACGCTTTTGGTCATAGAGTCCGATCGCAAACATCCCTCGTAAATGGTTGACAAAGTCAAACCCATACTCTTCATAGAGGTGAACGATCACTTCTGTATCACTGTCTGTCGCAAACGAATGTCCACGCTTCATAAGGTCTTCGCGAAGCATTTTAAAATTATAGATCTCACCATTAAAAACGACCCACACCGACTGATCTTCATTCGAGAGTGGTTGATGCCCGCCTTTCAGATCAATGATGGACAATCTCCGAAATGCGAGACCGACAGGCCCATCAAAATAAAACCCGTCATCATCCGGTCCGCGATGCACAATCGCGGCATTCATGCGCGCAAGTGTATCGCGATCGATAGGCGCTCCAGCACGATGGTATAATCCAGCTATTCCACACACAGTAAATGCCCCTTTTACATTGCTCACTCAATGAAATTTTACGAGATGGTCTAAAAAGCTGCCATAGATTCTGTGAATGTCGTGTACGGTGTCTGTTCGTTCAAGCAAAAGATGTGCGAATTGGTAATGTTTCTCTCGCTCAAAATAAAGAGCGCTCAACCGTTCATCGAAATTTCCGCCTTGTAAAAGCGGTCTCTGACGATCATTCCGTAACCGCTCTCTGATTATCGCAAGCGGAACGCGCAAAGAAACTACAAATGATTTTTCCTGCATCTGCAGGCGATTTTCTTCCATTAAAACGGCTCCACCGCCTGTCACAAGCACGCCAGGTGTATAGTGATCGAGCAAATCTTTCAGTATCTCATGTTCCAATTTTCGAAAATGTGTTTCTCCATAACGCGCAAAGAGTGTCGGGATACGCTCCCCCGCTTTTCGTTCAATCCACGCGTCAAGATCATAACAGAGCAGCCCATAGGAAGAACCCAGTGCGCGCCCTACGGTTGACTTGCCCGATCCCGTAAAACCGATCAAGGAAATCCACATACGTCTTAAACCCCTCCTGTCATCGTAACACACCCTTTCTTATCTTGCATCTTGCCTAGATGAGAAATCCCTGAATGACATTATTCTTCGCTACGGCGTTTCTTGAATCAAAATGATCCGCTGAATTGCTTGATTGTACGTCGCAAAAACGGTCGCACTTGCACCATACACGGTTTGCGAAACAGATAAAAGATCATAAATTGTCGAAGTAGCATTTGGCGATTCCACGACATCCGCATTCCCATCCTGAAACAGAATCCTTTGCTGAAGAATCTTTTTTCCGGCCTTGAGTTGGGACAACGCTACCGCGATTCCTGAACGGGCTGTATCTTTAGCCTGCATGGCCTGCCATTCGAGTGCTGTTTGTTTCGAGGCGGCAGTCGCCAAATACACACTTGTCGCCGTAATGACAGCTGCCACCAACAAGATTCCTAAGCTAACAGGTAGCGCAAATCCACGCTCATCGTGTCGTTCCAATTCCGAATGATCCCTCCCAGATGGCAGAGCGATAAGGCAGATGTGATCCATACCAGAGTGTCGCGCGAATCCCCCCTCCTTGTGTTAATGAATATGAAATTGTTTTTAGTTTTGCGGATACAACGACGCTCCCGGCGCCATTTTTTGATTCAATCAAAAGAGATGAATATGGAGAAATGCGATATCCATCCACAACGCTGTTGGGCATGGTAAAGTCAATTTGTCCATTGTTGTAATAGGTCACCTGATCTGCAGCGCGAAGATCATGCTCAAAAGCAACACCCACATTCCACAAGTCATGCTGGACTGCGGACAGGAATTGAATTTCTTGAAATTCTTGGCTTGATAAAAAAAGGAGTGGCAGAAGTGTGGCAATCAAGACGACGGTGAGAGACAGTGACATGATCGCCTCAACAAATGTGAATCCACAATGACCATAAACGCTCTCTCTATTTACTGAGCTACGGACCTTCCTGCCACACAAAAAGATTTTTCGACGGTTGAGTGTTGCCCTGTGGAGGTTGTACTTTGCAAATAATCTCGTATAAGTGGGTGTTGACGTGAACAATTTCTCGATTAATGGTGAAAGATTCTCCATCCAGTGTAATCGTTGAAACAGGCGCAATCGGTAGTCCCTCCTGACACATTCGCGCAGCTTGCTCAAGTTCACCTTGTGTCAAAAACATGACTTGTTGATCGAGCATGGCTCGCCTTAATGCATGCATACTCTGCACACCACCTGAAACTGCGAGCATACTGACGAGTGATGTTACAACCATTGCGAGAAGAATCTCAATAAAAGTCACGTTTACACACGCCCTTTTGACGGTTGGGAAATGCACTGCCTATTCATCGCTCGCGAATTTCACCACGGCCAAGATAAAGGGTAAATCCACTGAGATCGCCAAAGGCATCTTGAAAATAAACAGTACCCGACTCACTCACATCCCCCGATGAATAATACCGAATGTAGGGGCTCTGCAAGTGAAGATAACCCTGTTCAAACTCGACAAACGGCGCAAATTGAGCTGAATCAAACGCACCTATTTGCGAATCGTAGCGATAGTACTGTGTACCTTGAGGATCGAATCGAAGATCTTGAAAACGGCCAGACCATTCAGCACGCACTTGTGTAGCGCGCAGATCACTCGCAACAATCGCTGACGTGCTCCATACGTTTGCGCGCTGGAGTGTGTGGAGCACATCAGGCATCGCAAATCCGAGCGCGACGGAAATTACTGCGATTGTGAGCGTCATTTCCAGCAGTGAAAACCCTTTATCACTCGCCGAATGCGACGTGATTTTCCTTTTAGCCATGTCACTGGTTTCCGAGTTGCCCATGAACAGAACAGCTAACCGTCGCTGATGTTCCATTCGGGGAAATCGTAATGATGTAGTTTCCTCCACTTGGACAAGCGGGTGTGGAATCTAAATATCCGGCGTTTTTTAAATCTGCTATGACAAGGGCTGATGTGGGTTCTACTGGAAATGTATGATAGGTTAAATCGTACTCAGTAAGGGCCGCGCGGATTACGCGTTGATTCCCCTCACACGCTGTTTCTGCCGCCTTTTGGCCCGCTACCTGTAAATTCGGTAGAGCTATAGCCATGATTACGGCTGCAATAAACAACGCCACAACCATTTCGATCAGAGTAAACCCGCGTTCGCGTTCATGAAAGCGCCAGTTGGAACTTGTCATCACAATTTCTCACCCCGTTTCATTTAGGACATCTGTCTGACAAGCGATAGCATGGGAATCAAAAACATAAGTGTACTCACCATAACCATTCCTCCCAAGAAAAATATCAAGATCGGCTCCGCCCATTTTGCAATACGCTCCACATGGCGTTCCAGCATACGTGAAACGCTGTCAGAAGCACGTTGAAAACTTTCTGCAAACAATCCTGTAGACTCCGCATGCGCCATGATTATCGCAACATGGGCGGGCATTCGATCAATCTTTTTTAGACTCTCTGAAAAAGAGATACCTTGTTCAAGATCGCGTGAAATCATTCTGCACCACTTCCCTGTATTCAGCGAGTCCAGATCACCGATCACTTGCAAAGCGTGTAACACATCCGTTCCTCCACGCAATAAAAATGTCAGCATATCGAGACCTGGACTTGAAAGTACTAGTTGCGTGAACATTCGCGTGGTTTTTTTTCGCAAGAAAAAGTGGACAATGCGCGGAAAAAACCATTTTCTCTTCCAAACAATGAGAACACTAAGAATGCCAACAGCCCCCAGACTTATTGGCAAATAAATCGCAAAAAATCCAAAAAAATCGTACCAAACGTAAGACGAGGAGTTCTCTATGTGAAGTGCGTCTGACATTCTTCTAAGATTCGGAATCACTGTTAACGACATCGTTTCCATAACCGTTAAGGTCATCAAAAACAAAAAAGCGGGGTAGAGCGTCAATTTTTGGAATCGCTCCCGCATGACGCGTCGACGAATCAAATACGCACTGCACAATTCAAGCGCTTCAACCAGATCGCCGATCACTTCACCAGACTGAATCATCACGATATAAATCGCCGGAAATCCTAAAGCATCGCATCGGGACGATAGTGTAACCCCTGACAACAATCCCTCATGAATGAATTCAATCCACGATTTGAGTTGCGGATCGCTCACCGACTCACGCATGATATGGAGCGAGAACTGTATGTCAAGCCCAGCTTCTAACAAATCACGGAGATCCGTAAAAAGCATCTCCATATTCCTTGCCCGGGTTCGATTCTGCAATTTTTTCTGCAGCCACATCCACATGCACCTCCCGTCTGCGAAGGGCCTGCGCTTCCAATGGATCATGCGGCCCATACCGATCAAACAGTGACAATAGTTCATCACCGAACAGGAGGCGAAACAGCGCTTTGCGTCCAGTTACTCCTGTTTGCGAGCATGTCTGGCATCCACGGCCGAGACAACCGCCACAAGGTATCGAAACCAGTTCCTGGTGCACAATCAGGCGAATCACTTCGCGCAGGGAACTCAGCGGCAAATGAAGATCGCTCAGACGCGCCATCACACCTCGCGGATGCTCGACATGCAGCGAGGTCCCGATCAGATGGCCAGTCAAGCCCGCACGCACCGCGGTCTCAGCCGTCAGCTCATCACGAATTTCACCAATCATAACGACTTCTGGATCTTGCCGAAGTGTCGCCCGAAGCGCTTCAGCAAACGAGAACCCGTTTCGTTCATCCACCTCAATTTGACTGTAACCATCAATCAACCGCTCAACGGGATCTTCGATGCTAATCACCGTGCGCCCTTTTGCTTGTTGGTCCTGAAGAATTGCGTGCAATGTCGTGCTCTTTCCGCTACCCGCCCGTCCACAGACAATGATCAACCCGCTGGAACAAGACGCCATTCGTCGAATGACTGCCAAATCCATTCGCATCAGCCCGAGGTCATCTAGCGTAAGAAACGGGTTATCAATAGGAATCAGCCGGATCGCCATTCTCTCGCCACGTATCGTTGGTATCGTGGAGATTCTGAGATCACACAGACCGTGACGAGTAGAGGTCCGCCAATGTCCATCCTGTGACTTGCGCTGTTCTCCAAGCGTTAGCTTCGCCAGCACTTTCAGACGCTGCAAAACAACGCGAGAAACGGAATCCTCCAAGTCGCTGATCTCTGACGCGCGAAACATTCGTCCATGAACGCGATACGACAGCCTCCACTGGTCATCCATCGGGTCAAGGTGAACGTCTGACGCATTGAGAAACACACCTGTCGCAATGATTTCATCCGTCAAATCAGAAACGAGCATCCCACCATTTCACCCCCAGCTGTTCATGCTGAGTCTGTTCGCGGTGGTGATGCTCAAACCTTTTTACTGTTTTATAGAATCGTTTGTGTTTTGTATGAGTAGATGTCAAAAAGTGATAAAGGTGCGTTTGTCATAAATCCTTGCGCCCTTCCAGATAGGAGAATCCGTTGTGGCTGTTTTGGTAGGAAAAATAACGAGGATGAGCCAAGCCGTGTGTGAAGTGAATGATAACGTGGCGAAAATTTGTGTATCCAAACGCCTCTTGAACATCCTGCATAGAAGGCAAACCATCGCCTCGCGGGTGACTGTGAACCGTCGCTATCAGCTGCTCGCCACGCTGTTCCGCCGCAAAGACCGCGCTCACTGCGAGAGACGCCCTCGCAGTATACCGCGTCTCTGAGAGAAATGCACTCTCTAGCGCAACAAAGCGCGACGCATTCTGTGTACCATCTTCAGCGCGCTGGCCAATAATCAATCCCCCTGATTCGTAAGGCATACGCTCTGTGGCGTACTGAAGCATCTCGCCAACCAAGTCATCCCCAAGAATAAGGGGGGACTGTCCGGGAAAAATGATGCGATGAAAAAAGCAATCGCTCATGAATGTGCCTCCCCGTGCAGTAACCGTTCTGCGTCGATCGCTTTTTTGCACCATGCCCGCACCTCGTCCGTCACGTCCATGGCCGCCATCTCCTCAAGTGTAAACCACCCGAGCGCAGTCGATTCATCATTTGACACAAGCGTTGTATCATCAATCGGATAAGCGAGGTAGATGAGATCGATGTGTTGATGGCCCGGTGAAATGTCTTCTAACTGAATTCCAGCAGGGCGAGGAAGCGCGTGGTCAAAGCCTGCAGGCTCGTAGTCACAAATGAGTGCGATGCGCAACCCCGTCTCTTCACGCGCTTCGCGAATGGCTGCCTGATCAGGCAATTCGGGGTGGTCAATATGCCCCCCTGGAGGAAGCCAGCGCTTTAGCTTTTTGTGAAATAGAAGTACAGCCCGCCCATCTTTTGCGATGATTGCAGTCGCCACAAAATCGCGCGTGAGTTCAATCTGATCTTGCGCCATCGAAGCTCGTCCCCTTGTCACTCTCCAACTGTCAATCGACAAAATCAAATTCCATATCGCTGATGCGAATCTGGTCGCCGTTTTGCGCGCCATGCGCGCGCAACGCGTCGTCCACTCCAGAGCGCCGCAAAATCCGCTGGAATCGTTTCACCGCATCGTACTGAGTAAAATTTGTAACGCGCACCAAGCGATCAAGTTCGTCACTCACCACGACATACGTCTCATCGATGCGCATAATTTCAAAGTGGATCTCGCGATCTTCAATTTTCACTTGGACAGTCGACTCTATCTCTACGGTTGAAGTCTCTTGAAGAGCCTTTTCAACCATAGCATACATGTGATAGACCGCTTCATTCAGTCCTGTGCGCGTCAATGCTGAAATCGGTAGAACTCGCACATCAGGGTATGCACCCATAAATTTTTCCAGGCGAAGATTAGCCTCTGGATCATCCATCTTGTTGGCAAGGATCATGGATGGTTTGCGAAGCAATTCCTCATCATACGCACGCAACTCATCAAGAATAATCTCATAGTCACGGATCGGATCGCGGCCATCAACTGCCGCCATGTCAATGACGTGAGCAATCACTTTGGTTCGCGATGCGTGCCGCAAAAAAGCAAGGCCAAGTCCCAAGCCCTCATGAGCCCCTTCAATCAATCCAGGAAGATCTGCGAGTACAAACGTCTTTCCAGGATCATTCTCCACCATTACGACGCCAAGATTCGGTGTCAGTGTGGTAAAAGGATACGCGGCAACCTTTGGCTTCGCCTCGCTCAATACAGACAACAGCGTGGACTTTCCCACACTCGGAAATCCGACAAGTCCGATGTCTGCGATCAGTTTTAGTTCCAGTTGAACCGTTCTGCACTCCCCTGGTTCTCCGCGTTCCGCCATGTCAGGAGCCTTATTTTTGGCCGTTGCAAAACGCACATTGCCCCGTCCCCCGCGCCCACCGCGCGCAATGACCGCCGTTTGACCAGCACGTGTCAAATCTGCAATCGGCTGTCCCGTTACCGCATCGCGCACGAGTGTCCCTGGTGGTACTTTTACGATCAGATCAGTCGCATTTGCCCCGTGTTGGTTCTTGGGACGGCCTTTTTCACCGTGCTTTGCCCGCAAGTGACGTTGATAACGAAAATCCATAAGCGTGCGCAACCCTTCGTCTACAAAAAAAACAACGCTGCCCCCCCTGCCGCCATCTCCGCCGGCAGGGCCACCAAGCGGAACATACTTTTCTCGTCGGTACGCAACCATCCCGTCGCCACCGTCTCCCCCTTGAACCTCAACCGTCGCAACATCAATAAACACTTTGCTCGCCTCCTTCTATCCCTTTATATCTATCGCTTTATAATGAAGTGACCCAGCCGCAGTTGCGACTGGGTCACGCGCCTTCTGACTCTCTTATTGCTGTGCAACAGCAGACTCAGCAACCACTGGATAAACACTGACGCGCTTGCGATCGCGTCCCCAGCGCTCAAACTTGACCCGACCCTCGATTTTTGCAAAGAGTGTATCGTCACTGCCAAGACCTACATTCAGGCCAGGATAGATCCGCGTGCCGCGTTGACGCACCAAAATGCTGCCTCCGCTGACAACCTGACCGTCTGCGCGCTTTACGCCAAGACGCTTGGAATGGCTGTCTCGACCATTTCGTGTCGAGGACACCCCTTTTTTATGAGCAAATCGTTGAAGATCTAACCGCAACATGAATGTCACTCCCTCTTTCCGTCATTTCGCATGAATCTCTGTGCGAAGTCTGATGTGTGCTCCATACTCTTGCTCCATGTCCTGCATCCCTACAAGCATGCTTTCTGTCAGGAGTTGTGCGTCACGACTTTGTGGCACATCAAACATGACATAGCCATCCTGCTCCACTGCATCTATGCGCAACCCTGTCAGTTGTTCAATGCTGTTTACACACGTTGCGACAAGCGTGGATACTCCTGCGCAAACGAGGTCGTAGCCGTGCGGACCCGCACCTGCATGTCCTGAAACGACCACGCGCTCGATCACCTGTTTAACATTGCGCGTCACTGTAACGCGGATCATAATGCTTAGAGCGTAATCGCGTCGACTCGAACTTTTGTAAACGGTTGACGATGGCCTTGTTTGCGGCGATAGTTCTTTTTCGACTTGTATTTAAAGACGATGATTTTCTTCGCTTTACCGTGATCAAGGACGGTGACTTGCACTTTCGCCCCTGGAACATGCGGTGTTCCCACGGTGATGGACTGATCTTTTTCAACCAAGTATACACGATCCAAAACGACCTGATCACCAACTGCAGCCTCAAGTTTTTCTACGTAAAGGGTAGATCCTTCCGTCACTTTAAACTGCTTGCCACCTGTTTCGACAATTGCGTACATCCTATACGCACCTCCTGTTGTAGACTCGCTGTCTGTAAGGCACGGCAAAGTGCCGATTTGAAGCCTTCTCCATGCGGTTGACACATTGAAAATGCGTCACTTAAGCAGAATAACACACGTTGGTTAGGAGAGCAATGCGCGCAGTGGCAAAGTCCACCCTGATGATTCAAATATGGCGTCAAGAATTTCATCTTGCGTGACGGGACGCGGTTCCTTTGGATAAGTCGACTGCACATAGATGACATGATAGGCGCCGGGGGAGAATTGGCTAGCAACATCGCCAAGTTTCATATCTTCCTGCGCCAGCATGGAGCGAATAGGACGCGGGGTTGCCATTTGCTGATGGCGCAGCGCATCAAGAAAGCGAAGCGTTTCGTATCGCGACTGGCGGTGCAGGGAAAATGCCGAGTAAAGCAAAAATAGACCGAGCGCAAAAATGCCAAGATCAGCATAACCAAGAACGAGTGAGATGCCGCCAATGCCCATAAGAACAACTGCGACCAAAAAGGACACACGCGTCACCACCTTTGTCGCAGAGTGATATCCTCGTGTAAGCGCAAGCCCCGCGCGAGCAATTCTTCCGCCGTCAAGCGGAAGAGCAGGAAGCAAGTTAAATAGCGCAATTGACAGATTGATTGATACAAAAGAGTTCGTCCACGCTTCACTTAGGACACCACTCGCGCGCAGTGGAAGTGTTGCAATGACAAACAATAGATTGACAAAAGGCCCCGCCGCAGCAATCAAGGTTTCTTCGCGAACATCAAAACCGAGTCTCCCGCGCATTACGGCAACCCCGCCAAACGGCAAGAGCTCGATCGATTCTGTTTTAATGCCAAACCGATGAGCCGCAAAAATATGTCCGATTTCATGCGCGATAACTACGGCAAATAGGATCGCCACTTGATCGAGGACATGCCCGAAATAAGCGAAGAGGATGACAATAAGAAATAGCGGACTCAAACGCACGCGCACGCCAAACAGTCGAATCACGCGTGAAGACCAATCAACTTTGCCGGATTTTCGTACCGACCGTTGTGAATATAGCCAAACGTCAACTCTGGGCTCTGCTCTGGAAGATAACCGATCGTCTCTCCAACCGCAACATACTCGCGAGGTTTGACAACGATACGTGCCATTTTCGCATAAAACGTCTGACCCATTGCGCCATGATCAATTGTCACATACCAGCCATTGGCGGCTGATTCGCCCACTTGCGTAACCAGCCCTTCAGCCGCGGCAATGATGGGCGAGCCGCGATGCCCACGAATGACAATGTCCGGATTCAAGACCGAAAACGGGCGAACGAGCGTGCCGCGCAGCGGAGGGACTACATCAACCGTCTGTGAAACCACTCCAACGCTTGGTGTTGATGTCAAAGGCACGCCGAGCAATTGAGCAATGTGCGGCGGCAGGCTTTGTGCAAAGTCTTGATACGTCAAGGATTGGCGCAAAAACGTAGTAGAAGAAACGGCAAAATTGCGATTGCTGTGACTGAGAATGGCGATAGACGCAATCAAAAAAATGGCGCCAATCACTTGTAGCGCGAACAGCGACATCCCTTGCTGCTTTTGCGTGAAGCGCCGGTCGTTCACTCCGCGTGTATAGAAGCGTTCGCGGACATGATCGCGTCGCCGACTCTCGTGCTCACGCAAATCACGTCGAACGGGGAGCTGGGCCCCAGTCCATGAACGAGGTGAACCGTACACATCGTCGTCAGGAGAAACACTGTATTCAGGTCGCACATGAAGCATTTCTTCTGGTCGCTTGTCCTCCATAAAAAAATCACCCCATCCGCATCATCCGTGTTTACTTCTCGTCCCACGTTTATGACACATCAGGGTGATTTATAACTTATATCATCGAGAGACCCCTCCATGAAGACACAACGAGAGGCAGGAGATCAGAGACATTCGGCTCCCTGGCGCATGCCAAATACCTTTTGCATGTGGGCTAACGTATGCCCATCATTTTTTTAAACTTCGAAAAAAACCCTTCCTGCTCTGTGAGCGACATGAGAGGAACAGATTCACCGACAATTCGTCGCGCAATGTTGCGATAGGCAATGGATGCGCGCGAATTCGGCTGTACGACCGTCGGCTCTCCAGAATTTGCCGCTTTGATGACCTGTTCGTCATCCGGGACAACACCCAATAAATCAAGCGACAAGATCTGGATGATATCATCGATATCAAGCATATCGCCGTTTTTTACCATGTGTGCACGAATTCGATTGATGATCAATTTAGGTTGTGGAATGTCTTCTTTTTCAAGCAATCCAATCACGCGATCCGCATCGCGAACGGCCGCCTGCTCAGGCGTCGTCACGACAATAGCCTGATCTGCCGCCGTTGTGGCAACGCGAAACCCGTGTTCTATCCCTGCAGGACAGTCAATTATAATATAGTCGAATAATTCCTTTAATTTTTTTACAATTGCTTTCATGGAATCTTCACTCAGCGCAAGCTTGTCCTTCGTCTGTGCCGCCGGCAACAGACTGAGGTTCTCGAAGCGTTTGTCGCGGATGAGCGCCTGCTCCAATCTGGCCGTCCCGTTTGCGACATCAAGAATATCGTAGACAATGCGATTCTCAAGCCCCATGACAACATCAAGATTGCGCAGTCCAATATCGGTGTCCACCATGCACACCTTGTTCCCGAGAAGTGCGAGTGCCGTCCCGATATTGGCCGAAGACGTTGTTTTTCCAACGCCCCCTTTACCTGACGTCACTACGATCGCTTCACCCATCATGACACCCCTTGTCCCGCAACTCGACGATTTCGCCGATGCGCCTTTGTTGCATTCAGCGCGCTCATTCGCTCAACAGCCATTTGCTCACCTTCACGCAAATAGGCAAATTCCATTTCGGCCGCCTGTACATTCCCTTCCGGCGCGCGTCGAATGACATCCGCAATGCGAATCTGAAGCGGCTGAAAATAGGCAGCAGCAACCACCGCGTCGCGATCCCCTGCGGCTCCTGCGTGCGCCGCACCTCGCAAAACCCCCATCACATACACATCACCCGTGCTGATCAAACGCGCGCCTGGATTGACATCGCCGATAATCACGATATCACCGTCATGTTCAATCACCTGGCCTGAGCGCACCGTTCCTTTGAAAACGAATGGCTCTTTTTTCATCCAGTCACTCGGTCTAGGAGCCCCGTCAAGCCCCCCCACCATCATATTTCCGACGGACGCGATCACATGGCGTAATTCGCGCTCCTCTTCATCCGAAAGTCTGCGATTCCCCAATTGTACATAGGCCGTAAGAAGTGAGGTTTCCTCGCCTTGCGAAGCATCCTTTCGCAGCGTATCCTCCAATGCACTCAGCACATCTCGAAATGGCATATCATCCCTGAGTATGAAAAGCAATCCATTGCGGATGCCTTTAATCGATACCGTTTCTTTGATGGTCGTTGTGGATGGACGCGTAGCAAAACGTGACATGCTAGCCCTCCTCCTATCGATATCTCATGGTAATTCAACGTTTACCAGTGATATTCCTGCTAAGCGCATACGCATGATGCGGAAAGAATCGATCAAGCATCCCGCGGGCGATCGGTCCTGTCGAATCCGCACCGTGACCGCCGCCTGGCACGACGATCGCGATGGCGATACGTGGGTGCTTAAATGGCGCGTACCCGATAAAAACAGCATTATCAAATCCTTTGATCCCAGTTTCCGCGGTTCCTGTTTTACCTGCGGGTGCATACGCTACCCCACCATGCGCCCAATGAAACGTGGAATATGCCGTCCCCATAGGATCATTGCATGCCATCCACATTCCGCGCTGAACTTCGCGCAACGCCGCTTGATCAATGCCCGCGATTGGATAGCGTTTAAAATGGAGTTTGAGCTCCCCCACCTGTTGAACCACATGCGGTGTGATACGGTATCCACCATTTGCGAGCGCCGCTGCGTACACAGCCAGCTCAAGCGGGGTGTACACCTCATTTTGCCCGATCGCCGTATAGGGTAGATCCGTCAACTGAAGTGAACTGCCATTGAGGTAACCGGTCTCTTCCTCGGGCAAATCAATGCCTGTCCCTGTTCCAAGTCCAAAGCCACGACTGTATTGTTCAAGTTTGTGAAGGGTTTGTGGACGATCTGTTTTTAGCCATGTGGACGTTTTTTCATTGCCGCGTGGCGGCCACCGACCATACCGCAGACTCGCTTGATAAAAGTACACATCACAAGACTCAGCGATGGCGTGCGCCATATCGAGAGGATCGTGACGCGTCCAGCAGCGAATGGTTGTTCCATCCGTATTCGGAAGTTTTAGCGCACCGTTACAGTCAATTTTTTCTTTCAACGTAATGGCTCGCTGATTGTAGGCAAAAAGTGCTGTCAACGGCTTCATTGTCGAGCCAGGTGCAATCGGCGCTTGGGTGACCCAATTTCGCTCCGCCGGCGCGAACCCGTTTTGATACGTTTGATAAGAGATTCCTTGGGAAAACCACTGCGGTTTGTAATACGGGTAACTCGCAAGCGCGAGAATCGAACCATCCTGAGGACTTATCGCAATGGCCATTGCGTGATTGATACCGCGATGCCCGTGGGACTTTAAATAACGGACTTGATCTGTGAGCAGATTTTGAATACTTCGCTCATACGCATGATCAAGCGTAAGGACAAGATCCGAGCCTTTGCTCGCATCGTGACAGTACGGAAGCGCGTGCAAAGGTACATTGCGGCTGTCCACCTCCATCACGATGCGACCAGGTTTTCCTCGCAGCGCATCATCATAGTAACGCTCGACGCCCGCCCACCCTACGCGTGTGGATGGCGGAAAATGTTCCTTTGTCACCAACTGCTCGATGCGCTGTGGAGGGATCGCGTTGATGTACCCAAGGATGTGACAGGCTGTATCTGCGTCAGGATAATTGCGAATCGAATCTGAAATGATGCGCACGCCAGGCAAATCAGACTGGTGTTCTCGAATATAGGAAACCGCGCGTGCAGATACACGACTTTCGACAAGCGTGTGTACACTCCCCGTACCATCGGATTTCAACCGACGTTTGAGTTCTTCAAGCGGGATGCGCAATACACTTGACAAGCTTTTTGCCACCGCGTCGACAGGGCGACCCGATCTCGTGTAGATCACGCTAAAGGACGGAGAGTCATACGCCATGACATGTCCCGAGACGTCCACGATTCTGCCGCGCGGTGCAGGCGTTGAATAGCTGTCAACACGATTGCGCACACCCGCTGCGAGGTACTCCGCACTTCTTCGGCACTGCATATCCCCGAGACGAAAGACCAACATTACAGCCGGCACGACAATAAGAAGCCATAGCGCGCGAAACCGTCGTTGACACTCTTCCCACTTCTCATCGTCTTTTGCATCTCGATCCATGCATCATTCACCTGTGAAGGAATTCCCGTTCCTACCCAGTCTACAAAAACAGTCGCGAGTCCTACAGACGTTCATGAAGTGCCGTCGGCAGTCGCGTCGTGATAACTGACCTTCTTTTTCTTTAAAAAAGCCTTGCGATACGGTGCGTAGAGCAGCAACACAAAAAACATGGAGACGAGCGCCGTTTTGCTGGAACTGCGAATCACTTCGTGCAGCGTCGTACCGGACGCCTCCAAAAGCCTTGCCTCGCCATAGGTTACCCACGCAAACAACTCAGACGCAAGCCCAGTCACCAAAATGGCCAGAAGCGCGCTCTCCCGCAAAACCAGATGCCGAAAATAGCCTGCCAAATAACCAATCACGGCATACGCAAACGCAGTCTCTCCGAGAAAACGTCCATAGTCAATGTCCTGAATCAGGCCAATGCCAAGCCCAAACAACAGGCCCATGCGCGGGGTTCGCAAAAGCCCCGTCATGACAAGGCCGATGACGACAAGGTTTGGCGCGTACTCAGAGAGTGTCGGCGCGCGAAACACGGTCGACTCCAAAACCATGCTCAAAAAAAGCGCAACAAAAAGTAGGGTTGACCTCATGGAATCACCTGTCCCGGTTTTGGAACAAGCACAAACACATAGTCAATCGCATTAAAATTTGCGGCAGGAGCGATCACGGCAGATTTTGTAATCCCGGTCCCATCGAGTTGAAAGGACTGTACCTTTCCGATCAAGATGCCGCGCGGATACATATTAGATAATCCGGATGTGACGACAAGATCCCCGACGCGTGCGTTAGTCGACATTTGCGAAATAAACTGCATCAGCAAATCGTTTGGCACTGTCGCATTGCCCGAGACGATGCCAAATGTTGCCTGTTTCCCGTTGACAATGTTTGCCGAAACGCCGTCCGCACTGGCACTTGAAGTAAGCAGCGAGACAACACTACTTAGATTTGAGGATGAAGTAATCCGTCCAACCAGCGCCCCGTTCTGGTTTAAAACGGGCATGTCGCGCGCAACACCTGCGTTTTTTCCAACAGAAATCGTGATGTCTGAGTCCCACGTTAGCGGACTGCGGCCCGTCACACGTGCCGCAATCAACTTGTACTGTGGATTCGCCGAACGATAACCCACCATTTGTCTGAGTTGCGCATTTTCCTGCTGCGTTTGATCAAGAGAGATTTGTAACGCCGCGTCCTTGGCAACCAGCGCCTGCAACGCGCTATTTTCCTGATAAAGTGTCGTCAGATCTTTGATTCTCGAGAAAAAGGTTTCTACTTGAAACGTTGGTGTATAAAGCCACTCACTCACAATTGATGTCACATCGCGTACAGCGCGCTCAGGCCACGATGAGCGAAACGCTCGATTGTGAAGCGTGACTGCCGCCACAATAAACAAGACGATCAGTCCGGCAAGAAAGCCGAGCAGTCGACCACCCGAAAAAAGTCTACTCACGACCGCGCCTCTCCCTTACCCTCGGTTATCTGGCCCGTCTACGCTGGCCATACGCCCGGCGGTCGCGCAGCATCTCAATATTGTCAAGAGCCTTGCCGGTACCAATCGCTACACAATCCAGCGGATTATCCGCGACAAAAACAGGCATGCCCGTCTCACGCGCCAAATGCCTGTCAAGATTGCGAAGAAGCGCTCCACCGCCCGTTAGAACGATCCCGCGATCCATGATGTCTGCAGCGAGTTCTGGCGGTGATTTTTCAAGCGTAACCTTCACCGCCTCAAGAATACTCGCCACGGTGTCGTGAAGGGCGCTTGCCATCTCTTGCGCAGTAATCGTGACCGTCTTTGGCAAGCCGGTAACCAAATCGCGCCCGCGAATGTCAATCTCTTCTCCGGCTTCGTGCTCTAACGCCGAACCGATAGAAATTTTAAGTTCCTCTGCCGTACGCTCTCCCACCATCAAGTTGTAGTTGCGCTTGATGTGGTTCATGATCGCCTCATCCATCTCGTCACCTGCGACGCGAATGGAGCGGCTCGTCACAATTCCGCCAAGTGAGATAATCGCAACCTCCGTCGTACCGCCTCCGATATCGACCACCATGCTGCCAGTCGGTTCACCCACTGGTAACCCCGCACCAATTGCTGCAGCCATGGGTTCTTCAATCGTTTGCGCCTCGCGCGCACCAGCCTGAAGAGTTGCGTCGAGCACTGCGCGGTTCTCGACTGCCGTAATTCCTGACGGGACACAGACAATCACTCTAGGCTTTCCCGCAAAGACGGATTTTTTCTTAAGCGCCTGACGAATGAAATATTTGAGCATCGTCGTCGTCGTCTCAAAGTCTGCAATGACACCATCTTTCATCGGGCGCACCGCCACGATGTTCCCAGGCGTGCGACCGATCATTTTCTTGGCCTCTTCACCCACGGCGCGAATTCCGCCTGTGTCTGTACGCATCGCTACAACAGACGGCTCGCGCAGCACGATGCCGCGCCCTTTCATATAAACAAGTGTATTCGCCGTACCAAGATCAATGCCCATATCCCGCAAATTACCAAACATCCTGATTAAACGCTCCTTTGTCTATTCCATTTCAATCGCCGCGTCCATGAAACCACGTTCACGCAAGCTTATATATCGTTTGTCACCGATGACAATATGATCCAAAACTTCGATCCCAAGAATCGAACCAGCGCGAACCAAACGCTGCGTCACACTGATATCCTCAGGACTCGGTGTGGGATCGCCTGAGGGATGGTTATGTGCGCAGATAATTGCTGCCGCGCTGCGGCGCAAAGGTGTTTTGAAGATTTCGCGCGGGTGGACAATCGAAGCGTTCAAGGACCCTACGGACACCGTTTCTTCTCCGATGATTTGATGCTTCGTGTCGAGGTGTATCGTAAAGAAATGTTCTTTTTTAAGGAAGCGCAGCTTGTCCATCACATAATCCGCCGCATCCTTTGGCGAGCCAATCTTGGCGATCGCTTCACCTCCGAGTGCAGATACCCTGCGCCCCAATTCAATCGCCGCAAGAACGGCAAGGGCTTTCGCGCGGCCAACGCCCGGAATTTGACGCAACTCGCGAACATCCGCCTCCAAAAGTTCTCGAAGTCCACCCATTCGTGAGAGCAGGTCATCCGCAAGATCAAGCGCGGATACACCGCGCCGTCCCGTTCCCAAGAGAAGGGCAAGCAACTCGCTCGTGGAGAGCGACTGTGCGCCGTACTGCATCATTCGTTCTCGCGGTCGCTCTGTCAGCGGTCGATCCATCATCAGTGTACCACGTTCTTGCGCGCCACGCTCGGTCATTCAGCATTTCCCCCCTGTAGGGGAAGATTAGAAATTTCTAACCGTGCAAACAGATCAACCGTCAAGGAGAGCGGCAATCCAACAACCGCATAAAAATCTCCGTGGATTTCAGTGATAAATGGAGCGCCGATCCCTTGAATGCTATACGCCCCTGCCTTATCCATTGGCTCACCCGTATTAACATACCACGCAATCTCTTCATCGCGCAGCATGCGCATTGTCACACGCACATGTCGATAATCCATTTCACAGCGCATGGTATCCGCTTGAACAAGCGCCACACCTGTATAGACATCATGTGTTTTTCCTGCCAATCGACGCAGCATCGCCTTTGCCTCTTCGACAGACGCTGGTTTTCCAAGAGGCTGATCTCCATCATAGACCAGCGTATCCGCACCAAGCACAATACTGTTCGAGTAAATCCTGGCGACACTTAACGCCTTTTCGCAAGCAAGTTTCATCACTAGTTCATGCGGTGGTAGTTTCGCTGTATGTTCTTCTTCATAGTCTGGCGCCACAGCTTCGTGCGCGATGCCAATCTGTGTCAGCAATTGCGTTCGCCTTGGTGAGGTAGAAGCCAAAAGAATTCGGTTCAATCAGAGATCCTCCTGAAGCGTTCGGTTTTGGCTCTAGTATAAGAGATGGAACTCGACACGCCCACTCCAATCCGAGCAAGCTGATAAGTGCTGTACGAGTTTTGATAAATTTCACAAGTGATGCTTTCACACGCTCACGCGCGCAAGAGCTCTGCATCTCTAGGACGATGCGATTTGTTGATAGCGGACATATGCTTTTGCCAGCCTCTCGATTACGAGTTCCTGATGATAGACACCTGCCTGCCCAGGCGCATCCACCGCTTCCCACACCGCCTGTTGAAAATTGAACAATTGACGCCTGAAAGCAGACGGGAGACCAGCCCCTGATTTTAAGTATGCAAGATCCTGTTTGATCTGATGTGTCAAGTCAAGGAGAGTTTGCTGATGGAGCGTTGGTTGCTGCGCGAGAGAAAGCATGAGATCGACATCAAGAACCAATAATTCTTCAGTTTGTGACAGCAGCTTGGCTGAAACCTGCTTGGCCCGCACGGTGCGCTGAGGGAGCGAGGATTCACTCACAAAAAACGGCACTTCGCGGTTGTTTAAATAGCTGGAAAACGACGTGATCTTTGGGTTTGCAAGTGTCATTCCCACATAGACAGGTATGGGCTTTGAATTTCCCATGACTGCATGCACGCCACTTTGTGCCAGATCACTTACTGCCGACTGCGCACGCACGCGATTCCCGTACAAGCCAGACTGGTACAGATAGACGGAAACATTCGGCAAAATAAACGCATGTGCCGCTACAGCCTCTTTTATCCAAGCAGAGGAAAGAGATTGCGTGAGTTTCTGTGCGTTTTGTTCCGTTTTGCTCACCGGCAGGCTGTGCAAAAGCGCCGTCAAAAGCGCGCCAAGAAAAAGTCCGATGGCAAGCGCGTATAGAATGACATCTCCCAGTGTTTGCACAGGTTTTTGCGCATGAGTTTGCCGTTTTACATGACGCGCACGGCGAGCGCCCAGATGAAACCCCAGCACATTTTTTCTTGCGCGGCGGCGAACGTACGCTGCAGTGGCGGTTGTCGCCACTTCGCGAATCGCATGATCCATGGAATTTCTCGGCGTTTCTATCATTTTTTCAAATCGTCCATCCCACGTCTTTACATAGGTCCATCGCGCCATCATTGATCACCTTAGGTCATATGTCGTTGCTAGATTCTATGACTCATTGCGTGAATCTATGAATGGCATGGAAAGGAGATCGAAATGCATAGAGTTGATAGAAGAGACGCCTGTCCAGAAGACGTACAAACTCATAAGGAGGTTTCGCATGCACACGGAACCTTTTGTCCTGTTTGCTTTGATTTGCGTGATTGCAATCGCCGCATCGACCTTTACCGCCTTGTTTCCCAAACTCCGCCTGCCAACAGCCGTTCTCGAGTTACTGCTTGGCATCTCCCTTGGCAAATCAGGACTGCATGCACTTCCTATCCCCAGCTGGTTTCACGACGCGTCTTCACTCGGACTGCTCTATCTCATGTTTTTGGCGGGACTGGAGATTCGCCCATCCAAAAGAGGAAACAATGAAACGGCCCGCATCTCTTATTTGCTCATTTTTTCGATCTTTGCGCAGACCGCAGCGCTCTCGATTCTGGCAGGGCGTTTGCTTATTCATCTTGGATGGTCATCCGATCCACTGCTTAGCTCGTTTATCTTTGCGACGACATCCCTTGGCATCCTGGTACCCGTCCTTCACGAACGCGGACTCTCTGCGTCACGCTTTGGGCAACTGATTCTCCTCACCGCCGTAACCGCAGACATTGCGACTGCCACCTTGATTGGCATTGCGCTTCCAACGCGACCGACTCCCTTTAGCATTCCTATGCAACTCATCACCATGGCGAGCTTGGGATTTCTCCTCTACTTTGTGAGCCGTCTTTTCTTGCGTGGCATGCGCGGTCGCATTCCCTTCGCGCGACGTAGCGCATTTGGCGTGCGCGGCGCACTCACCATCGTCATGATCTGTGGTGCGACAGCACGTGTCATCGGTGCCGAATCAATCCTTGCCGGATTTACGGCAGGAATTGTGTGTTCATGGCTTGCGCGAGATCAACACGAAATTCTTCGCAAAAGGTTAGAGACGCTCGGCTACTCCCTTTTCCTGCCCTTTTTTTTCATCTCAACCGGAATGTCTCTCACCTTAACCCACGCGCGTATCGATCGAGTGGCAGGTCATCTGCCGCTTTATCTCCTTCTCGCTTTTGCAGTCAAAATCATCGGCTCGCTCAGCATGCGCTTTGAGTTTACCTGGCGTGAAACATTCGCGGCGGGCATGTTGCTCTCCACACGCTTTACACTCGTGATCGCCGTGGCGGCACTCGCTGCACACGCCCACCTGATCGGACAAACGGAAGAAGCAACGCTGCTTCTTACAGCGCTCGCCACCGTCATTCTCGCGCCACTCGCCTTTAGTCTTCAGAATTTATGACCGATTGTCATTTGCACTCGCAAAAACGGGATCATCGCTTTACTCGATGATCCTGTTTTTCATACATGCCAAGCGGGAGGATGTCTTACGTATTTTTCATATTTTCAATCGCTGTCGTTATGGACGCATCCTTTATCTTATAATGCGACGTGTGCCATACCGCTTTCCCGCGCTGTATTAAAATCACTTGAGGCGAGGCGTGAGACACACCAAATTCATCCGCTAGTGACAGAGAGAGATTTCGCGACTCGATGACTTTTACCATCGCAACAGGGACTTCTGCATGATTCTCATACTCGATCACCTGATCGAACGCCGTAGCGCTGATCGGTCAGGTTGTACTGTGCTTAAAAAGAAGCACTGAATCTGACTGCTGCATAAGCACAGTCAGATCATCGCGCGTCTTGATTTCTTTCATAAATTTTTCGCTCCTTAAAAAATCAGGGGAGCCTCGTGGCTCCCTCCGTCTTGCGGCGCTGTCTGAATCTGTATGCCACTGTCTCTTGATATCCCCCTACTTGCCGAGAATATACACTTTAACGACCTGACGACCATAATCGATCGCCTGCGAGACAGAGTTAAAACACAGATCAATGCGATACCCCTGAATAGCACCACCTGTATCATCTGCAACACCATAGCCATACCCTGGAATGTAAAGCTTCGTTCCCAATGGGATCACGCTTGGGTCGACTGCGATGTCTCCATATCCAGCGGGCTGACCCGTAGCGGTTCGGCCACCTGGATTGGAATAGGCAGTTGCAATCATGGTGACGACTTGACTTGTCACAAGCGAAGAGTCGCTGCGTGAACTCACCACAGGGGCAGGTGTTGGCGCAGGTTGCGCCGTCCCCACATCGATGAGTTCAGATACGGGCTGTCTTATGACCGTCTGATGGCGAACACTGCGCACCAAACGGTTATTACGAAAATATTTGGTGACTGTCACTCTGACCAACCCATTTTGTCCTTGACGCGCTACAACATTTGTGCCAGTGACAAAATTGTTGCTCGATTGACGAATGGTCGAGTAGGCAATCGACTGCATCATCGACTGAACAACCGAACGCCCGCGGATGACACGAACCTTCATGCCTCGTGTAAGTGGAGCACGGAGAGGTGCGCTGACAGAATCCTCGGGTCCCAGTTTAATCCTCAGTTGGTGAAGCAAGTCGCCTACGTTATGTACTAACGTATGGACGACTGTAGGACGATGATTCCCAACGGTCAGGAGAATCGGCAACGCCCTGACGACAACGATCTTCATTCCGTTTTGAAGGAGTGTCGCTCTTGCTGGTTCAACCAAATCATAACCGGCTACATGTACGTGTTGGGATGCGAGATACTTCACAACAGACTCCGTGGCGTATGTGCCACCCGTCGTCACTTTCCCATCCACGGACACGGTCACCGATCGGTAAGGACTCATCCCCGTCGTTACGCCAAGCGCCAGAAGCGCAGCGCACGTGGTGGCGATACCCAACCGCATTCGGCGGAACTTCTGCACTGAAACACCTCTTTTCCAGTAGTATGGCTACGGAAAAGGGTATTGCATCTGACAGCGCCAACTGCCTTAAAGACAATTCGTAGTATAGCGATAGACTGAAAAGAGAGCAATGGTTTAATTTGGTAATTGACGAAAAAGGGCTTCACACCGACTACGCTATGGAAGCAGCGCTGGTTGCGCCATCGGTTGCAAAACCAAGTCAGGAAAAGTTGGGTTACCTGTGACAGGATTCGTAAAAAACCGATTATCAAAAGCAATCGTTACATTTTTAGTCAAATCAGTCGCACGAGTACTATTAAATTGCAAATCACCATCACCAGGATGGATTTTCGGATGATTTACGACACTAGCATCGATGCTGACGCTCTGTGCCTCAATACCACCCGAGAGGTAGAATCCTCCTGTCATGTTGCTTAAGGATACTTTAGAGGCACTTTCCAGATAGGCGTTCATTCTCGTCGGAGAATATTGTTCATTCCCCTTCTGGCGGCCTTGCGAAAGTGTAATGGGACCGTATGAAAAAAGTTCAAATCGCATCCCATCCCCTTGATCGCCTTCGCTTTGTGAGAGATTAAAAAATTCACTTCTACCGTTTACAAAGATCGCGGAATCACCGTAAATCTTACCATATACGGTAAGATTTCCGCTGACATACATCGGCTGAAGAAGCGTCAATGTCGTTCCTCTCTTGATAATAAAATTCCCTTGTATAAATAATGGGTTTTTTACTATAAAATTGCGCGCATGCGTTGTGACGCCGCTCTTCGTCACATGAACAAAACCGCGCATATTCGGCGAGAGCTCACGAGGGCGACCAAGATAAAGTGCGTTTTTTTGTTTCTGAATCTCAAACGCCCCTTGTTTAAGAATAGCTGAAAATGACGGCTGTAAGGTGGAAGAAAAAACACCCACGTGAGAGACCCCCGAAAAATAGCTTGAGATATTGGACGGCGCAATCGGGAGGATACCTGATTTGCCCCACAAACCGATATCACGAGCCACTGCAAGCGTATAAGGCGCGCTTAAATACGGAAAATCAGACGAATCACTCTGATGCAAAATAAGTGATCCTCCTACTGCCACATTCCCCACAATCTTTAGTCCACCCGAGATATGCAAATCTCCAGTCGTGTAAATTGCATCACTGCTCATCGGAAGCATTCCAGAAAATAAAACAGCACCTTTTAATGTGCTCGATAGATTCCCAGAGAAACCCGTTGATTGAAGCTCCATTTGATCAAAAACTAAAGAACTGGAATTTGATGTAAATGAACTCGGACCATACGTGATGGTCAAGTGAAAAAAATGTTGGGTAGTGTTGAGCGTATTCGCCCAAGCGATCCAAGAAGCTTCAACCGACAAGAGCGTTGTTCGCGCAACATCAAATGATAAAGAGAAATTCTTTGCAGTCGCCGTGCTCCATAACGCATGTAACTCGTGATATGCCGCCACATACCCACTGCGCGCATTTGAAAGGGCCTGTTCGTTATTCTTGAGCTGATGCGAATACATTATCTGTTGAATTGTTAGTCCAAAAAATGAAGTCAAAAGAAGCGTCAACATGACGATCGCAATAAGCACTGTCAAGAAAGTGGACCCTTCTTGACGGAACGTTAAGCGGCTCATCTAGTACCCACCTCCAGCTACATATTGAACATTTTGTACTGCACGAAAGACGACGGGAGTGTCCATTGCAGTTACATCGAGATGAAACCTAATGATGTTGTTTTGTACAGTGATCGATGAATTCGCAAAACTGACAAAAGGGGTATTCCATGTCACTCGTTTTATCCGTGTTCCAGAAGAAGTAAATTCGCTTTCTTGGAAGGTGACTTGTCCATTTGTCAAGCGAGTCATTCGAAGTTCCACATTTTCCCCGTAAACATTCGTTCCTTGCAAAACACCAACCGCGCTTACATGCGCTGAACCTGATGTCATATTTTGTACAAACTGTTGGAGTTGTGACTCTACTAAATCAAGACTTGTATAAACATGCTGTCTTGATATGACCGTATTAAAACTGGATATTTCGAATGAAAAGATAAAAAGGATGACGCCTAGTATAAGTGTTGAAATGACAAGAGCCGCCAAAAGCTCAAGTAACGTCATGCCACGCTGAAACATTTCTACAGCGCGACATTGCAAAAGTCTCATTTTATGGATCACCTGATAAAAAGTTGTTTTAAAGAAATTTTTTCCGTCATCACCGATCCCCGAAAACTTGTCACCCATGAAACGGTCACCTCCACATCAACCAATCCGTTTGCATAGCTAGGCTCTATTGATGTGAGATTTTTTAACGCGATACGGAAGGTTGTTCCGTTGTAGTTTACCGTCTGCGAAGCGGTCGTTTGTAGCGTTCGCAGTGCCCCTTGTTGAGCCATAATCGTAAACTGTTGATTGGCGAGCATTGTTGCTTCTTGTTCCTGAATCGAGAGTTGCTCATTATAAAGAAAGAAATTTAATACAAGAAAAAGCACCGTTGAGAAGATTGAGAGTACGACAACGCTAGCCAATGTTTCCAATAGCGTAAGTCCATCTTGAACAATCCAAACTTTCTGCGTCGTGACGAAACTTTCTGATCGATTAAGTCTCATATGGTACAACACACGTAACATTCATTTGGGAAGGCCCTGCCACAGAGAGTGATAAATTTACAGATGTAATTCCAGTAATCCACGGTACCGTCTGCACATCTTGAATAAATTGCAAGAGTTTAGCGCGTTGACCGTAGAGTGACAATTGAATCGTCAGATTCGACACACTCTGGGGTGGTGATCCGCGCAGACTTGTATTCATCTTAGTGTTCAAACCATTTTCAGCGGATGTAAACGTTACACTCTGGATCTGTACATTTGTGTTGCCTGCAAATTGATATAAAAGTTGAATCCATTTTGTCTGTGCGTTGCCCGTTTCCAAGCGCTTGCCAAAATGCCTTGAATGATGATCGTTCTTTAGCCATTGATTCTGCTGGGCAATTTGTGAAAGCTGCGACATGATTTGAGTTTGCAGCGACGAGATGGCATGTTCGTTCTGTGAAACTCGCAGATTGAAACTAAGGAATGTTCCAATCAAAACTACAGTAATCAGAAAAACAAAAAACAAGTTGCGCAACGATCGAGATCGTATCATGGTAAATTTTTTGCCGCCCCTTTCAGTTGCACCGCCATCGTAAATGAAAAATGGTTCGCTTGGATTGATGATAAAGATTGTATAAATACAGATTGTACACTGTTTATAATCGTGAGTTTCGATTCGAATTGCGCAATTTCTAAAAGATTTGAGGCTGTTCCCAAAATCATCAACGAGTTTCCGTTATAAGATAGGGAATTGATTTGAGCACCAGGTGGTAAACTGCTCATGAATTCTGAGATGACAGATTGGATCAGCCACTGCGGGCCAACTGATTGCTCTTGCAAAATATTTGTGGCATACGATTGCAGTTTGCTGTTTAGAATGGTTTGCTCTTTTTGAAGCGAAGATTGTTGATCAAGCATCCATGTCAGCGTCTGTTGCGTCGTACGTAAGCGAGATTGGTCGATGATGATGACCGTTGTGGCAACTGCCGACACACTCAAAAGCGTGGCCATTGCCGTAAGAAGCACAAACGATCGCCAACGTTCCCAGAGGGATTGTCTCGGCAGAAGATTGATATTCAACGCGCAACCTCCTTACATGCGAGACCTAGCGACACAAACTCAGATACAGGTGTGCGTGCCACGATCTGACGCCAATCACTTGCAGAGACTTTCCACTTCTGAGTTTGATCTTTCGGTGACAGGGTGTACGGAAGATCTCTGAGATCCACAAACTCAGATACCCCATCATTTGTAAGACTATTTCTTAAAAATTCATGCATAGTGAATTGAGAATAGAGCAGATATACATTCTTTTGTAGCGATATCCCAGAAAAGGACATTAGAAAAAAATTAATCATGCGTTCAATCTCAGATACAAGCATACTTGCAAATTGTTCGGATGAACTATCGTATCTTTCGTCCCACATCAATTCCAAATTTCGATAAAAATAGAGAAATCCCTGTCGAAAAATGCTGATAGACATCTCACTCATCTCAACGTGAATCAATGTATAAAAACAAGCTTTTTCATATCCAAGTGAAGCGAAACGATACAAAGCAAGTGGTGGAATATCAACTGCAACCGGTTGCAACTGCGCTTGTTTTGCCAATTCCACGCTCTGATCCACATATTCACGTGGTGCGGCGATCAAGCAGACGGTTGTCATTTTGGGATCAATTTCGGTGAGCGGTGGCACCGCAACAGCGTCAAACAAGGCATCCTCAAACGGCAAATGAATGGAGTGACCAAGTTCATTTTGGATCAGCGATCTCAGATATTGATCAGGGACCGCAGGAACAGTCACATAGCGTACGATAAACTGATGATTTGCCAACCCAATCACAGTTTTTGCACCTAAAAGACCGTTCCCTTTGATCTCACGAGCAAATGCTTGAACCTCTGCTGATATTGCCCTTTCTTCATACACTTTTTCACTGCTTTTACGCGCGTATTTTTCCAACAGCATCACACCGCTCCGGGTGTACTTTATCGAAGTCCATCGTAAGCCGTGTACATCAAGATGCAAACCTACACGCGTTTTTGCCATGGTGTTCATCCCATTCCCTAATCGTTTAAAACAAGCTGCGTTATTTCAGTTTCGGGCGATCAATTTCCGCTTCCAGCATCGTAGATCCTTGTTATGTTCGAACTCGTCGATGTACCAGAAAATGCACCTGTTTGTGGGGTCGAATTGCTACTTGTCACATACAAGGCACTGTCACCAGTCGCCGGGGTTGCAGCTGAGGCCAACATAGTAGAACCAGATACCGATGCCAGTGTCGCGAGAACGAATGTATGCCCCCCTGAAGAAGTACCGTAATAAAAATCATTACCCCAGGCGTCTTGCGGCAGTGATTGCAAATAAGGCCCGCCAAAAGAAGTCGAAGTACCTGTTGCGGCAGTTCCTGACGTGAGAATCGTCGATAAAGTAGTTCCTGACGCGAATGATGAAGGATTAGGGAACTGTCCATCATGAAATGTGGCATAGCGATCGAGTGCTTCTGTGATGATTGCCATGTCCTGCTTTGTCGTGTTCACTTTTGCCTGAACGATCGAATTTAGGACGACTGGAATTGCAATTGCTGCGATGATTGCCAGAATGACGACAACCGCGAGCAATTCAATGAGGGTGACACCTTGCTCTCCGACAGATGAGGTGATTTTCAACCATTTTTTCCGAATTGACTCCATGCGTATTCTTCCTTTCAAATGGTATGGATGATATAAATTTACAATTAACTTCAAATGCCTACGCCACGCATCACCTCCTTCATCGATTTTACTGTAACGTGCCTACCTGCTGATAGATCGAAAACATCGGTAGAATAACAGACGTCACGATCGTACCAACGACGAGGGCAAGGCCCAACACCGTAAGAGGTTCTACAAGTGATTTTAATCGCTCGACCATTGACTCCGTCTCCGATTCATAAAAGTCTGCCACTTTTGAGAGCATTGAGTCCAAATTCCCGGTCTCTTCACCCACACGTACCATGTGTACAAACATTGGCGGAAATAATTTACTCTCCGCGAGTGGTTCAGACAGCGTTTCTCCACGCGTTAAACGATTCGAACACTGTTTTAGGTCTCGCGCAATAACCTCATTATCTAGAATATCAGATGTCAGTTGAATACTTTGCAAAACAGGTACTGCGCTTGCAAATAATGTGCTTAACGTGCGTCCGATTCTTGCCATCGCTGTTTTTTTACGCAATTCACCAAACACCGGTATGCGAAACAAAACGTAATCCCTGACATAGCGCCAGCGTGCTTTGCGCATCGCATAGCGATACAAAACAGAGAAAAGTAGAAGCGGAATAAGAAGCACATACCATTCACCTTTTAAAAACTGGGAGGTACTTAATACAATTCTTGTTGCAAGCGGCAATTTCATATGGTAGTTCTGAAACATTCCAACGAAAGTCGGGATAATTCCTACCAGTAGAAAGATTGTCACTCCAACCGACACAATCCCTACAAGCAACGGATAGGTCATCGCTGATTTCATTTTTTCTGATGCGTAATATTCTTTTTCAAAAAAAACAGCTAGTCGTTCCAATATAATATCAAGCGTTCCAGAAATCTCCCCTGCCCGCACCATGTTGATAAAGAGCGGGGAGAAAATTTCACGATGCTCTGACGCCGCTTGTGACAATTGATTCCCTTTTTGAATCTCTACCGCAATCGCTTGAAGCGCTTTATTAAAGGCTCGATTCGTCATCTGATCTATAAGAATGCGTATTGCCTCAGCAAGAATGACACCGGCTCTCATGAGCGCTGAGAGTTGTCGAACAAATAAGGCCATCTCTCCACTATTCACTTTTTTCCCAATTCGAATTTCCGTGCCAAATACCTGCTTGACAGCGGAAAACCTCATCACGTGTCTGTGCATGCTTTCACGAATTCGCAATACAATAATTCCGCGGTCACGCAGCATGCGCACCGCCTCCGTCTGGTTCATTGCCGAAACACGACCGTTCAGAATTTTTCCATCCTGCGCCATCCCGCGATACGCATAGTGCACACGCCGCTCCCCTCTCTTAAACCACGTTGACTATAGCGAGCGCATCCTCATGGATTTGCCCATCGCGAATCAATTCCCTCACATGCATTTCCATTGTTTGCATTCCATATGCTCGCCCCATTTGCATGGATGACCGAATCTGGTGTGTCTTCTCTGTGCGTATCAAATTTGCAATGGCAGGCGTATTCATCAAAATCTCAAGCGCTGCCGTTCGTCCTTTACCCTCTCGCATCGGAAACAATCGCTGTGAAATCACGCCAATCAAAACAGCAGACAACTGTGCACGCACTTGCATTTGCTGACCCGCCGCAAATGAATCAATGATGCGATCCATCGTCTGCACCGCGTCACTCGTATGGAGTGTAGCTAATACGAGATGTCCCGTTTCAGATGCAGTAATTGCCGTGCGTATCGTTTCCAGATCGCGCATCTCCCCTACGAGAATCACATCCGGGTCTTGCCTGAGCGCCGCGCGCAACCCGCTGGAAAAATCTCTGCTGTCTGAACCCATCTCCCGTTGATCAATCATCGACAAGTTATGACGGTGAAGGTATTCTATTGGGTCCTCAAGTGTGATCACATGCTTTCGTTGAGTTTTATTAATGTGATCAATCATCGCGGCAAGCGTTGTCGATTTTCCACTTCCAGTCGGTCCAGTCACCAAAATCAAACCGTGATGCTTCATCGTAAGCGATTTGATAACAGAAGGCATACGCAATTCATCAAGCGTTGGAACAACCGTCGGAATAATTCTCGCGGCTATGCTGATACAACTTCGCTGACGATACACATTCACACGAAATCGCGAAACATTTGTTAAACTATAGGAGAAATCAAAATCGCCGCGTGTCTGAAACATATCCCATTGAATTTCATTTAATAATGTTCTCGCCATCGTCTCTGTATCTTGTGGAGAGAGTTTATCACCCTCTGCCACCAATTCACCGTGAATGCGAAATACAGGGGCCGCATTGACAGAAATATGAACATCTGACGCTGTTCGAGCATGTGCCTCACGAAAAATATCCCGAATATCTTTCATCGCTTTCACCCTTTCATGCCACTCACGAATCCCTCAGACAAACCCGAAGGACTTCTGCAAGCGTAGTTATTCCCAAGCTGACCTTATCAAGCCCGTCGTCTAGAAGCGTTTGATAGTTATTGGATGTGAGGTATTTTCGATATGTCGCGTCGCTTTGACGCTTTAAAATCAATTCTCGCAACCCGTCATCAACTCGCACAACCTCATGTAGCGCTATCCTTCCGCGATAGCCTGTCATATGACAATTCCCACAACCTCTGCCCACATACATGTGAACTTGGTGATAACCTCGGTCATTCAGCCAAGTCTCTTCCGCAGTCGTGAGTGAAACCTCTCTCTTACACACATCGCAAATTCTTCGAACAAGACGCTGACTGACAAGACCTGCAACGGAAGATGCGACAAGAAAGGGTTCAATTCCCATATCTATCAAACGCGTCACACTACTTATCGCATCATTCGTGTGCAAAGTGCTAAAGACAAGATGACCCGTAAGTGCCGCCCGAACTGCAACTTCAGCGGTTTCACTGTCGCGAATTTCTCCCACCATGATCACATCCGGATCCTGACGCAAGATTGCGCGGAGTCCGCGTGCGAATGTCATGCCAATTCCTGTTTGCACCTGAACCTGGTTGATTTCACTTAGTGAATACTCGACAGGATCTTCAATTGTAATAATATTTTTTTCAGGTCCCGCAAGTGATTGAAGTGCCGCGTAGAGTGTAGAAGTCTTTCCACTTCCAGTCGGCCCCGTCAAGAGGATGATTCCGTTTGGCGACCTCAACAATTCTTTGAAATGCATTGCGTTGCGTTCAGACATTCCTAACATAGAAAGACTCAGCACCGCATTGCGTGCATCTAGAAGGCGCAACACACATTTTTCACCGTGCAATGTCGCCATCGTCGAAACGCGAACATCAATGCTTCCCACATCGAGATCCACCTGCATTCGACCATCTTGCGGCATCCGCCGTTCCGCGATATTCAAACCCGCCATGATCTTGATGCGAGCTGCAATCATCGGCTGCATAGAGCGTGGGAGCGTTTGCTCTGTACGCAAAATCCCATCCACGCGATACCGAATCAAAACGCTGCTCTCACGCGGATCGATGTGAATGTCACTCGCTCGCTGAACCACGGCGTGCGCAATAAATTGATTGACAAGGCGCACGATAGGTGAATCGCTGGCCGTAACCGCATCGACAAGCGTCTCTTCTTTTGGTGTCACAGCGAGTAATTCTTCAACCGATTCCTGAAGTCCATAATAGCGATCGATAAACAGCTCAATTTCCGACTTTGATGCAATCACAGGGTCAATTGAAAATCCCGTACTTATCCGAAGTTCTTCAATCGCATCATAATCAAGCGGGTTATTCATCGCGACAGTCAAGCGGTTTTTGATTCTACGATAGGCAAATACTAAAAATCGTCGAGCCAACCCTTCCGGTACAAGGTGTACAATCGACATATCAATCTCCACGCGATATAAAAGGACATGCGGTATCCCCAATTGAATTTCAAGCACTTCAATTAATTGAGTCTCGGTCAAATAGCCTTTTTGGATGATCAAATCTCCAAAACGTTCTTTTGTTGATTTTTGCGCAAGAAGGATTTCATCCACTTGAGCCAGAGTCAAATAATTTGCCTCAACAAGAATGTCACCGAGGCGTTTTTTCTCTTCACTCATCTCTATCCCTCATTTGTCCCAACTTGTCTATTTACTGAAGCGGCACATGAAGCAAATGGAAATACCAGTTAATTACAAGTTTGCCAATAAGCGATGTCAATAAGACACCGCCGGAGATAAACGGAACAAAGGGGATCGCTTGACGTGGTTTGAGTCTTCCTAGATAACGTAGAGTATATCCAATCACGGTTCCAAGCATAGACGCTGCAATCAAAGAAAATAGTGTTTCATAAGGTCCTAAAACGGCTCCGATACTTAAATACAGTTTGGCATCACCAAGTCCCATCTTCCCTTTTGAAAGGATATGGATCCCTGCAATAAGTAAAAAGCCAACAGCCATTCCCATAATCGCACTCGAAATTGTTCTCGTGTGCAAAACGACACTGATCATTAGAAAAAGTGCTGCCGAAGGATAACTGATCACATTCGGAACAATCATCGCTTCCAAATCAGTTTGACTTGTCACAAGTAAAAGAGACCATAACAGCCACCATGAAATGCGTAATGACCACGTCGGCTCGTGCCATAACGTGTATAACGCTAACGCGCCTGCGAGAACTTCAAAAATAATATACCTCGCAGGAATTCTTACACCACACGTGCGACACGCTCCCCGCATGACTCCGTAAGAGAAAATGGGAATCAATTCATAAAATGCTAGAGGGCGGCCGCAAGCGTCGCAATGCGAACGTGGATGAACAATTGACATCCCACGCGGCAAACGAATGCCAACCACACTCAAAAAAGAACCCCCAAAAATACCGACAACAAAAACATAAATTGATAAAAAAATAACTAGCTGAGGATATTCTGCAAATGACATGAAGATCCCTGCGTTCGTATCGTGATAATTTCATTTAGTGCTTAAGTCTACTATACAAAAGACTGTTCGACAAGAATCCCTAAATACCTTCCCGATCGACAAAAAACCCGAACACGAAGTGTCCGGGTTTTGCCTCATTCTCTTTACACCACATCCGGTTCGACTTGTGCGAAAACTTGTTGATCAAACCAGGAGGAAAGCTCAACCCCGATCTTCCACACGTCGCCTGCCCCCATTGTCAATACAAGATCGCCTTCACGTACATGCTCCTTCAAATACGCAATCACATCATCCCGTGTTCTGCAATATTTGGCAGCCGCCTGGCTACACTCCCTGATCCCATCCACCAAACGGCTCGCCGTCACGCCGGCGATGGGCTGCTCACCAACTGGAGAGTAGATGTCCATGATCAATACATCATCCGCATCGGCAAACGCTTCTGTGAATTCCTTGAACAAATGGAATGTCCGAGTGTATCGCTGTGGCTGAAAGACAGCGACCACCCGGCGTCCCGTCTCGCGAGCAACTGCCAGCGTCGCGCGAATCTCCGTTGGATGGTGTGCATAATCATCCACAATTAAAATTCCGTGATCGTCATGCAACACCTGAAAGCGGCGAAGCGCTCCGCGAAACTCTGCAAGCGCGCGCAATGCCACATCACATGGCACACCTGTGCGCAGAGCGACTGCAAATGCGCAAAGCGCATTATAAATGTTGTGATCTCCGGGTACGTGAAGGGTTAGCGTGCCAAGGATTCTTCCATCGCCGACAATCGTCGAAGTACTCCCGCGCGCATGGCGCGAAATCTCACACGCGTAATAATTGGCGTCCGCTTCACACACTGAGACTGTCTTTACCTCACACGAGACTTCTGCGAGAAGGCGTCTAACCACAACGTCTTCTGCATTTGTAACGAGCAATCCGTCTGCGGGAACGAGCCGCATAAATTTCCCATACGCAGCCTCTAAATTCTCGACGCGTCCTTGATAGTGTTCAAGATGGTCTGCTTCGATATTGAGGACAACCGCAATGGTTGGTCGATAATTCAAAAAACTGCCGTCGCTCTCATCCGCTTCTGCAATGACCCATTCACTGTGTCCGGCCTTCGCCCCTGTGTCAAGATTTGACACCACACCGCCGACCAAGAAGGTAGGATCAAGTCCTGCACTCTCAAGAATATACGCAATCATCGATGTCGTCGTCGTCTTTCCGTGCGCCCCGGCAACCGCGATTCCCGATCCGAGTTTCATGACCTCAGCAAGCATCTGCGATCGATGAAGCACAGGAATCTGCGCCGCGCGAGCAGCTACAAGTTCAACGTTATCATCCGGGACCGCCGTCGAGTACACGACAATCTGCGCGCCTTCAATTTGCTCCGTCCGATGGCCGAGATAAACCGTCGCACCTCTGGCGGCCAGTCTTTTTGTATAATCATGCGCGGTCACATCAGAACCGGAAACAAGGTAGCCCCGATCAAGCAGAATGCTCGCAATCGTACCCATGCCAGCCCCGCCGATTCCGATAAAATGCACATGGGGATGATCCATTTTTCGTTCGATCGACTCGAATTCTGTCACATACTCCACCTCTTAACTTAACGATAAAAATAAAAATGCAAAAAGACCTAGCTAAAATACATTCGCAGTGCCTGCTCTGTCACCCTCCGCCTGAATCAGTGCCCGCGCTTCTGCCACCGTATAGAGTGAGCCTGTCACGCAAATCGGAGTTTTCCCCACACGCGTAGCGAGTGCTTGAGAGAGTGCGTCTGCGATAGAATCAGCCACCGTGACAGAGAGTGTACCTTGACTCTTTTGAAATGCCCGCTTGAGTTCATCCGCATCAAGCGCACGCGGTTGCGTAGGCTGTGTGACGATCACCATTTTGGCAATGGCGGAAAAGTGCGGAATCATTGCCGAGATGTCCTTTTCTCTTAAACAGCCGACAATGAGGATGCCCTTAGGCAGGCACAGAGATTCCCACGTCGATTGTAACGCAATCGCGCCAGCTTCGTTGTGGGCACCGTCAAGAAGGAGCGGCGGATTGCTCGCGACCACTTCAAACCGCAAAGGCCAGGCGGTCTGGCGCAGTCCCGCACGAATCGCATCATCTGAAATATCAAATCCCGCATTTCTCGCGAGTTCTATGATTGCAAGCGCCACACTCGCATTGATCACTTGATGGGCGCCAAGAAGTGAGAGATTAGCGCCTACGAGATCGCGCCGCTTACCCCAATACGAAAAGCGGTGCTGTGAAAGTGAATGCTCTTCTTCAACAGCCCAAAAGTCTTTCCCATAAATCATGAGAGGGGCATTCATTTTTCGTGCAGTGTCTGCGATGACTTGAAGTGCCGAACCACGTGCCGCCGTAACCACAGGCCTGCTCTGTTTGATGATTCCCGCCTTGTCGCTGGCAATCATTTCTATGGTATCCCCAAGTATCTCCATATGATCCATGGAGACGTTTGTGATCGCGCTTACGATGGGCGTTATTACATTCGTTGCGTCATACCGGCCACCCAGTCCCGTTTCCAGAACGACCACATCTGCCTTTTGATCGGCAAAATGACAAAAGGCAAGAACGGTCGTCACTTCAAAAGCGGTCGGCTGAAGCGGTGAATCGGGCTCCAACGAAGCGATGGCAGATGCAATCGCACGCGTGTAATGCACAAGGCGGTCTTCGCTGATGGGTACTCCATGCACCACGACGCGATTTTCAAAACCTGCGAGCGATGGCGATGTGTAAAGCCCTGTTCGATAGCCTGCCGCTTCGCAGATCGCATAGAGAAACGCACACGTCGAGCCTTTGCCGTTTGTTCCTGCCACATGAAGAAAGCGCAATCCGCGCTCTGGATGGCCCATCGCATCAAGAAGCCACGTGGTGCGCGACAGTCCGGGCTTTACACCGAACACATTTCGCGATGCAATGAATGCGCGAGCCTCTTGCCCTGTTTCAATTGGGCGATGTGCACCCATCCTATTCACCCCCTATTCACTCTGTCACAGATCGGAGGCGAAGCAATTCGCGATTCACTTGATCGCGCTGCTTTTCATAACCTGCAAGCTTTTCACGTTCTTTTGAAACAACCGCCTCAGGTGCACGTTCGACAAAAGATGGATTGGCGAGTTTTGCCACAAGACGGTCCACTTCAAACGTTAAATTCGCATGTTCTTTTTCAAGTCTTGCGCACTCCGCGTCAAGATCAATCACGCCAAGCAGCGGCACATACAGTTCCGCGCCCTGAAGAACGCCTGTCGCACACTGGTCTGGCGCGACAATTCCTGAATCAATCGTAAGCGAGGACGTGTTGCACAAACGTTCCACATATGCTTTTGCTTCGAGCACGTCAGCTTCCCTATGAGATGCCGGCCGAAGCAAAAGTGGAATCGCCTTGCCAGGCGGAATGTTCAACTCTTGCCGCATTGTGCGCAGCGTCCTGATGATTTCCATGACATACTGCATGCGCTGTTCGACATCTTGATCCTCTTTATAGAAGTGGGCGCTTGGCCACGGCGCGCGCATGATCGTTTCCCCATCATGCGGCATGGTTTGCCAAATTTCTTCCGTGACAAACGGCATAAAGGGATGCAAGAGCCGGAGCGCTTGATCAAGAACTGTGCGCAGCGTGCGTTTCGTCACGATACGTGCGTCCTCTGCCGCATCACCTTCTGCATACAGGCTCACTTTTGACAATTCAATGTACCAATCACAAAAATCGTTCCAGAAAAATTCATATACTGCTTTTCCAGCTTCTGCAAATTCATACGCGTCAAGTTTATGCGTAACCTCAGAAACAGTCACTGACAGACGCGATAAAATATAGCGGTCCGCCAGTTTTAATGCCGCTTGATCGGGCTCTTCCGTCTGCGTATCATCAAGGTTCATCAAAACAAAACGCGCTGCATTCCAAAGCTTTGTCACAAGCGCCTGCGCCGCCTCCACGCGCTCTTCATAGAAGCGCATGTCTTGGCCCGGCCCCGCACCTGTCAACAGCATGAAGCGAAGCGCATCCGCACTGTAGCGTTCAATCACTTCCATCGGATCAATTCCATTGCCAAGGCTCTTTGAGAACTTCCGTCCTTGCGCGTCGCGCACAAGCCCGTGAATGAGCA
The DNA here is from genome assembly GCF_001516615.1 of Ferroacidibacillus organovorans. GTDB lineage: Bacteria > Bacillota > Bacilli > Alicyclobacillales > SLC66 > Ferroacidibacillus > Ferroacidibacillus ferrooxidans_B. The sequence continues at coordinate 105,123 of NZ_LPVJ01000009.1, read as the reverse complement.
CATCCTGAAAAGGTGATTGACCTGTAAATTCAAGTGATGTAAACACCATGCGCGCTACCCAAAAGTAGATGATGTCAAACCCTGTGACAAGAACTTGCGTCGGGAAAAAATCGGCCATGTCTTCTGTCTGCTCAGGCCATCCCATCGTTGAAAACGGCCAAAGCGCAGATGAGAACCACGTGTCGAGCACATCCGTATCCTGATCGATTGCCTTGCTGCCACAATGCCCGCACGCTTTTATATCCTCGCGCGAAACGGTAATCTCACCGCACGCGCTGCAGTGCCACGCGGGAATGCGATGCCCCCACCACAACTGCCGAGAAATGCACCAATCGCGAATGTTTTCCAGCCAGTGCGCGTAGGTTTTCTCAAAGCGCTCCGGCACGAAGCGAAGCGCGCCTGACGCGACAACATCCATCGCGGGTTTTGCCAAAGGCTCCATTCGCACAAACCACTGAAGAGAAAGCCATGGCTCAACGACGGTATCACAGCGCTCACAGTGACCGATTGACAACTGGTGAGGTAGTTCTTTGAGCGCGTTTTCTGCGCGCAATGCGTCAAGAATTGCCGCCCGTGCCACCCTTCGATCCAGACCGGCAAAAGCGCCTGCGTGCGCGTTAAGCGTTCCATCGCGATTCATCACATTGATTTGCAAAAGCGCATGGCGGCGCCCCACTTCAAAATCATTCGGATCGTGCGCAGGTGTAATCTTGACCGCTCCAGTTCCAAACGATGGATCGACATACTCGTCTGCGATGATCGGAATGATACGCTCCGTCAGGGGAAGGCGAAGAGATTTTCCGATCAAGTGACGATAGCGTTCATCGTCAGGATGAACCGCAACGGCCACGTCCCCGAACAACGTTTCCGGCCGCGTTGTCGCAATCACCACATGACCCGTTCCATCGACGAAAGGATAGGCGATTTGATAAATGGATCCCTGCGTCTCTTCGTGAATCACCTCGATGTCAGAAAGCGCGGTCTCACAGCGCGGGCACCAATTGATGATATAGTTGCCGCGATAGATGAGTCCCTTTTCATAGAGACGCACAAACACCTCGCGAACCGCCGCAGACAATCCTTTATCCATCGTGAACCGCTCGCGCGACCAGTCGCACGATGCACCCAATCGTTTGATTTGGTTGCGAATGACTTCCGCATAGTTCTCTTTCCACGCCCACACCCGCTCGACAAACACCTCGCGCCCGATATCGTGGCGTGTAACCCCTTCTTCCTTTCGAATGGTCGCTTCGACACGTGTTTGCGTGGCAATTCCCGCGTGATCCATCCCCGGCAACCACAGCACACGCCGACCGCGCATCCGTTGATAGCGCGTCAACAGATCCTGCATCGACATATCCAGCGCGTGACCCAGATGAAGCACACCCGTTACGTTTGGAGGCGGCATGACAATGGCGTATGGTGAGCTGCCTTGCGCCGGCTTGAAATACCCCTGTTCCATCCACCATCGATAACGGCGCGTCTCGATCTCTTTTGCGTCGTATGCGCCTAATTTCTTCAGCGTTTTCTCTATAAGCGGCACCGATTCCGTCACTCCTTTGTCATCATAAGAAAATCCTCCCAAACCCCTGGGAACAAAAAAAAGACAGTTTCCATCGCCATTGCAGGACGAAAGAAAATGTCTTCCGCGGTACCACCTGTCGTTCTGTGCAACGCACAGCACTTCATTAAGAGCGATAACGGACTCAACCCGAACAGCATCTCCTCGGGACGACGTTCGGCAAGCGCGCAGAGGCGTCCTCTCAGCATTTGGCGCCCTCTCTTACTGCTTGACATGCCTACTCTTTCCCGCTGTTTTCACGTAATTTCATCAAGTATAGAAAAGGACGCAACGCGTGTCAATCCTTGGTTTAGCCGTTGCGCATTACACGTCAGCGCTTTTTTTTGCGATTGTAGCGATGGACACGCACACGCGGTTTTTCAGGCACTTTTGCCTTACTGCGCGCAGGTTGTGCGCCGCGCTTTGCCTCGAGTTCGAGTCGCTTCTTGTCCGTCCACTGGCTTACAAACGTAAACAGCCAAGCGACGGCAATCGTGCCGAACAGATACCCCACATAGCCGCTGATTACCTGACTGCGGGCTGGCCAATAGCGCGCCGACGCAAAGACAAACAACAGGACCATCGTCACGATCCCCGAAAACACACCGCCTAGCGTCCCTTGAATCACCCGTCTCGATTTCACGCGCGGAATGATAAAATACGGAGACATCAGCATCGAAAGCGCCAAGCTCGTACTCAGGTTGCCCGCGACAGGACCTTTTGAGATATAGCCGATCACCGCGCCAAGAACGCCAAAAATGGCGCCGACCGTTATGATCTGCTTGTACCTCATTCCCTCTTTCGGAGTCTCGAGCAGTCGCTCCCGAATCCTTTCCCACGTCGATTTTTGCACCACACAAACACCTTGCCTTCCAAAGAAATGATCGCCTGTCTTCTCATTGTCGCTTTTGCCATTCTTCAGCTTAAAGCTTGGTCAAGCCATCTAACTATAGCATGGCTAAGAGTCGTCAGAAAGAGGAACCGCTAGAAATTTTGTGCAGATTACGCTGTTCACATCTACTGTTTTTGTGCATAGGCTATAGGATGATCTAACACTCAACGCAGCGATCGGGGGACCCTATCCATGCCGCAGTTCTTCTATGCGCTGGCGCGCTTTGCGAAAGTCATCTTGTTGGGTTGCATCTTTTTAACCATGTTGCAGATGATGTTTTTCCCATCCTTTATAAGCCTGCTCATTCTGGGAGGACTTGTGCTTGTTCTGGTCACCCTCTTTATTGGGACATAACAACTCTTTTTTAGCCTTCCAGAATTTCACATGGATCGCTGCGCAGAAAAAAGCGCTGGCAGAATCTCAACGGAAAGCGTCTGACTCACCGCCCACGCATCCAAAAGATCATCCACGTTTGCATCACCGTGATTCAGCCGCGCCTCGACACAGCGCATCACCCCCTGCGGGTACCGAAGCAGGTGACGCAAGACCGCCCACTCTGCCTGATTGATCGGGCGGATTGCTGCATAAGTCAGCAGCGCGCGACGCAACACATCGTCGCGCTTAAAAAATGGCGCGAGATAATGCAAAAGAAATGTCGCCAACTCTGCGATTTGTGGCCCCGCATAGACGTGATCGTGATCAATCACTGTGTACACGCCATTTTCGCTTTCCAATAGATTTTTCCGCACATAAGAACCGTGACAAATCTCTCCTGTGGCAAACGCGTAACTCCGCACGGCCTCATACTTCGCCTCAAGCAGGCGTTCGCCTATTTCACGCACGTTATTTTCCAAATCCTCACGAAGACTCAGAAACCATTCGTCAAACTCGTGCGCGAGGCGGGTATTTGCAAGAACGCTCGTGCGCAGTGTATCGATGGTCTGCAAGTCTTCTCGAATCCGCAAAGCGACGTCTGAGCGTTCAGCAAACCAGAGATTTCCTGGCACTGCGTGAGCGAGCGCATGCCAGCGCGCAAGTGTCTCCACCCCTTGCATAATCAGCTCATCGCTTTCAAACGAAGCCCGTTTACCATCACAGTTTTGCGTAACATAATAGTTTCCTGACTCATGGATGACAAACGGATCACCATATTGATTGTGTACAAAACGGGCAACCTGAACCCCAGAAGAGACGCGATCAAGCAAGAGTCCGATCTGCTCAAGACGCTGCGCCGAAAAAGGTACGCCTTTTACGTAGTAAATGCCACTCGCCGCGTGAACGCGAAAGGCCCCGCCGCGTTTTTCAATACGCGCATCAGTCAAACCATACTCGCGCAGGATGTGTGGATCAAATGGCATCGATGAGTCTGAGTCTTCAAGCTCTCGCGAAAATCCCAGTTCTCTCACAGGTGGTTCTCCTCTCGCGACACGGCTGTTCCGCGCATAAGATGCGCCAAGCGCGCAACCCACACCTCAACCTCACCGCTGGATCGTGGTGAGTGATCAGCACGCGCTTTCAAATAGTCCTGCGCAATCTCAGCGTATTCGTGAGGAAAAAGTGCAAGGCCAACAATTCGTGCGCGCCGTTGCTCGCGATTTCCACCGACTACCTCATCGTAAACAGCAAGAAAATCGGCTGCGATTGCGGACACATTTTGCGCCATCTCATGGACCGATGATCCATAGATCGTGCGCAGCGCACTGGCCACATCCTCCTCAGGATCACCAGGTAGAATGGAGTCTGCCTCAATCAATGAAACCTGTTGATAGATATCGCGCCCAAATCCGTAAAATGGATCACAGCCGAGGCGCAGTTGTTGTGCATTCACAGAAAATCTTTTAGGCATCCCTCCCTCTGAAGCGGTGAGAAGCGCGCGATCAGCACGTTTGAGAAGCATTGGCCCTATGTGTGAAAAGGTTTCCAAAAAAGTATCCCCACCGCGAATCGCATGTTGATGTAGCTCGTAAAGCGCTTCTCTTTTCATGCTCATGTCAGAATAGGCAGACTCACATTGAACCGTGGGTTGAATCGATACACCTTCTAGCGCAAGATGGAACTTTGCGAGATCCATCGCGAGCGACTGAACATCTTCCATGTTTATTCGCAGCAAGCGGCATTCAACATCATCACAAAGCGAGAGGAATACCCCCTGGACCTCGGCCAGGGGTTCCCCGTATTTGGTGCGAATGAACCGAGGCGTCTTGCGATAGCGATGACGCGCTACCTGATCGAGAATCAGAGAGCGGCGCAGTGCAGAATGCTGCTCCTCAATGCGCAGCCACTTACGTCCGTGATCTGTCGCAAGGCGACAGCGCTCTTTGCTGATCCACTTCAAGTCATACACGTGTAACCCGTAATGTTTCTCCACAGCATGCACCACGTTCTTCACAGCTGACCCTCCCCACGGAAGCCGCTCGTGTACATGTGGATGACAACAACCGGCGCACCCACTTGCGCGCCTGCCTCGATGTGTTGCCTGTTTCTTTGCGAAAATCGAATTAACTAAGCGGGATATAGAGAAGCGCACCATCTGCGATGGGCTGCTCAAGCGATGCGTTAGCGTGCAGCAACTGTGTTACCGTGAGGTTGTAGGATGCAGCGATTTCTTCCAGTGTCTCTTTCCCGCGGACAATACGAAATGTCATCTTATAGACAGACTCACCCGCCGGGATATTGAGCGTTTTCCAAAACCACTCTGCCGCAGACATCTCAACCCGCGTCTCTGGAACTGCCGTATAAGACATCTGCGGGCCTCCATCACCATCCGACACCGCATATTTTTTTTCTGTTCTCTCCATGTGCTCTTCGGCAATCGGAAAAACAGGATCTATCGGTTTGACATTGTTCGATTCAAATGGCGATAGGTGCGTTTCCACGATGGCCTCACTCACTCCGCCTGAGCCAAAGAGACTCTGATCAATCGCTGATCGCTCAGACACTGGCGACGATTCCTTGTTTATCGATTGCTTCGTCGAAATGTCAGATGACTCAAAATGAAATGTCTGCAGTTCATCCGTCTCATCTCGCGAGTCCACTGGCTCAGCCAAAGCCCGCTCATTTTGCTCCTCTTTCCTCATTGCAACCTCTGCCGACTCCTCTTTGTTTGCCGTCGGCTCCAGTCGGGTCTGTTCTTCCACCGCTGACTCTGCGGCCGTGCCAAAAAGAGCGCGATCCGCTTCAACAAGATGAGTCTTCCACCCTAGTTCTGAGAGTGATTCTGATTGCCCGTTGGTTTCATCTCCTTGCTCGCCGCTCGCCTGAAGTTGCGAAGACAGGCCATGCGTTTGCTCTGTCCACGCCTGATAGGCAAGACCCGACAAATCTTTCATCTCATATGGCTTTAGCGGCTCCTCATCAGAGCGCAACAAAACCGCATCTTCAGGCGCCTGTTCAGGAACTGCGCCATTCGACTCAAGTGGTTTAGACGGCGGAGTGTTCTGTGAAAATTCGAATTCTGACAGTGCCTCGCCGTCTCCAGCTAACACATCGGCGCGTGGCGGAACAAGAATTTCCTGTGCGCCACAATGCGCCACATACCCTTGACAATCATCGAGGCCTGCAATTTCAAGTAACCCCTTTACATGTACCCAACCAGGACCCAAGACACTCAATTCAGCTTCTGGCATCTCGACGCTCACACTCAGCATGGTCTGAGATTGACCGGACACTGGCACGCGCAAATCAAAGGCCATACGGTGCCTCATATGCTTAATGGACGATGCTTCAACGGAAGCGGAAAGTTCTTCTGGTTCGCGCAAAAAAGCAGAAAAAAGAATATTGCCTTCAAGAAAAAACGAGTCGCCCCTCTGTTCAAACGTTACAACCTCTGTCGGTGCAGAGTACTCTTCGATCGACTCATCACCATGCACCACGTCAGTGAACACCTGCTGATCGACTTTCAAAACAATCTTTCGCGTGCGTTCTTCTTCTGACACAGTCATCCCTCCCTAAGCCCAAAGGCTTCTCCCACACCATACGTATAGGATGGGTGGGATATACCTTTTGCGCGTGATCTTTGCGCTTCTTCCGCACAAATCTCGTGTGGTATCATTAAGCAAAGGGAGGGTGGTTCGTGGATCACATTCAGGCGCTACTCTACAGCTATGCGACACTTGATGAAAGTTATCAAACAACAAAAGACGTGAGCTATAAAAAAAGTTTAACGATGATGCGCAAGCGTTTGCGGCAAACCGGAATTGAAATTCTTGAGGCGCATGCAGACCGTACGCATGTATATGTTCAATACCTCTATGAGGGACAGGTGAATGTAGCCGTCATCGAAAGGAAAGCTCCCTCGCAATCGGCGTTCTGACACACGGATCCACAAACTGCAGGTGGTCAGAACACTCGATTCCCATGCGACGAACAGCGCCGCCTTGCAGTTCCAGCGTCTTGACGGCTCCTTTGCAGTAGCAGAATTTCCTCGGCGATACACACTCCACAATTTTGATTACCTCATTGTTCCGATTCAAAAAAAGAACGTCGATCGGCATCTTCATAAAAAAAGTGTGCACTGCGTTGCAGTGATCAAAATACATTCCCGCGTGAGCGGAGAGTCTGCGCACACCTGTAAGACCGCGCAGGCGCTGAAAAAATGTGCGGGCCACTTGAATATCATGTGCAAACAGCAGATCATCTTTGTACATGTTCAATGCATTTCCTCCTTATGCGTGTGAGAGGCCCGCGATAATTCGCAAGACAGCCGGGCCCATCAAAATGACAAACAGACCTGGAAAGATAAAGAATACCAGAGGAAACAGGATTTTGATGGGAGCCTTCATCGCTTTTTCTTCCGCCTTTTGTTTCAGGCGCCTGCGCACCTCTGCACCTTGTATCCGCAATACGCCAGCGATTCCCATGCCCACGCGATCCGCATGAATCAGCGCATTCATCAGACTTTGAAACTCATCGATCGCCACCCGGTTGGCAGCGTCGCGAAAGGCGTTTCTCCTTGATTTGCCAAGATTCATCTCAAGGAGAATCTGACGTAGTTCGTCGATCAAAGATGAGTCCATCTGCTCCGTCACACGAGTTAGCGACTGATCAAAACCGAGCCCTGCCTCTACACTGATCGTGATCATATCAATGACTTGTGGCAAGTCTCTTCGCATTTGTTCTTGCAACAATCGTTCGCGCCGTTTCATGTAAAAACGAAATCCGATCAGAACAAAAAGTGGCAGAACAATCGCCGATTCAACATGGATCGCACTGTGTCCAGAAAAAAGACAGAAAAATGGCAAGATGAGCATTGCACCGTAAACCATTCCGCGCAGGCGCTCGTACTGGCGAATGGCTTCGGCCGTCTTAAATCCCGACCTTCTCGCCTGTGCCTGCTCACGTTCACGAATTTGCTTTGGCGTCAGTTTGAGCAAAACCATGAAATAAAATTGTGAGAAACGGTTTACAAGCGTTCGCCAAGCCAGTGTACTCGGGGACTCTGGCAATAGCTCTCTGACGCGGACTTCGACAGCGAGTTGTCGCGCAAAAAAAAAGTTTTAGCGATAAATAGAGCGCAAGTCCAATCGACAAAAACAAAAGAAGAGCACTGATCGCCACGAGAACACCCCTTGTCAGCTACACTTCGATTTGAACAATTTTTCGAATCAACAAGGCGCCTACGATTTGTCCGACAAAAGCAATCGCCAAAAGAAAAATTCCGAGTTCGTTCGTAACGAACAAAGAAAGATAGCTTGGGTTAAAAAAGACAAGAACAGCCGCAATTCCAGGTGTCATCAATAGAAAGATCCACATTGACATTCTTCCTTGCGCAGTGAGCGAGCGGATCTCGCCCTTTAACCGTATACGATCACGAATGGTCTCTTCGACTGTCTCCAACACTTCGGCCAAATTTCCACCAACCTGCCGCGATACAAGAAAGGCGTTTGCAATCAGTTCAAAATCTCCCGACTGGATTCGCGAAGCCGCATGTTTGATCGCCTCTTCAACACTTACGCCGAGTGACATTTCACGAATCATTCGCCGAAATTCATCTCCAAGAATACCTCCCGCGTCACGCGCAACCATGTCTATCGCTTGAAAAAATGAGTTTCCTGCGCGCAAAGCACCTGAAACGACACGAAGCATCTCGGGAAGATCACGTTCAAATGCGCGAATCCGAATTCTTTCACGACGCTTTTTTTCGAAGTGAATCCACGCGTAAAGGAGTGCCCAATAGGCCAAAACAAGAAACGGTCTGCCAATAAAAATTGAAAGGATAAGCGGAAAAAACAGCAAACCAGCAGAATAAATTCGTGCCCTCTCAAGCGGCAACGGCATCCCAGTCGCCATCATCGCCAGCGCCACTGAATTGAGCCATCGCGACAAAAGCGTCGCCGCAGGGAGTTTTTTGGGGAGGATTTTTTTAGCAGGTAGTGCCTCTTCTGTCTTCACCGTATCATCTGCGATGGCGCGAAGGCGATCCTTCACACGCGAAGTTCGCTGTGTAGCCATAAAAAGTGGTGTATAGATCAACAGAAAAAAAGTAAAGAAAAGGATAATTTGCATATTCACACCCCCAGTTCTCGCGCTAGGTGGCAATATCCTCACTCATTCATCGCTTGAAACCAGTCCATGCGAAAAGGAATGCCATACGCCTGCATCGCCTCCGTGCATGCCGGAACAATTCCGGTCGCGTGATGCTTACCTATCACCGACCCGTCATGCCGTCGTCCACGCTGCTCGAAGGTAAAGATGTCCTGGAGGATAATTTGATCGCCTTCCATGCCGATCACCTCAGTAATATAAGTTATTTTTCGACCTCCGTCGGAGAGCCGCGACTGCTGAACGACAAGATCGACGGCTGAGGCAATTTGCTCCCGAATCGCGCGCACGGGGAGTTCCATTCCAGCCATCATCACCATGGTTTCAAGACGTCTGAGCATATCGCGCGGTGTATTGGCATGCGCAGTTGTCAGTGACCCATCATGCCCTGTGTTCATCGCCTGCAGCATGTCCAGCGCCTCTGCGCCGCGCACCTCACCGACTACAATGCGATCCGGTCGCATGCGGAGCGCATTTTTTACAAGATCTCGAATCGTGACTGCGCCGCGTCCCTCAACGTTTGCAGGTCTTGCCTCAAGCGTTACCAGATGGCGCTGTTGAAGCTTTAACTCAGCCGCATCTTCAATCGTAATGATCCGCTCATCCTCGCGAATAAAGTTTGATATAACATTTAAGGTTGTCGTTTTTCCTGAGCCAGTCCCTCCAGAGATGACGATGTTTAAGCGCGCATCGATTGCGGCACGCAAAAACTCTGCCATGGGGGGTGTCAGTGTTCCAAAATGAATCAAATCTGACACCTGAAGGGGTATAGCGGTAAACTTTCGAATCGTGAGGCATGGCCCTTTTAGTGCGAGCGGGGGGATGATCGCGTGAACGCGCGAGCCATCCGGCAAACGCGCATCTACATAAGGCACGGATTCATCAATTCGCCGACCAATCGGCGATACGATTTTTTCAATGATGCGCTGTACGTGATCCGCATCTTTAAACCTGATTTCTGTGAGTGCAAGTTTCCCTTTACGCTCGATATAGACTTGGTCGGGTGCGACTACCATGACTTCACTGATCGACTCATCATGCAAAAGGGGGTCAATTGGACCAAAGCCACGTATCTCAGCGAGCAGTTCACTCCATAAGCGATCGCGTTCTGCTTTTGGCAATACGACGCCCTCTTCAGACAATGCCTGAAGAAACACACTCTCATACTCCGCCTCATCTTCTTGCTCTGTTAAACGATCGACCAACTGAATGTGAAGCTTTGTTTTCAAATCGGTGACACCTAGACTCGCCATCTGAGCCGGAACTTCGCGCACCTCATGCGCGACATGCTCATCGGCCACTTTGTACTCATTTATCATCTCCGTAGTCTTTCGCCGTTCCATGCGATCCCGCAGCGTCAAACTCATCCTTTAGCCCCCCTTGCCAGAAAACGAAGACGTGACGGCTTAACGCGCGGCTCTCGTCGTCTGGATTCCTCAGCGATCGTCTTTGTGGCGAGATGCTTTAGATCGCGTACTGCACGCGAAGCGCGATGCTCAAGTACGGCAGGAATCCCCACATCTGCCGCACTGCAAATCGTTGCCGGATCGTAATCAATGGCCGAAAACGTCTCAAGCGACAACACATCCTCCACGGCGCGTTCACTCAACTTGCCGCGCTTCACAAGAAGGTGGCGCAACAATTTTGGTTCGCTTCCCACAGCTCTTAACGCTTTTAAGAGGCGCTGATTATTCTTGATCGAAGCTAAGTCTGCCGTACTCACGAGCCATGTCTCATCAGACGTTTCAAGCGCTGCGAAGAGCACATCCGTAAGCGCAGGCGCTGTATCGATGAGAATGTAGTCATACGAAGCGCGCAGCGCCTTTACAAGATCGTCAATATAATGTGCAGAAATCAGTTCTCCCTGTTCAATTTGTTGAGGTGCAGGGAGAACCTTTAAACCACAGGCGTGCGTAAACAAATACGATGACACCATTTCAAGATAGTGATCACCTTCTAGCATCAGCGTGTAAATGTTTCTCGATAGATCACTGTAACCAAGCAACAACGCCGCGTCTCCAAAGAATAGATCAAGGTCTATCAATACAACTTTTTTCCCTTTTTCCGCCATGGCGCACGCTACGTTAACCGCAATCGTCGATTTCCCGACACCGCCTTTTGCACTTAGCATCGAGATCACGCGTGAGCGTGAGCGAAAATTTTCCGATAAAACTTGCGTTGTCGTCGCTCGAACAGAACGCTCCATCTGGTGATAGACAGTCCGGATGGATTGCGCCAGACTCTCTGTTGTAAACGGTTTTAGAAGGTATTCTTTGGCACCGACTTGAATGGCGCCGCGAAGCGCCTGGAATTCCTCTTGCACAGAGACGATGATGACCGCCGTATTGGGAGCCACTTCTGCGATTCTGCGCGTTGCTTCAATGCCATCCATTACCGGCATATTGATATCCATAAGAACAATATCAGGCTTTGCTAGCTCCACCAATGCAATCGCATCTTTTCCATTTTTTGCTTCGCCAACCACTTCAAAATCATTGTGAAACGACAGGAGTTGTTTTTCCGTTTCAAGGATTTCCGTTGCGTCGTCGACAAGAAGGATGCGAATGATTGATTTCATGGCCGACCTCCAGCAAAAACAGTGTTATTGTTCACTTGGCTACCCAGTGAAGTCGGGGAACCATGGGTCGGTTCCAGGAGAAGATCCAATTGGCCAAAAGTTTCAAGATATGCAATTTGATTGGCTTCCTTCGGGTTGACTGCCAACACGACAGTACGTGTCGCATTGGCAGTCCCAGAGGTGCCGCTTGAAGCATAGGACTGACCAGTTATCGAAAGCACGAAGATATGGTTCGCAAGGATATAGGACTCATAGTGATTATTGTCGTACGACTTTGTCAGAACCCCGAGAACAGATACATCGTCTCCAGCCTGGATAAGCCCCCCGCATCATTGAGTGGATTAAACAAGACAGCGATCGCGACATCGCCACTCGGTATTTTGTCGGCGAATCGAGGTGTCTGTACATGCCCTGATACAAGTTGCGGAATGAGTTGTTCCCCAGGAAATAGGTTTTGAACCGCATACTTTCCAATCACTTGGGATGGTTGAACAAATGCGTTAGGTTCACGTCCCCCGAGTGGAACAGAGGCTACCCGCCATACCGCAGACGTCAGAGGCGCGCCTGATATAACCTCTTTTGTCGCGACAAGTACAGGCACGGTTTTTATACTGTTGCGCGTCGCTTGAATCGTATTTCGAAGAATGGAAACGACTGCGATTGTGGCAAACGCCGCCATGACAACCGAGCCGAGCAAAAGCAGTGTCGAGAGTCGTAACCGTTTCATAAAAAGCCCACCTTCGCTGCGCCATTACAAATCAAGTCGAACACCGTATAGGCCGAAATTTGGTCCAGAGCCAGTTTCACCTGAGATGACCATCTGCAAAAATCTTCCCTCGATTGTCTGATGCCCCCCCTCTCCTGAAATTCCTTCTAGAAAAAAAGCGGCAAACCCCACTATGGTGACACTTGATCGACCGTTGCTTGGAAAAGCGTTTATCACAGGCAGGATCATGACGCGCGGCGAAGATCGATTTGCCGCAGTATAGTCTTCACCTTCTCCTTCGCTCATCCGAGCATCCATGGCAGTCGCGACAGGCCCCGTCATGACACCCGGCTCACTCTCCACCGAATCCCCAACATGCAGTGTCCCGGAATACCCATACATCATGTTTGTTTCAAGGACACTAGCACCAGTGCCTCCCAACGCGAGAAATCCATAATTGCCTTGCCCTCCTTCACCCGCAGCATAAGACAATTGAACAAGTTGACCATAGTGAAAATTTTGTTGGACGACTCCAATTGGAACAAATCCTGTTCCTCCAATTAAGGTTTGCGCCTGTGCGTGTGAAACTGCAGAGATGGACACCTGATCGACCCCAAAGACACGAGCAAAATAGAGTGGCACACGCTTTTCACTTTGCACGGTAACCATATTCGTTGCGGCATTGAACGTAACAGATCCCAGTGGCTCCCCATTTTGGGTTACATAGCGATCAGCCGTCTGAGTAATCGCAGGAAGTCCGCCTAAAAATGCTGCTGCACCCGCCAAGGCTCCCGCATCCACTGCGTTTGAAAGCGCTTGACGCTCGACATACACCATGCCAAAATCTGTGACAAGACCTGCAAAGCCGAGCAAACTCACGAGAGAAAGTGAAAACAAGACTGCCACATTTCCCTTTTCCTCTCGAAGAATTCGCACAGCGCTCACTCCATTCTCATCGTCGTCTGCGCCGTCAGATTGATCTTTGCAGGGAGAAAAGCAGAAAGAAATGGATCAATCTCGACCGGGTACGAAACAACCACCGTCACAGGATTCCCGGGGATTCGTTCAGCGCTTGCAGGTGAAATTGCAATTGTCAGTTTCCCCGGTATTAAAAAGGGACAGTCACTCACAACCACAGCATCAATCTGCGCATCTGTCGCGCCAAGACTCGCATAGCGTGCCGCATCTCGCGATGCGGCGCTGATCGTGAGCTCACTCCACATAATCCTTCCAAAATCGAAAATCCCGAACAACAACAGAAGAAACAGCGGAATGACAAGCGCAAATTCAACAAGCGCCTGCCCCTTGTCTGAGTCAATCAGCGTGCGAAATCGGTTGCGCACCACAAGAGTGCACCTCCCGTGATGGCAAGCGCATAGGGGATCGTCGGCTTGTTTGATACTGCCGATTCGCGTACAAGCGAATCGGCGGCGATTGGAAATCCTAATCCTTCTGACACACGGGGAAGATCCGCACGAATCACGATCGCAAGAAGCGCACCTGTCACCGCCATCCCGACAAGAACATAGGCCATTCCTGATAGACCGACGGCACATCCTACAGCGCTTAGAAGTTTGACATCGCCAGCCCCAATCCCGCGCATGACGTATGGCACAAACAGCGTACTGAACCCGATCAGCCCGCCTTCTAGCGTTATAAAAATCGGCCGATCCTGAATCATTCCCGTCAAAACAGCCAGAAGTGCGAATCCCCCTGTGAGCCAATTGGGTATCCTCCGCGAGCGAAGATCCGTGACCGAAGCGATCAGACAGGCCGCGATGGTCAAAAAAACTTCAGCATTCAAAGGATTCACCTCATAACCCCAAGGGGATCAACAAACCGTCGCACAGCTACAATCAACTGCCTGATACAGTCGTGCTATTATTGAGAGAGCCAGAGATGCTTTTGAAAATATTTTGAAGTCCTCCGCTCAACAAACCCAAGCCAACAATTGCCGCGATTGCCACAAGCCCGATAATCAACCCATACTCCACAAGTCCCTGCCCCGACTCATCGCGCAAGCAGCGTTTTGCCAAAAAACGCGACACGCTCCGACCATACAACGAGTGAAACGAAGCCGTCTTTGAACCGATTCAACATCTCAGCCAACCCCTTTTCGATTTCTACTTTCTTTTCATGTACTCATCATAAAAGAAAAGAAGAGCCACCCAACAGGGTAAACTCTCCTATCTTTTTTTCATATTGACAATCGAATTCCTAGGAAAAAAGCCCTAGTGTTCCCGCGCTTATAGAAATGTCCTGGGAGAGCGCAAGAACGACCGCCTGGGTCCTTGTCTTAACGCCAAGTTTTTGCAAGATGCTCGTCGTATGGTTGCGCGCCGTTTTCGGTGTGATAAAAAGCCGGGTTGCAATTTCATCGTTCGTGTGACCTTCTGCCATTAAACGCAGGACATCACGCTCGCGCGGTGTAAGTTCCTCAAGCCCTGGCATGAATCGCGTGACAGCAGACATCGCAGCGGACGGGTGTGGCGGTCTCACAGGATAAGATGGACTGTTTTGCTGCTCCTCCCCCCGCACACGATCCATGAGATATGGTAAGAGTCGTTGGTCAATATAGCGTCTGCCAAAAGAAACTTCCCGCACGGCGTGCTTCAACTCTTCACCGTCGCAGTCCTTTAAAAGATACCCGCAAATCCCGGCTCGAATTGCGCGCAAAACCGTATCGCTCGAATCATCATTGCTAACGATCAAAATCGGCGTGTCAATCGACGCGTCGCGCAAAACGCGCGCCACATCCACTCCCGACAAATCGGGTAAACCAATATCTAGGATAAGCACGTCCGTCTCTGCGGCGTGATCCATCATATAGCGAATCGTATCAGAACCATTTTTTGTCGTACCTTGTACACGTATCTCATCGGATATCTGAAACAATGCCATCATACCGCTTACAAATAATCCTTGATCGTCCGCTATGCATACTGAAATTGTAGACGTCAAAGGCCATCACGTCCTTTTATTTTAAGAGGATGTTCAAACCTTTAGCTGGATTCGCACCGTCGTGCCCTTTCCCGGCGCTGTATCAATCGCGACATCCGCCCCGATCAACCTCGCTCTCTCCTGCAAGCCAAGCAGTCCGTAGCGACCGGTAGCCGTACCAGGACTCATCCCGATGCCGTCATCCGCAATCGTCAAGATCAACTCGCTTTCAACGCGCTCAACCCGTATGGCGATCGTCTGTGCCTGCGCATGCTTTCCTGCGTTTGTGATGCATTCTTGTACCATGCGATAGAGCGTGATCGATGCGTCCTCCGAGAGTGCCGGCAGCCCGTCCACGTCAACCGTCACATTTCGCTCAAGGAGATTGACACAGCGTTCACCATACGCGCGAAGTGCACCCGCAAGCCCCACCTCCGCCATCTCAACCGGGCGCAAATCATAGATTAAACGCCGCAACTCTCCCACGGAATTGCGCATCAACTCTTGAATTCGCAGAATTTCTGGCAATACGTGATCAGGTTGATGACGAAGCATCTCCTTGACAACCTCCAGACGCATCGTGAGGTTCGTAAGCATCTGCGCGGGTCCGTCGTGAATGTCGCGAGCAAGCCGACGGCGTTCTTCTTCCATCGCTTCAATCGCAAAACGCGAATTCATGGTTTACAACACCTCCGCCATCAAAAAGCGTCTGCACATCAGCGCAGACGCCCAAAACACCGAGTGAGTTTTCGCTCGCGACAACGATCCCCTCACGTCTCACTCTCGCGTTTCAACGGAATCCATCGTTCGTCTACGTTTGACGAAATTGTAATCCGAGAAGACAAACCTGTCAAACCCTGTCGAATCTTGATCATTCAACGGTCAACAAATCGCGCGCATTGCAGAATCGATCGCATCGCAGGTTGTCGCCAAAACTGTGTCGTCATGCGCAAGCGAGACAAATCCCGCCTCCAAGTGTGACGGCGCCATATAAACACCGCAGTCAAGCAGCGCGTGAAAATAGGATGCATAGCGCGCTTTGTCTGCCTGCGCGGCACTCGCGTAATCAGTGACGGGGTTCTCGGCGAAAAAGCAACCAAACATCCCGCCGACATACGAGCCCTGAACTGGGATACCATAGCGTTTACCCGCGTCGAGAAAGGCTGCGACAAGTTGCGCTGAACACGCTTCAAGCCGCTCGTAAACTCCCTCTTCCGCAAGTGTCTGAAGTGTGGCGAGTCCTGCCGCCACAGCAAGCGGATTCCCGGAGAGCGTACCCGCCTGATAGACGGGTCCTGCCGGCGCAACGAGATCCATAATTTCCTTGCGGCCACCATATGCGCCTACCGGAAGTCCACCGCCGATGACCTTGCCAAGTGTCGTCAAATCAGGCTTTACACCGTAATAACCTTGCGCTCCGCCATAGTGCACGCGAAACCCAGTCATCACCTCATCGAAGATCAGAAGCGATCCGTACGCCTGCGTCACTTCGCGCAATCCCGCTAAAAACCCTTCTTTTGGCAGAACCATTCCCATGTTGCCGCCAACCGGCTCTACAATGACCGCCGCAATCTCTTCGCCAAACTGTGCGAACGCGTCTTTTACCGCCGCAAGATCGTTGTAGGGAAGCGAAATCGTGAGTGCGGCAACTTCCGGAGGCACACCAGGTGAGTCTGGGAGACTGAACGTCGCGACACCTGATCCAGCGCGTATGAGCAGACTGTCTGCATGACCGTGATAGCAGCCGACAAACTTGATGATTTTTTTCCTGCCCGTAAAGCCGCGCGCCAAGCGAAGTGCGCTCATCGTCGCCTCTGTGCCGGAATTGACCATGCGAACGCGTTCCATCGATGGTAGCGCGTCAAGAATCCGTGCGGCGAGATCTGACTCCAATTCTGTCGGCGCCCCAAAACTTGTTCCACGAACCGTTCGCTCGGCAATGGCGCGCACGACTGCTTGGTGCGCATGGCCGAGAATGAGCGGTCCCCACGAAAGGACGTAATCGATGTACCGATTGTCATCGAGATCATACAGATACGGCCCTTCACCGCGCGACATGAATAGCGGGGTCCCCCCGACTGCCCGAAAGGCGCGAACTGGGCTGTTGACCCCACCTGGAATCAGCGTCTGCGCGCGTTTCATCGCATTTTCAGAGCGCGTCGTTTGACGCGCGATGGTTACGGGTTCATCATCCATCAAAGTTCACTCCCTTTTATCTTTGCAAAATACGTGCGACATCCTTTGTAAAATAGGTGATCAGGATATCTGCGCCCGCGCGTGTCAAACTGGTCATCGTCTCCATGACGATCGCCTCTTCATCCACCCATCCGCGCTGCGCCGCCGCCTTGATCATCGCATACTCCCCGCTCACGTGATACGCGGCGAGCGGAACATCATAGCGCTCCTTGAGAGCCCGCACAACATCAAGATACGGCATGGCCGGCTTTACCATCAGCATGTCTGCGCCTTCCGCCAGATCAGACTCTGCCTCGCGAAACGCCTCACGCACATTGGCCGGATCCATCTGATAACTGCGGCGATCCCCAAACGACGGAGCCGAATGCGCCGCCTCGCGAAACGGCCCATAGTACGCTGAAGCGTATTTAACGGAATAGGAGAGAATCGGAATGCTTTGGTAGGACGCCTGATCAAGCGCCTCGCGAATCGCCGCGACGCGCCCGTCCATCATGTCCGATGGCGCAATCAAATCAGCCCCCGCCTGTGCGTGAGAGCGCGCCGTTTTTGCAAGCAGTGACAAACTCTCATCATTGACAATCTCTTCACCGCGCACGATGCCGCAATGGCCGGCCGGATTATAAGCACATAGACAGACATCCGTCGCCACCGCGATCTCTTTGTTCTCTTCTTTAATCGCCCGAATGGCCTTTTGGACGATTCCCTCTTCCGCATACGCCTCCGAACTGAGGTCATCCTTTGTGTGAGGAAGACCGAATAAAAGCACTGAGCGAACCCCAAGCTCCGAGAGTTCATGAATTTCCCTGCGCAACGCGTCAATCGAGAGATGCTCAACCCCCGGCATCGCGTCAACTGCGTCGCGCCCCTCGCCGTGTTTCACAAACAGCGGCAGCATCAATTGGTCTGTACTCAACCGTGTTTCCCGAACCATGGCGCGAATTCCCGGATGATTTCGCAGTCTGCGATGGCGATCAAAGTTCATCCTCTTCATATCCTCCTATACACTTCACGTATTTTTATGCAAAAGTCGCTGCAACGCCGCTATGACAGAGGCACTGTCAGGCGCTCTCGCCTGCTCGTCCACTCGCAAATCATGCGCCCTCATCACCTCAGAGGTCTTTGGGCCGATCGATAGAAACTTTAGGCGGTTTTCAAGCCATCCCCGCAATCGCTCTGTTTGCCAACCTGTCGCGAAAGAAGCAACCGCAGAACCGCTCGCAAATGAGACGACATCAACCCGTCCACGCCGCGCTTCAGTGAGCAGCGCTTCGGATGAAACGGGCTTTGTCTCATAGAGAATCGGCGACACGACCTGATAGCCCAATGCCGTGAGGCGACTTGCCAGTTCCCCATCCGCGAGATTTCCTCGCGGGTACACGATCTGCTCGCCATTCCCGCGCCCAAAACGTTTCTCAATCCAAGCAAAAACACCGTCTGCGCGCTTCGTTTCTGCCTCATGAACCGTAGAGAATCCCGCCATTTTTGCAAGCGCGGACGATGCGCTGCCGACAGTCACGACAGGAATGTGCCGAATCTTGTTTACCAAAGAAACGTTTTGCATCAGAGCGCGAATCGCATTCACACTCGTAAAGATCATCAGAAACGCGCGATCTGGCAAGAGAGCCGCGGTGGGAAGCAGGTGAATCTCGACAAGCGGGAACTGGAGCGGACACCCCCCGGCCCTGCGGATTGCGTCGGACCACGGTGCACTCGATTCAACAGGACGCGTTAGGGCGATGCGCGAACCTTTCATCACTCAAACCTCATAGGTCATTGCGAGCAACCGGTCGCCACCGCCCGCAAGCATGCGTAAGGCCAATTCGCGACCGAGTTCACGCGCATTCTCACCCATCATTGCGCCGCGCAGAACCACGTTGCCACGCGCGTCAGCAAGCATTGCCGCAAGATTCAAGCGAGAAAAAGACGGCGCAGCGTACGCGCCCACCGGAACCTGACAGCTGCCGCCCACCTCTGCCAAAAAGGCTCGCTCTGCCATCACGCAACGCTCTGTCTCGCGATCGTGAATAGCTGCGAGCAACTGAAGCACTTCTGTGTCCTGCTCGCGACACTCGATCGCAAGCGCCCCTTGTCCCGCCGCAGGGACACACTCAAACGGCGTGAGCGGTGTCACATCATACGATACACCCTCCGCCTGAACGCGCTGACCTGATAGCCAGCCCATTCTGTGAATCCCCGCCGCAGCGAGGACGATCGCATCCAAATCCTGCAACTTTCGCAGGCGTGTGTCAATGTTTCCGCGCAGCGGGACAACCTCAAGATCTGGGCGAATTGCCAAAAGTTGCGCGCGCCTGCGAAGAGAACTCGTCCCCACCCGCGCACCCTCCGGAAGATCCCTAAGCGTTTGTCCGTTTTTTGCAATCAAGAGATCACGCGGGTCTTCACGCGGTGGAATCGCGCCAATGACGAGTCCTTGCGCGAGGATTGCCGGGACGTCCTTTGCACTATGTACAGCGATGTCAATCACTCCGTCTTGAAGCGCTTTTTCAATCTCCGAGACGAACAATCCCTTTCCCCCAACCTTGGAAAGGGACACATCAAGAATTTGATCCCCCCGCGTCACGATCTCGACAGTCTCAATCTCAAGATCCGAGCGTTCCTTTTTTAACGCTGCAACGACAGCGCCTGTCTGTGTTGTTGCGAGTTGGCTTCTTCTCGTTCCTACGCGCAATCTTCTCACGTGTGATCCCCCTAACCTTCTGCATGTGACTCTCTTTTTACCAGCGATGAAAAGATGACATAAATTCGCCGATCACCAGAAAGTTCAAAAGGACGCCGACAAAAGAAATCAAGTTAAACCACGCTGCGCGACGGCCACTGATACGTTCGGTGCCGCGCAGCCATAAATAGACAAAATAAAGAAGCAGCAGCAGTCCTGACGCAATCGGCTTCGGATCCAGCCACAAAAAATGGCCGGTTAGCATATCGTACCAGATCGCCCCAACCATCATGCCAATCAACAGGAGGGGCCCCCCGACCAGTGCCGTCCGGTACGCATAGACATCAAGTCTTTGCAGTGCCGGCAGTCTGCGAAACGGCCCACTCGCAAATCTCTTTTTTCGTAAAGCAGCATCCTCAAGAAGATAGAGGACACTAAAAATCGCTGAAACTGAAAAGAGCAGATAGGACAAAATCGACACTGAAATGTGAAGCACCAGCAAATCACCTTGTTGCGGAACTGCCTTCGCCAAGTGCCCGTGTACAATTGCGTCAAAGCCCACAAGCAAAAAGCCGAACAAATTAACAAAGAGTGTAAAAAAATCAATACGCGAGAATATGCTGATCGCAACCGATAAACTGATTAAGAGCCAAGAAAAAAACAGCGTTGCCTGAACATAAGAATAAAGCGGCAACGCATGTTGCGCCAATACGCGTTGACCCAGAAGCAGCGTCTCAAGCACCCATACAAGGCCTAGAATGACCAGACCCACGCGATTCGCGAGTTTGTTGTCACGCAGAAAATCAATAAAAAAGAGCGTAAGGCTCACACCATAACAGCTTAAAATGGCGGCATACGCGTATGGAGATGTCAGTTCGATGAACATCTCACGCCAGCGTCGGTGAAACGCGCGTACGATGCGGTTCACCGGGTTCAGATTTAGCTGCAAGCACGCTCGCTTGCGTCAGTGAGTGTGCTTTGTTCGGCTCTGATGATGCATTCGTCTTTTTCATGAACGACTGATCGACACCAGGCGTCTCATCCGGTAGCGCAGACAGATCAAAGATACGCGCAAACGTTCGCAACGCGTCACCTCCGCCTGGCTCTTTTGCCATCTCTTTGATACTCGCAATCGGATCGCGCAAAAGCTGATTGACAATACTAGACGTATGCTTTCGTAAAATGTCAAGCTGGCGTTCGTCCAGATCGGACAATTTGTGTTGCAGACTCTCCATCACAGAAGCTTGAATGGCTAACGACTTTTCGCGCAGCTCTGCGATCAGCGGCACCACCTGCTGCTCGGCCTGCCACATGGCAAATGTAGCAAGCTCATCCTCAATCATTTGTTCAACTTGCTGCGCCTCGTGGTGCCGCAGCGCGAATCCTTCTGCCACCATCCCTTGCAAATCATCGATATCATAGAGATAAAGGCCATCCATCTGAGCGACGCATGGATCGACGTCCCTTGGCACGGCAATATCAATGATAAAGAGCGGGCGACGTTTTCGGTTGCGAATAGCGGTCGTCAAAAGCGCTTCCGTCAGAACGTACCCTTTTGCTCCCGTTCCACTGATGACAATGTCCGCTTCTGCAAGGGATTCCGCCAACTGTTCCCAAGGGCGCGCAATGCCTGCAAAAGCAGAAGCAAGTGCCTGTGCATTTTCGAGTGTGCGATTGACAACGATAATCTTCGCGACACCATTTGCGCGAAGATGGGTCAGTGTCAATTCGCTCATCTTCCCGGCGCCAATGACCAAAACCGTTTTTCCGCTCATAGTCGAGAACACTTTTTTCGCAAGCGATACAGCCGCATAGCTCACAGAAACAGCCGCCTGTCCAATCATCGTTTCTGTCTGCACACGTTTTCCAAAAGAAATGGCTAAGCGCATGGCGTGATTCATAAGTTGCCCTGTCGTCAAATGGTCCTGTGCGATCAGATACGCATGGCGGACCTGTCCAAGAATCTGCGTTTCGCCGATCACCATGGAATCAAGACCCGATACGACACGCAAAAGATGATCCAACACGCCTCGGTCCTGATAGCGGTTAATCAGTTTCGAAAGTGCCTCGTACTCCATCTCGCCCAAACGCGAGAGATAGCCGATCAGTTTTGCGATGGCAGGCTCTGGTTGCTCGACATGCGCATAAAGCTCCGTGCGATTGCAGGTAGAAAGAAGCACAACCTCATGGATGCCCTGCATCTCGTGAAGTTCAGAGACGAGTACACCAACCTGATCATCAGGGACCGCGAACCGCTCCCGCACTTCCACAGGCGCAGTTCGATAGTTTAGGCTCAGTGCCACAAGACTCACAATGTAACATCTCCAACACGGATTTAACCCGCTATAATCAACAAGATAAAAGCAAGCATGAATTCAAGTTTCCCACGATCCATAATGTATTATAACATCTTGTCGAATTTGATTGTCCAATCAATGTGAACGGTTCTTATCCCTTCTGTGCAAAAGAGTTGACGAGTTGCAAAACGGATGACACAATAGCGCGAGAGGTGAAGGGATTGAACCGCGTTTTGGCTGATTGGGTGCTCGTGCTTGTTACTTTTGTCTGGGGTGCGACGTTTATCGTCGTGCAAGACGCCATTAGGGACATTCCAGTCTTTGCGTTTCTCGCCATACGATTTTTATCGGCGGGCGTCATTCTCCTCTTTGCTGCGCTTCTCCTCAAGCGCGGACAAGCCGCACTGCGAATGATTTCCATGTGGAAAAGCGGTCTCATCCTCGGTTTTTGGCTATTTGCCGGTTACGCCTTTCAGACCCTCGGACTCATGTATACCACGGCTGCAAAGTCAGGGCTTATCACTGGACTCTGTGTCGCGCTCGTCCCGGTTTTTTCCATCTTTCTGCTGCGCCACACTCCCCCGCGCGGCGCATTTATCGGTGTCGGCATTGCGCTAGTCGGTCTATTCTTGCTCTCTGGCATCCGTACAGGCTCTGTAAACATCGGCGATTTGCTTACACTGTTTTGCGCGATTTCCTTTGCGATTCAAATTGTTTTAATGGCAAAGCACGCGCGCGAGAACGATCCGCTCGCGCTGGCCGCCGTGCAAATTCTGTTTGTAGGCATACTGAGCGAAATCTCGTCGCTTTTGTTGCGCGAATCCCCCCAGCGCATCACCGCTTCACTCTCCGTACCAACCGTTTGGATCGCCCTGTTGATCTGCTCACTTCTCGCCACTGTCATCGCCTATTTTGCCCAGGCTGCGTTTCAACGGTACACCACAGCGACAAAAACTGCGCTCATCTTTTCACTGGAACCCGTGTTTGCAGCGCTCGTCGCCGTCTGGTATGGCGGAGAGTCGTTGACGCTCACTTCCATTTTTGGCGGTATCCTGATCGTCGCAGGCATGTTGACCGCAGAGTTTTCAGGCCAGGAACGCGCGCAATCCCGAAAAAAACGCGACACTCACTCTGGCAACAAAACCTCGCTTTGAGTGTGTGTCACTGTGCGTTTGATTATAAAAAATCCTCAGTGTCACACTCCGCTTTGACCAGACGCCCTTCTACATGCTCCCACAATGCCTCTATGCCATACCCCGAATCGGCTGACGTGAGAAAGATCGGATGCGTCGCTTCCAAGTGCAGGTCCTTTCGAATGAGCTGAAGCTGTCGGGCATACGCGCCGCGCGCTATTTTATCAGCCTTCGTTGTTGCAATCACGTGACGTTCATAAAAGATGGACTGTAAATAGGCGGAGACTTCCCGATCAAGCGCGCTTGGCGGATGCCTTATGTCTATCAATTGAATGACCCAGACGAGCGTCTCCCGATCTGTGAGGTATCCTTCAATCATAGGGCCAAACTCACTGCGCAATGATTTTCTCACATTGGCATACCCGTAGCCCGGAAGATCAACCAGACGAAAGGTCTGGTTGATGTCATAGAAATTGAGCGTCTGCGTCTTGCCAGGCGTCGCTGAGGTACGCGCGAGCCTGCGGCGGTTTAGCATGCGGTTGATGAGGGATGACTTCCCGACATTTGAACGTCCGACCATCGCCATTTCCGGGCGGTCTGCATCTGGAAACTGATCTTTGGTTACGGCTGATGTGAGAAATTCTGCTGATTTGATGATCATGTTTTTATCTGATCCCGCAGCGCGTTTTCAAGCACTTGATCCATATGCTCTACGAACACAAGATGGAGGTGTTGACGAACCGTCTCCGGAATATCCTCCATATCTTTTGCATTGTCACGCGGCAATAGCACCGTCTTTATCCCGGCGCGATGGGCGCTCAAACATTTCTCCTTCACTCCGCCGATGGGTAAAACGCGCCCGCGAAGTGTAATCTCGCCCGTCATGGCGACATCCCGGCGAATCGCCCTTCCAGTAAGCGCAGAAGCAAGCGCCGTTGCCAGCGTAATCCCCGCAGATGGGCCATCCTTAGGAATTGCGCCTTCTGGAACGTGGATATGGATATCGTGATTTTCAATAAAATCATCAGGTATGGAGAGCTCGCGCGCACGCGAACGCACATAAGAAAGTGCTGCCTGGGCTGACTCTTTCATCACGTCCCCCAACTGCCCTGTGATTGTGAGCTTCCCTTTACCTAAAACCACAGACACCTCGATGGCGAGCGTGTCACCACCAGCCTCAGTCCACGCTAAACCTGTCGCGACACCAACCTGGTCCTCTGCCTCAGCCATTCCGTAGCGGAATCGCGCAGGTCCAAGATAGGTTGGCAGTGTCTTGAGCGAGACGACGACCCGTTTTTTTTCGCCTGATACGATAATTTTTGCCGCCTTGCGGCAAAGCGCTGCGATCTGCCGCTCAAGATTCCGAACGCCCGCTTCTCGCGTGTACTCGCGAATCAATTTCAGCATCGTTTCTTCACTGACTGCGAGCCGCTCCTTTGTGAGACCATGCGCTTTGCGCTGCTTTGGCAACAGATAGTCCATCGCGATGCGAAGTTTCTCTACCTCCGTATAGCCTGACACATAAATCGTTTCCATGCGATCAAGAAGCGGCTGCGGAATCCCGTGCACGCCATTGGCGGTCGTGATGAACATGACGTTTGACAGATCGTAAGGCAACTCTATGTAGTGATCGCTAAACGTGCTGTTTTGCTCGGGATCGAGTACCTCAAGCATCGCAGAAGCGGGATCCCCCCGAAAATCGCTCGCCATTTTGTCGATCTCATCAAGTAAAAATACCGGATTTTTGACACTCGCCGTTTTCATGCCCTGAATCAAACGCCCGGGAAGCGCGCCTATGTATGTACGACGATGTCCACGAATCTCTGCCTCGTCGCGAACGCCGCCCAGTGAGATGCGCACAAATTTGCGTCCGAGTGCGCGCGCAACAGACTTTGCGAGCGAGGTTTTCCCGACACCCGGCGGTCCAACGAGGCAGAGAATGGGGCCGCGATGCACCTCGACAAGTGTTTTGACAGCAAGGTATTCAATAATGCGCTCTTTAACCTTCTCAAGTCCGTAATGATCCTCATCCAACACCTTTTGCGCGTGCGAAAGATCGATGTCCGACGGAGTTTCATTTGTCCAAGGAATTCCCATGAGCCAGTCCACATACGTCCGCACGACAGATCCTTCTGCCGAAGAAGGTGGAATGCGCTCCAGGCGGTCCAGTTCCTTTTCTACGCGCTCAAGCACCGCTTCCGGCAGTTGTAGCATTGCTAACTGATCGCGCAGTTCTTCTACTTCGCCTGTGCGCCCCTCCTTTTCACCAAGCTCTTTTTGAATCGCCTTCATCTGTTCGCGCAAATAATACTCTTTTTGTGTACGCTCCATCTGTTTGCGCACGCGTTGACCAATCTTTTTTTCCAGTTCGAGAATTTCCCGCTCATCCGACAAAATTTGAAGGAGCAATTCAATGCGCGTCTTGACATCCGTCGCCTCAAGGATCGTCTGTTTGTCGCGAATTTTTAAAGACAAGTTCGCGGCGATCGCATCCGCCATTCTCCCTGGATCTTCAAGATCAGAGACAGCTGCGTGAATTTCTGGAGAATGTTTTTTCGATATCTTCAAGTACTGTTCAAACTGCTGCGACAGCGCACGAACAAGCGCATCAATCTCAGGTGTTCGAACCGTCTCTTCTTCCATCTCGCGCACCTGCACGCGAAACAAGTCATCCGTATTCTCAAAAGAAAGAATTTCAGCGCGTTTAATCCCTTCTACAAGTACGCGAATCGTACCGTTAGGAAGTTTGATCATTTGCTTGATGCGCGCCAGCGTACCTATGCTAAAGATGCCATCTGCGTCCGGCTCATCTTCTTGGGAATCCTTCTGCGTTGCCAACAAAAGGATGTGATCCTCAACCATTGCGCGATCAAGCGCCCGTACGGATCGCTCTCGTCCCACGTCAAGGTGCAATACCATGGCGGGAAACACCAAGAGTCCTCGCAATGGAAGCAGGGGAACGATGCGTTCGTCCGTGTCGTCTGCACTCGCCATCAGGCTCACTCCTAGGTCAGTGTCAAAGAGCATTGTAACGAATGATTCTTCGAAAGTCTAACGACGCCTATGCAAAGAGGGATGGACAGCCTTTGCGGCCTGTCCATCCCGACAATTTTGCAATGTATTTCAAATCACAAGTGGGCTGACGCGCCTCCCGCGGGAAACGATGCGCGAGCGCTGCCAGTTGTTGCGCGAAGACCGGATGTGCCCGATTGATACAGCGCGTGAATAAGTGCGTCTGCCACTGTATCCACAGGAATCACTTCAATATCTTCAGTGTGCAGGCGAGCCTGATCATTCTCGCGCGGGATCAAAACCTTTTTGACACCACTCTGCCTTGCCGCCTCGACTTTTGCGATCACACCTCCAACCGGGCGAACCGCGCCGTGCAGGGTAACCTCTCCTGTCATCGCGACCGTATTGTCAACAGGAATTCCCGTGATCGCACTGTAAATGGCCACCGCCATTGTGACGCCAGCCGACGGACCGTCGATGGGTACGCCACCGGGAAAATTGACATGCACATCGTAGTCGGCGAGTGACACGGGCAAAATCTTCCGAAGTGCTGTCCGCACATTGTCGATGGAGGAGCGAGCCATGCTTTGCCGGCGCATCACACGTCCACCGCCGCCAAGTTCCTCCTCGTCAACGACGCCCGTCACTGAGAGCGTACCACGACCTTTATGTGCGGCGTTTGCCGCCGTGGCTTCAACTTCCAATAAAACACCTGATGTCGGACCAAATACAGCCAATCCGTTCACCAAACCAACTTGTGGTTCGCTCGGGATCCTGCGTTCTGGACGTGGAGGCAGTTGACTCGAGTGGACAACCCACTCAATATCCTCCACCGTGATTTCTGATCTTTTTTCTGTCAATACGGCGCCCGCCGCGAGTTGCACCATGTTAATCGCTTCTCGTCCGTTCGTCGCGTGACGTGTCACGACATCGACAGCCTCGTCTTCGATGCGCAGCGGAATCTTATCTGCGCCGCGCTTTACGATGATGTGCACCTCATCTTTCGTGAGCGGTTGAAAGAAGACCTCCAGACATCGCGAGCGAATCGCCGGAGGGATTTCCTGTGGACTGCGCGTAGTCGCGCCAACCAGACGAAAATCTGCGGGCAGTCCATTTTGAAACATATCATGAATGTGAAGCGGGATGTTTTGATCGTCCGGACTATAGTAGACGCTCTCAAAATTCACACGACGATCCTCAAGAACTTTTAGCAACTTGTTCATCTGTATCGGGTGGAGTTCACCAATCTCATCAATAAACAACACCCCACCGTGCGCCTTTGAAACCGCACCTGATTTTGGTTGCGGAATACCAGCAATCCCCATCGCTCCGGCACCTTGATAAATCGGGTCGTGAACAGAGCCAATCAAAGGATCTGCAATGCCGCGCTCATCAAATCTGGCTGTCGTCGCATCAATTTCAAAAAAAACGGCATCCATAGCAAACGGAGAGCCAGGCGTGCGCTTCGCTTCTTCTAAAACAACACGCGCCGCAGCCGTCTTCCCGACACCGGGCGGCCCATAAATCAGAACATGCTGCGGATTGGGACCGCAAAGTGCGGCTCGCAATGCGCGAATACCATCCGCCTGCCCTACCAAATCTTGAAAAGAGTGCGGCCGTGCGCGCTCAGACAATGGTTCCGTGAGTGCAATCGCCCGCATCTTGCGAAGCTTCTCAAGCTCTCTCGTTGAGTCTCGATCTATCGTGACACGATGACTTTGTTGCACCCGCAACTGATTAAAAAAGTACATCCCCACAATCCCCGCAAACAGCACCTGCACAATCGCAAGTATCATCATCGTTGCATTCATCCGTTTCCTCCTCGCCTCGACAGGTAAAATATGGTGCCAACGGCACACCCTGTCCATCTTCATTCTTGCCAGCGGGAGAGCGGAATAAACAAAAAAGTCCGCCAAAAGGCGGACGATTGATACAACATGAAAGAGTTAGTTTACGCAGTCTCTTCCTTTTTCTTTTTTTTACTTTTGTCAGTGACTGGCCCCGAATCAAGAACGAGAACCGGTTCCTCGCGATGCACGACGGTATCACGCGTAACTATGCATTTTTTCACATCCGTACGCGTAGGCAAATCGTACATTACATCTAGCATGATACCTTCGATGATCGCTCGCAAACCCCGCGCCCCCGTGTTTCTTTTGATCGCCTCAATCGCGATTTCAGAGAGCGCTTCGTCCGAAAATTCAAGCTCAACGGAATCCATATCAAGCAATCGCTGGTACTGTTTGACAAGCGCATTTTTGGGTTCTGTCAAGATTTGCTTGAGGGCTGCCTCATCGAGTGCCTCAAGCGTCGTAATGACAGGCAAGCGACCCACAAATTCCGGGATCAAGCCAAACTTCAGGAGGTCTTCAGGCAACACCTTGGACAGAATCGCCTGATCAGCCACCGCCTGGCGCGACTCTTCAGACGTGCCAAAGCCGATCACTTTTTTGCCCAATCTGCGCTTGATCAACGCATCCATGCCGTCAAACGCGCCTCCGCAGATAAACAACACATTGCTTGTGTCAATTTGAATAAACTCTTGGTGCGGGTGTTTGCGGCCACCTTGCGGAGGTACGCTTGCAACAGTGCCTTCAAGGATCTTGAGAAGGGCCTGTTGCACGCCTTCACCGGAGACATCACGTGTAATCGACGGATTTTCGCTCTTTCGCGCAATTTTGTCGATCTCATCGATGTAGATGATACCTCGTTCGGCTTTTTCAACGTCGTAGTCAGCCGCTTGAATCAACTTCAAGAGAATGTTCTCGACGTCTTCACCCACGTAACCAGCCTCTGTAAGCGATGTGGCATCGGCGATCGCAAAAGGAACGTTTAAAATTCGCGCAAGTGTCTGTGCGAGAAGCGTTTTGCCAGATCCAGTCGGACCAATCAGAAGAATGTTGCTCTTGGACAATTCCACATCATCGTTTTTTGTCCCTGTATTGATCCGCTTGTAGTGGTTGTAAACGGCCACAGCCAGTGATTTTTTGGCGCGCTCTTGACCAATCACATACGAGTCAAGAATCGCCTTAATCTCAATCGGCTTGGGAACGTCTTTTAGTTCAAACTCTTCTTCGTCGCCCAGTTCTTCTTCGACGATCTCATTGCACAACTCGATGCATTCATCACAGATATACACACCAGGTCCAGCAACAAGCTTGCGCACCTGATCTTGCGTTTTTCCACAGAACGAGCATTTGAGTTGACCCTTGTCGTCGTTAAATTTAAACACGCCTTTCCCCCCTATCTTGCGTTCGGACGCAAGACCACCTCATCGATGAGCCCGTACGCTTTAGCTTCTTCTGCACTCATCCAATTATCGCGATCGGTATCAAGCTCAATCTGCGACAGAGGTTGTCCTGTTCGTTCAGCGTAGATAAGGTTCAATTTGTTTCTTGTTTTAAGAATCCACTCGGCGTGGATTTTTATGTCTGACGCCTGACCACGCACACCACCGAGCGGTTGGTGAATCATGATTTCACTGTTTGGAAGCGCAAACCGTTTCCCTTTGGCGCCTGCCGTCAAAAGAAGCGATCCCATGCTCGCCGCAAGTCCGACACAAATGGTCGACACATCCGGTTTAATGTATTGCATGGTGTCAAAGATCGCCATCCCCGCCGTGACAGAACCGCCTGGACTGTTAATGTAGATACTGATATCCTTGTCGGAATCTTCAGAGGCCAGAAAGAGCAACTGCGCAACGACAGAGTTCGCGACAAAGTCGTCAATCGGCGTGCCGATAAAAATAATCCGATCCTTCAAGAGTCTCGAATAAATATCATACGCACGCTCGCCGCGGTTGGTCTGTTCAATGACCATAGGCACAAGGTTCATCATATGACCTCCAATTTCCCGACCAGTGGATAGTGTGAAAAGAGGGCTGTGCTAAAGCTTCACCCTCTGGCATCTTCTTTATTCTACACAATTTTACGCCTTGACGCCATGTTCAACGAGAAAGCGGATCGCATTTCTCATCTGCAGATCGGCGCGCAAATTGATAAATCCCGGGTCGCGCGCAAGAAAAATTTCCTTGACACGCTCAAAAGGAAGTCCTGATGTGTCAGCCAGCTTTTGCAGTTCAAGATCGACCGCCTCATCCGAAACTTCGATTCCCTCCGCTTTGGCAACCGCCTCGATCACGAGGGATGTTTTTACGCGGCGTTTCGCATCTTCCATGAACTGGGATCGCAACTCTTCCGTTGTCGCACCCGTAAATTCTTTATAAGCGTCAAGCGGAATGCCTTGCTGGGCGAGACGTTGTCCAAACTCATTCAACTGCGCGTCAATCTCTTGTTCGATCATGACATGGGGAATTTCCAGCGTGGCACCCGCCACCACTTTTTCGATGATCTCATTCTCAATCTCATGTTCGCGTTCATGCGCGCGCTGGTGCTCCAAATTCTCAACAACTGATTTTTTGTACTCCTCAAACGTCTCGAACTCACTGACATCTTTTGCAAACTCATCATCGAGATCCGGCAAGACACGACGCTTGATCTCGTGAAGTTTCACATGAAAAATCGCCTTTTGTCCGGCCAACGTTTTCACGTGATACTCTTCAGGGAACGTGATTTCGATATCGCGCTCCTCTCCGAGCGCAAGCCCGATCAGTTGATCCTCAAATCCCGGGACAAACGTTTTCGATCCGATCTCCAACTGATAGTTTTCGGCTTCTCCACCTTCAAACACTTCCCCGTCAACCGTCCCGCGAAAATCAATCGTGACGCTGTCGCCATCTTCAATTTGGCCCTCTTCGATATTGCGCAGCTCCGCATGCGATTTTTGAATCTTCGCCAGCTCTTCAGCGATTTCTTCTTCTGTAACCTCGGTTGATTTCTCTTCGTATGAAATGCCCTTGTATTCACCGAGTGTAACTTCGGGGCGCACTGTCACGGTCGCTTTAAACAACAGCGGTTTTCCCGCTTCCATTTGTGTGATGTCAATCTGTGGACGATCCACTGGATCGAGCTCTTGTTCGAGCACCGCCTCCGAGTAGGCTTCAGGAAGAAGAAGATCAAGTGCCTCCTGATAGAGACTCTCTACGCCAAAACGGCGTTCAAAAATTTTGCGAGGCACTTTACCTTTGCGAAAGCCAGGGACGTTTACGTCACGCACAACTTTTTTGAACGCGCGTTCAAGCGCCTCTGCAACGCGCGACTCATCGACCTCAATCTCGAGAACACCGACATTCACATCCGTTTTTTCCCACTTTGCCATTTCCATAAACCTCCATACCCTATCTAAAGCGTGGATTCCGCGCCTTCTTTATGTAAATTCGCGTGGCGCTCAGCATTTCAAAGCCATTCGCTTCTCAGACTGCATATACCGATCTATTATACGGTGTGATACACCGCTTTGGCAAATAGAACAGCCTATCTCTCATTCTGCATATGCTCCATCTTTTTGATAAGCGATTGCAATGCGCGAGCGCGATGACTTACACTTGCCTTTTTTTCACGCGAAACCTCAGCGAACGTCATTTCCCACGCTGGAAACCAAAAGAGTGAGTCATAGCCAAAGCCGCGCTCCCCCTTCGGATGATCAAGGATGAAACCGCTGCATTCGCCCTCTGCCTCAATCATCTGTCCATGCGGGTCAACGAGCACAAGCGCGCACACAAAGCGAGCCGTTCGCTCCTTTTGCAAAACCGATTTCATGCGTTCCAAAACGAGCAATCGGTTGGCTTCATCCGTTGCCCCATCGCCTGCATAACGCGCTGACCGCACACCAGGTTCACCGCCGAGCGCGTCAATGACTAACCCCGAGTCGTCTGCAAGTGTCAGGCGTCCAGTCTCACGCGCAACCGCACATGCTTTGATGCGGGCGTTATCCAAAAATGTCGCACCAGTTTCCTCCGGCATCACAAACCCGTGTGGCAAGGCGTCAACGCGCGCAAAGCAGCACGACAATAGCTCGGCGAATTCTGCGTGCTTCCCTTCATTGGTTGTGGCGAGCAAAATTTTTTCGCGCATCATTGTAACGCACCCGCCGCCGTGATCCACCCGTTCCACTCACCAAAGACCGCTTTTTGCTGTAAGACAAGGCTTGCAATCCCACGCTCTGCGGTATCGAGCATCTCAGAGAGTTGTGCACGCGAAAATACGGCTGATTCCCCCGTACCCTGTAACTCGACGAGCTCACCGCGCCCTGTCATTACGACGTTGCAGTCGACTTCCGCCTTCGAATCTTCCGCATAACACAAATCAAGCGCCACATTGCCCTCAACAATACCGACACTGGTTGCCGCCAAATAATCTTTAACTGGGAACTTTTTGATTGCCCCACGCTTTTTCAGTGTGGCCAGCGCCTCGACGACTGCGACAAATGACCCGGTGATCGCGGCTGTACGCGTCCCACCGTCCGCTTGAATCACATCACAGTCAATCCAAAGCGTGCGTTCTCCGAGGTCCTTTAGATCGATGACCGCCCGCAGTGAACGGCCAATCAAGCGCTGAATCTCCATCGTGCGGCCTGAAAGCCTGCCCTTTTGCGCCTCGCGCTGTGTGCGCGTATCCGTCGCACGCGGAATCATCGCATACTCCGCCGTGATCCACCCCTGGCCCTGCCCGCGCAAAAACGGAGGAACCTTATCCTCCACGGAGACAGTGCAAATGACCTTGGTATCCCCTGTTTCCATCAACACGGAACCCTCTGCATGTTTAATAAAGTGCTTTGTAATCGCAATCGGTCTCAATTCATCCGCGCGACGCCCATCGATTCGCATCATTAAACCCCCAAGACATAAACTCAAGCGACGACTCACGCCGCGTCACTTCTCACGCGACAAATCAAACGATTTCTGCTCCCATACACGCACCTGCGCAATGGGTGGGGACCATCCCAGCCAGCGGAGCGCAATCTCCCTGAAAGGTTCAACCTCTCCTGATGTCAAAAACACATGTGTGGGAGGCAACTCGTCTTCTCTCATCAAATTCTCTTCGGACAGCCAGTGGCTGACATCGCGCGCCGTCTCTTCAGCCGAATTTATAAGCGTTACGTTTTCCCCCATCACAGATGAGATCGCATATGTCAGCAGTGGATAGTGTGTGCAGCCCAAGATCAATGTATCGATCCCGCGCGATTGAATCGGCAATAACTCTTCCTCGATCTCACCGAGAATCGTCGGGTCGTCAAAACGCCCTGACTCCACCAAGTCGACAAATCGCGGGCAGGCGTGACTCGCCACAAACAGGTTTGGATGAATCTTTTGTAGCGCTTGTGCGTAACGGTCAGAGGCGATCGTGGCACACGTTCCGATTACCCCAATCCGATGCGATGTCGTCGCGGCAATCGCAGCCCGGGCACCTGGCGATATGACGCCAATCACCGGGATTGCGTATCGCTCGCGCGCCTCGCCCAAGCAAATCGCCGTAGCGGTGTTGCATGCGATCACCAACATCTTGACACCCTGCGCAGCGAGGTAATCCAACGCCTCAAACGTGAATGTGCGAATTTCGCCTGCCGGTCGATTGCCGTAGGGACAGCGCGCAGAGTCCCCATAAAAGAGAACGGATTCGCGTGGTAACTGCCGGAAAAGTTCCGCAACCACAGTCATTCCGCCCACACCTGAATCCATGACACCGATCGGTTGATTGCGCATTTTTTCACCTCATCATCATGCCTCATCGTATGTTCACACAAAAAACGGCCCCTGCAAAGGCGCCGTCAAATGAGGTGACGCTCTAATAATTGGAGGACTGACTTTAAATGAAGTTGCTCGGTGTCTGACAGCTTCTCAAGGACACCCGATAAATACGCGCGCCGGGCGCGTAGCACTTCATCGATCAATCGTTCTCCCTCATCTTGCACTCGAACCCGTACAACACGCTTGTCTTCATCATCGCGCACTCGCATCACATACCCTCGAAGCGCCAAGCGATCCACAAGATCAGTCGTCGTAGAGTAGGCAAGACCGAGTTTGGCACTCAGATCGCCAATGGTAACATTTCCACATTCAAACGCATAGACCAATGCGTCAAACTGGGGAATCGTGATGTCAAAATTGATAAGAATCGATCGTCCCTTTTTGCGAACCGTTCCTGCGATCGCTCGCAATAAGCGCTCGATCTCAAAAACATTGCTTTCGTCTTGAAAGGTCACCAGCAACCGTCCTTCGTCTATTTGCTGAGGTTATTGTACACACGTGATATAAAATACGTCAACGCATCCACGGTCATCCAGGGAGTGACGGGTACTGCTTGTGGTAAACTGATGTAAAAAGGAATGTTAATTTATCATGCTGGAGTATAATGCACAAGCTCGACTCCTCGTCAGTTGCAAGGATCAGCCGGGAATTGTCGCCAACATTTCTTCTGCGCTCTATCAAGTTGGCGCAAACATCACGGAATCGGCGCAGTTTAGCACAGACCCGACGGATGGTATGTTTTTTATGCGCATCGCGTTCGATCACCACGGCTTGCATGCACTGACCGAACTCAATCGCCATCTAAGAGGGCTACAGGCATCCACAAAAATGACCTATCGCCTGACCGACCCGAATCACCGGTTGCGCATCGCCATTTTTGTCTCGCGAGAAGACCACTGTCTTATGGAACTGCTTTGGCAGCAACGAACAAACATGCTTCCCGTCGATATTGCCATGATCATCAGCAATCACGATCTCTATGAAAAGACAGCTCAGGAATTTTCCATTCCCTTTCATTATATACCCATCACAAAGGACACGAAAATTGACGCCGAAAACGCGCAACACCGCCTGCTTGAATCACGCGTCGATCTGATCGTTCTCGCACGCTACATGCAGATCCTCTCCCGTCAGATGATCGCTCGCTATCCCAACAAAATCATCAACATACATCACTCTTTTTTGCCCGCATTCATCGGGGCACGCCCTTACGAGCGCGCCTATGAACGAGGGGTGAAAATCATTGGTGCGACAGCGCATTATGTTACCGATGAACTCGACGCGGGCCCAATCATTGAGCAGGATATCACGCGGGTCAAACACAGTGATGATGTTGCGTCGCTCAAAAAAATGGGTCGGCTCATCGAAAAGAATGTGCTGGCGCGCGCCGTGAAATGGCATGCGGAAGATCGTGTTCTCGTGCACAATAACAAAACCATTGTTTTCACATGATTTTTACACGTTTCGACACGAGAGGGCTGGACAAGCTGTAAAACTATGGTATAGTTCTGCTAGGGCAAAACGCGTGAAAATGCGTGACGCAAAGCTAAAGGGGCTACCAGGTGTATTTTCTCGCCTTATGCCAGCCAGTTGCCATCGCTCTCCCCCGATGGGCACAAATAGGAGCCAGGAGGAATTCCGATGAAACGACTGATTTTTTTGACGACGTCTGCACTCTTGCTCACCACCACCATGCCGGCATTCGCTGATTCTCACCACACAGTGAGTGATGTGCAGGCACTCGCCTCTGCACAAACCTCTTTGACAGCAGACCAATCAACGGTTGACACTTCTCGTCAAACGCTCGACGGTCTCATCGCTCAAGCCAAAACAGCGATTTCCTTGGCGGCGACCGCCAAAGCAAATACAACCTTATCCGGTCTATCTTCCCTGCCACAACCAGCACAAATAGACACAACCACCTTAGATCATGAGATAGCAAGTTTAAAAAGCGCCACATCGCTGCGACAAGTTAAAGATGAGCTTGCCGCGATGCAGAAAACGATAGAGCGAATGAAAGAGACGCTTTCCCACGACCATCAATCAGAAAAAACCAACAAGCCGTCAGCATTAGAGCGCCATCTCTCAGAGATTCTCCGCGAGATCACCCATGAAGAGGCGAAAGATCTCCAGAAATTCAGAAGAGACGCATCTCAACTGACAAATCTCATCGCAAACGATTCTACAGTGACGAACGTCTCCAAGGAAACGCTGCACCAACTGCAGAAAGCAACAAGAAAGCTGGACAGTCAGGCTGCGCACACAAAACGTGATTTCCAACAATTTGAGCGCCGCCTGCAGACTGTGATCTCGCAGTTGAATGTCGGCACTTCCACCTCGGTCACAGGCTCTGTCTACGGCACGTCAAGCCAATTCTGAATATGATCCATAGAGAAAGAGGGGGACTTCCCCCTCTTTCTCGTTTACTAGATCTCAATAAAAGCAAGCCAATTCTTTGTACATTATTTGCGCAAGAGCATAACAGAGACACCTATGAGACAGATCGCCGCGCCAATCCACTCTTGAATGTCTGGACGGCGGTGATCCACCCCCCAGCCGAATAACAGCGATAGAATGATAAAAACTCCACCATACGCAGCATATACTTTCCCAAAGGATGCAAACTCTTGGCGTGTGGCAAGAACTCCGTAGAGAAAAAGAATGGCACCGCCAATGACGCCGACCCAAAGCGGTTTTCCATTTCTCAACCATTGCCAGACAAGATATCCTCCTCCGATTTCAGCGAGTCCCGCCAAAATAAATAACCCGTATGCCCTGACCATGAAACCTCCGCGCAGTATCCATCCAAAGACACGACAGACATTTTAACTCAGTATACCAAAAAGGTCCCCCCTGTGAAAGAAACACGGGGGGATGTCACTAAATCTGAATTTCGCCCAACCTGACAAGTTCAACAACAGCCTGCGATCGGCCTTTTACATTTAGCTTTTTCATGACATTAGTGAGTTGGTCAATGAGGTAAATCGCATAACAAGTTGACATGCCGCCTCCGCATACAGTTAAAAGGACTGGAGCGTGACGACGATGAAGCGAAATCCTTTTCCTATCGACGAAGGCGTGAAATGGAAGCAAAACAGATTGAACAATGATAGAACCATCACTTTTTATCTCCGAAATCAAGGCCCTTCATTTGAAGAACTGGCATTATGCATGTACGCACTGGTCTTGGATGATGTCAAGCGAAATCGCAAAACCGTCTCGACAATAACTGCAGGTTGTTCAAATACACCACTGGATTGATGACACATGAGGCAACGGGCAGCCATCTATGTACGCGTATCAACAGACTCTGAAAGTCAAAAGGACTCCCCGGCAAACCAGATTGCCACTTGCCAGGAACACGCAGAACACATTCAACTGCAAACGGATTCGTCACTGATTTATAACGATGCAGGCATGACAGGGACAGAAATGTCCAGTCGCAAAGAGGTGCAACGTATGCTGGCGGATGCGCGCGCCGGACGATTTGAAGCGATTCTATTTACTGCAATCTCACGATTCAGCCGTGATTTGAGTGACGCATTCAACATGAAAAAACGGCTCGAACAAGTCTACGGCATTCGCTTGATCAGCATTGAAGAAGGCTATGACTCTGCCATCGTGGGACGCAACTCCGAAATGGTCTTTACCGTGCATGCGATGCTGGCCGCCTACAAAAGCCAGGAAATGTCAAAAGCCATCCAGCGTGGCCTGCGCCAATCCGCCCGGCGCGGGCGCCACATTGGCAACATCACTCCCTATGGTTACTTAAAAGACGATGAGAAAAAGTTGATCCCTGACCCACAAACAGCGCCAGTCGTGCGCGAAATTTTTGACATGTACCTGTCTGGAAGAGGGACGAAAGAGATTGCCAACACGCTTAATAAACAGCAGATTCCCACGGCGCTCAGGCATCAATACCAAAAGGACACAGCATGGCAAGCGTCAACCGTAAACGCCATTCTCCGTCACGAGGTGTACGTGGGTACACTTGTTGCGCACAAACACACTGCAAAAAGTGACATCGCAAAGTCTCGCAGAGTTGACCATCCCATCAAACGTCTTCAACTCCGCAGCGAGGAGGATTGGATCGTCATCCCTCACGCACACCCGCCTATTATTCCTGAAGAAAAATTTCAGCTTGTACAACATCTCATGACGCTTAAGACACGCAATAAGAGCATCCGACAAAACGTCAATCTCCTCGCCGGATTTCTGACATGCGCCTCATGTGGCGGAAGCATGATTGTGACAGGTCACAAAAAGCGGGGATTTGATAGCTACAAGTACATCGTGTGTTCAAAAGTGAAGCGGATTAATAAAGCGGCGTGCGACAACCACAGCAGTACAAACTATGGCGCGCTTCTCAAATTGATTTTTGATGTTTTGAACCGGCAATGTGAAACAGCCTCTGGGTGGGTGCAGTTTCAACAAGATTGTAAAGATCTCATCCATTCTGCTCCTGATCCTAGCGAACAAAGCATACAAACCCTGAAAATACAAATCACTGAAAATCGAGAAGAACAAAAACGCAATTTGGAAGCATTTCGCCGGAGGCTCTTTCCCATCGCTCTCATCGAAGAGAGTCAGCAGAAGTTGACTGAGCAAGAAGCGTTTTTACAAAAAGAACTAAATCGGCTGCTCGCTAGAAATGCTGTACAAACAAACGCGACATTACAAACGGCAGAATCTGAGTGTGTACTGCCCATTTTCTCAACGCATTGGCTACTTGACGACAGCACACTGCGTATCGCGCTGCACCATGTATTAGAACGTGTGATCATCGATCGCGCCGGGAATGTTGGCGTCTATTTTTCATGGTCTCCCGCAAAAATCGCACGCGACAATTCGTCTCATCATTTCTGCAAAAGTGAAGACTCTGAATAG
This sequence comes from Ferroacidibacillus organovorans, assembly GCF_001516615.1. Classification (GTDB taxonomy): domain Bacteria; phylum Bacillota; class Bacilli; order Alicyclobacillales; family SLC66; genus Ferroacidibacillus; species Ferroacidibacillus ferrooxidans_B. Next base: position 66,059 of record NZ_LPVJ01000009.1, on the reverse strand, counting down.
TATGCGTCCATCGCTTTTAGATACGCACCCCAAAGCGCGCGGTTTTCTTCTTCTGTGCGAATGGCAATGCGAATGTGCGACGCGTAAAGTGCTTGAAACGAATCACAATTTCTCACGAAAAACCCATTTTTCTGTAGCTCATTTTGAACAAATCGACACACCGCAGGATTCGCAAACTTGACAAGAAAGAAGTTTACAGCAAAAGGGTACACGTGAATGCGCGGATCAAGTCCCCAACTGGAGCGAATAAAAGCCTTTTGCTGCACAAGCCATTGTATCGTTTTGGGCATCCATTCCTGATCTTGATACGCGGCGATGGCTGCCTCTTGCGCAAGCGCATTGACACTCCAGCCATCGCGATCACCCTCAATTTTACACGCAACATCAGCGTGTAAAACGGCAAAACCAAAACGCAACCCAGGGATCGCAAACACTTTTGTGGCAGAGCGAATCGTGTGAAGATGAGTATTCGCCGTCGATTCGAGCATCCAACTCTCCGAGGATTCATCCTCCAAAAAATCGAGAAACGACTCATCAATCAGCACATCCACATTGCGGCTCACTAAACGGTGCACCATGTCCGACACATCCGCTTTTCGAACATGCATCCCCGATGGATTGTGCGGCGTATTCAAAATGACACAATCCCCCGCGTGCGCCGATTCCGCAATTTTTTGAAGAGGGAGCTCAAATCGTATACCTGACATCATCGACACATGTTCAATCTGCGCCCCTGCCCTGCGCGCGATTGCCTCGTACTCATGAAACGCTGGTTCCATAACCCATGTGCGCTTAGGCGCCAACGTGTGAAGCAATAACGCCAAGACCTCCGATGCACCGTTGCCACACACCAGATTCTCAGGCCAAACGCCGTAGCGTTTAGCCAACACCTCTTTTACGCGCAGATGACGCGCATCAGGATAGTGGCGCACGAGGGGAAGCGCCTTTTGAAGCGCACAAAGGACAGACAGCGGCGGCCCCAGCGGATGCAGATTTGCACTAAAATCCACAATTTCATCCACCGCGCCACCGCGCTGCTCCACATACTCATAGACCCTCCCGCCATGCATCTCACATATCCTCCCATCAAAACTTGTCTGCCAACACCGTCACCAAAAGCGCGATCACCCCTGAGAGGCTAAACAGTATCCACCCGGTCCCCTCGACAATGCGCATCGTCTCGCGAATTCGCTCTGGTGTGAGCGGGCGGATTGGATCGCCCATAAAGGCTCGCTGCGAAGGTATACCGCCATAATAATTTAGCCCTCCTAATTGAATCGAAAGCCCTCCTGCCACCATGGATTCAGGATAACCGCTATTCGGACTTGGATGACAGCGCGCATCCCTTCGCATCACACGCCAGGCGCGGTTGGCTGTATACCGTTTGCCTAGCAGCGCACCGTAAAGCAAGACAACCGTCACGCGAGCGGGAAGATAATTCAGAACATCATCAAGTCGCGCGGATGCAAAGCCAAACGCCCGATAACGTTCATTCTTGTATCCCACCATCGAATCAAGGGTGTTTACCGCCCGATAGGCAAGCGCGAGCGGTGCCCCACCTAGCGCCGCAAAAAACACTGGAGAAACGATGGCATCCACTACATTTTCAGCAAGCGTCTCAACCGTCGCCCTGACCACTTCCGGCTCGCTCATTTGCGCAGCGTCACGACCGACAATCATGCTGACCGCTTTTCTTCCCGCTTCAAGGCCTTGCGCCGTAAGCGCATCGTACACCTCGCCGCCCGCGCGATTCAGTCCTTTCCACGCGATTGTCGTTGAGATCAACCAAAGATTTACAAAATCACCCACCAGCGGCGAAAATGTCCAAGCCATTTTGCAGATCAAGTACGTCGTGACATATGCGAGGCCAGTTACCGTGACCGCAAGAATCATGCCTTTGATGCGAAGAATTCGGTCATGTTCCGTCTGCCAATGGTTCATGCGCCGCTCCATGAAGCGGATAACCCTTCCCATCAGCACGACGGGGTGAATTAGAAACCGCGGATCACCGACCATGCGGTCAAGCAGCAGACTGAGTGTCGCAAACAGCGGCAGATTCACGGCACACGTTCCCCCAAAAATCAATCTGTCAGTTTTTCCAGCATCCCCTAGTCACGAAACACCTCTGTGCTATGGATATACTCCACCTCTTTTTTCTCTGCGCGCGCATTTACCGCACGTGCCAGCACAAACAGGAGATCCGACAGCCGATTGAGATAGCGCAGCGCGGGTTGATGAATCTCTTCCTGCTGCATCAGACTCACGGTACGGCGTTCGGCTCTTCGCACGACCGTGCAGGCAACCTGCAGCGCAGATGCGCTAACCGTTCCACCGCGCAGAATAAAGCGCTTCACAGCATCTGCCTCTTCCTTGTATTGATCGATCAACGGCTCAATTCGCTCCGCCGCATCTTCCGACGTTCGAAAGGTGTACTTTTCGGAAGAAGGTGCAGCAAGATCCGCACCGACATCCCAGAGGGTTTGTTGAATCTGTATGAGTAAATCGATGAGATCGCGTTGCCCCTCTTGCTCCAGCCAACTGGCGGCGAGCCCGAGAAACGATCCCGCCTCATCGACTGCGCCATACGCCTCCACGCGCGCGTCATCTTTAAACCGCCGCGCACCTCCGATCAGTGCAGTCTTTCCGCGATCTCCACCGCGCGTGTAAATTTTCATCACTCGTCTTCCTCTCTGAGCAATAGTTGGTAAAGCGACTGCATATCAAGATGCTCACGCACCGTCGCTGCGAGTCGATCGATCGCCTTGGATCGATGATCCGTCATCGCTACAAAAGAATCTTCAGGCGCTCGCAATTCAAAGCGCAGTCGCACCGCAGAAAGCCACGCACGCCTAAACGCATCATTGTCAAAAATGCCGTGCAGATACGTCCCCATCACCGAACTGTCCGCGCTAAACGCCCCATCGTCCCGCCACACACCATCCGCGCCTGTCCGAACCCGCGCGAAAGGTTGGTGCGCCTTGACTGATACCGTCTGCCCCATGTGAATCTCATAGCCAGAAAGCGGAATCGTTGCAAACATGCCTGCAGCCTGCCCGCGCGTGAGCACGGTCGTTTTCTCCCGTGCAAGCGTCGTCACAATGGGGAGTTCGCAGAGCCCGACGACTCGCCCGATCTTTGATTCCTGGCCCTCCGGGTCGCGAATCTCCTCACCTAACATCTGATAGCCGCCACAAATTCCGACGATAAATGCACCGGCGGCGCGCCTTTGGCGAATCACTCCTTCAAAGCCGTTGGCGCGCAGCCACAACAGATCATCGACCGTATTTTTTGAGCCGGGGAGAATCACGACGTGGGCGTCTGCCACATCCGCCGGTTGCCGACAAAAATAGGCGTGCACACCAGGCTCGAGAAACAGCGGGTCAAAATCCGTAAAATTAGAAAGGTGCGGAAGCTCCAGGATGGCCACCTTCACGCACTCCCTCGCATCCTGCGGCAACTGCGGCAGCCGATAGCGCCCCTCCTCAAGCGCAACCGAATCTTCTTCTTCTATGCCAATCTCGCGCAGATAAGGAAGAACGCCAAGGACTGGCACGCCAGTATAGGCCTCAAGCATGCGTACGCCATCTTCAAAAAGTGAGGGGTCGCCGCGAAACTTGTTGACGACAATTCCTTTGACCCGGGACCGCTCCTGCTCTGTCAACAGGTGCATCGTGCCGACAACGGATGCAAAAATTCCCCCGCGATCAATGTCCGCCACAAGAAGCACCGCCGCGTCAGCGAGTTCTGCTGTGCGCATATTGGCGATGTCGCGCGCTTTGAGATTCATCTCGACAGGACTGCCGGCCCCTTCAATCACCAGCACATCGTAGCGACGTTCCAGTTCGCGAAAGCTCTCGACAACCGCATTCCAGATTTCTCCGGTTCTCTCTGCAAAGTACGCACGCGCCGATTTCGTCTCATAGACTCGCCCCTGAAGGATCACTTGGGATAACGTGTGACTCATCGGCTTTAAAAGAACCGGATTCATATGTTCACTGGGTAAAATTCCACACGCGGCAGCCTGTACCGCTTGGGCGCGACCGATTTCACGCCCCGATGGCGTCACGGCCGAATTAAGCGACATATTCTGCGATTTAAATGGTGCCACGCGATGACCATCCTGTGCGAGGATGCGGCAGAGCGCCGTGCACAACACACTTTTCCCGACATTGGACGACGTCCCCACCACCATCAAACTCTTTGCCAAAACTCGATTCACCCCCGTGCAGCCATCGGCAAAGATTTTTTGCGCACCGCCAGTTCAAATCAAAGCGTCTGCTCCTTTTCAGTGACTGCATCACGTTTCCACGCTGCGCACCGCGCGATGAAACGTTCAACCATTTGCGGATTTGACGCGAAATGGAGGTGGGTGTACCCAGCAAGCAGATTGCCATGGGCATATCCATCGCGCTGTGTACCGCGAAGCCCTGTGGCCTCGTAGGCAAATGGCCAGGACTCCTCGCTTTTTCGCACAGCGGTCGAATAGTGAAACTCGTGTCCCCGCGCGTGCTCACCGCACTCTAGCAGCAGCGTGTCCCTGCATGCGGTCACCTCGCGGTAGCCAAGCGCGGCGAGACGCGATTGCATGGCGATCTCCATGTGCAGAATCCCTGCCATGGCGTGCGGTTCTGAAGCGCGGTCGATCAATTGATCCGCCAGGTACATAAAACCGCCACACTCTGCAAAAAGTGGCATGCCGCACTGAACTGCGCGCTGAAAGCTCTCGCGCACAGCGTCCTTTTGGCTCAGTTCGTGCGCGTACTCCTCAGGAAAGCCGCCGCCGATGTATACACCGCACGCCGTCTCCGGGATCGGTTCTCCCTCAAGCGGGCGAAACTCAAGAAGCGTTGCGCCATACCAAGAAAGCAGCTCGAGATTCTCAGGATAATAGAAGTTAAAGGCGCGATCGCGTGCGACGGCAATCACCGTCGCGGCCGCGCGCTTTTCTCCGCGAAACAGAATTGGCTCAACCGCAGCGAGCGGTGGCGCAGCCTGCGCAATCTGCAAGATGCGCTCAATATCGACTGTCTTTTCAACAGCGTCTGCCAGTGCGTCAAATAGTCCATTCAACTCGCCGCGCTCAAGAGCCGGGATGAGGCCCAAGTGACGCTCGGGAACCTGCAAGGATTCCTGTTTTGTGAGATAGCCAACCACCGGCACCGCGCATACCTGTTCAATCGCCGCTTTCACCAGTTCATAGTGTCCTTTGCTTCCTACGTGATTGACGATCACGCCTGCGAGATGAACACTTGGATCGAGCTTCTGAAAGCCAAGAACCACTGCAGCCGCGCTGCGCGCCATGCTTGAGACATGGACGACAAGGATCACGGGCGCTTTTAAGAGGACGCTCACATCGGCCGTACTTCCCGTATTCTCCAGTGGATCCTTGCCGTCATACATCCCCATGACACCTTCGATCACAGAGAGATCCGCATCTTTACTTCCACGCATAAACACTTCACGCATCGCATCTTGCCCCATCATCCATGGATCGAGATTGCGCGAAGGCCGCTTTGTCAGCGCTGTGTGATAGCTCGGATCAATATAATCAGGCCCCACCTTGAAACCTTGAACCACCATTTGACGCTTCATGAAAGCAGAAAGCAAACCCAGTGTTACCGTTGTTTTTCCTGCCCCGCTGTTCGTACCCGCGATAACGATGCGCGGTCGCTCCATTCGCTTTACTCTCCCTTTGCCGTGCACATAAAAACAAGCACCCTATGATTGGCATAGCGTGCTTGTACGCGAGAAAACCCGCTCACAAACACCCAACCTATCAACCGTAGGTTTGCAAAAGCATGCAAATGGTGAAGGGACACCTTCACCTGCAAACTGTTCGCGGGCGTTTTTAGAAAAAGGCAGGTCATCTGGCTCAGGTTCACAGCACAGCGACCATCATCCCGAGCACACTCAGAGATCGATGATCGAGGCTCACCATTACAGTGGCGGGACCGCACCGGACTTTAACCGGTTTCCCCTTTTAAAGGAGGTTCAAGAAAAGTTGAACCATCACTTTTACGTTCACCCGTTGACAGACAAACCATGCTAAACCAGCCGCGTCATTGGTGAACACCTTTTCTTTACCTATGAAATTTTACACTTGCTCCATCTCGTAACAGGGATCCCTTAGACTCATCATAGGCGACAAGCTGGCAAAAAAGCAATGACCGTTTCGCATCCAATGTGTCATTGTTTTTAACTAGTTTCAGTGCTATGCTGAACCTACAATTCAATCGATCAACGGGAGCTCGGCAAACCGGGCTGAGAGGGCGAAGGAGTCGCCGACCGTCAACCTGATCTGGATAATGCCAGCGTAGGAATTTTTATTGCACACATTTTGCTGTGCAGACCGCCACGCTGTCTTGGCGGTCTTTTTCGTTTTCGTGCGGCACACAATACAACCTATTTCCCAAATAACACGAGGGAGGCACAATCTCTTGGCTGATGAAATCGAATTTTTCCCATGCAGCAAAAAAATTTATGCGAGTGGATCAAGGGAGGATCTGCGCGTCCCCATGCGCGAAATTTCGCTCAGCGATTCACAAGATCGATCAGGAAATCATAAGAACGAGCCGCTTCGCGTCTATGATACAAGCGGAGCGTATACGGACACGGAGCGAGTCACTGATCTCAAAAAGGGTTTGCCCGCACTGCGGCGTCCGTGGATTCTTGAGCGAAACGATGTGGAAGAATATACAGGTCGAACGGTTCTTCCTGTAGATAACGGCTTGAAAAACACTGCGCCCGACGCACGCGAAACCTTTCCCGGCTTAAAGCGAAACCCCCTTCGCGCAAAATCCGGAAAAACAGTGACACAAATGCATTATGCCAAACAGGGGATCATCACGCCGGAGATGGAGTTTATCGCCATTCGCGAAGGGATCGACGCTGAAGTGGTTCGCAAAGAAGTGGCAGAAGGCCGCGCGATCATCCCCGCAAACATCAACCACCCCGAGAGTGAGCCGATGATCATCGGTCGCAACTTTCACGTCAAAATCAACGCGAATATTGGAAACTCAGCTGTCGCGTCGTCGATTGATGAAGAGGTCGAAAAAATGAAATGGGCGACACTCTGGGGTGCGGATACGGTGATGGATTTGTCCACAGGCAAAAACATTCACACAACGCGCGAGTGGATCATTCGCAACTCACCCGTGCCAATCGGAACCGTCCCTCTTTATCAGGCGCTTGAAAAAGTCGATGGCGAGGCCGCGGCGCTTACCTGGGAAATTTATCGCGACACGCTGATCGAACAGGCTGAACAAGGCGTGGACTACTTTACGATTCACGCGGGTGTCTTGCTTCGCTATATCCCTCTCACGGCAAAGCGTGTGACAGGGATCGTATCGCGTGGCGGCTCGATCATGGCCGCCTGGTGTTTGGCTCATCATCAGGAGAGTTTTCTCTATACACATTTTGAAGAGATCTGCGAAATTATGAAAACCTATGACGTATCCTTTTCTCTCGGCGATGGCCTGCGTCCAGGTTCAATCGCCGACGCTAACGACGAGGCGCAGTTTGCAGAGCTTGAAACGCTCGGGGAACTTACGAAAATCGCCTGGAAACACGATGTGCAAGTGATGATCGAGGGCCCAGGCCACGTCCCGATGCATAAGATCAAAGAAAATATGGATCGCCAACTTGAGGTGTGCCATGAAGCGCCATTTTACACACTGGGGCCACTGACAACGGACATCGCGCCGGGGTATGACCACATCACATCCGCGATCGGCGCCGCGATGATCGGCTGGTTTGGGACAGCCATGCTCTGCTATGTGACGCCAAAAGAACATCTGGGCCTGCCGAATAAGGATGACGTCAAAGAAGGTGTCATCACCTACAAAATTGCCGCACACGCGGCAGACCTGGCAAAAGGGCACCCGCGTGCGCAACAGCGTGACGATGCGCTTTCAAAGGCGCGCTTTGAGTTTCGCTGGCGGGATCAATTCAATCTATCCCTTGATCCGCAGCGCGCCATCGCCTTTCACGATGAGACGCTACCCGCAGAACCTGCCAAAACCGCTCATTTTTGCTCCATGTGCGGACCGAAATTTTGCAGCATGCGAATCACCCAAGATATACGCGAGTATGCGGAGAATTTGGGAATACAAGAAGATGAGGCGATTGCCGTCGGAATGGCTGCACAAGCGAGCGAGTTTCGAAAGTCCGGCGGAAGCATCTACCTGCCATAGCGCGAGATTGCATGCACGAAATCTCGTAGATAAAAAGCGCGCCGCAAGGACGGGAAACCATCCCTGATGGCGCGCTTTTTATCGTTTTGTCGAGGGATTACACCGTCTCTTTCATAAACGCCTCAATGCGATCGCGAATCGCATCGCGCACCTCTCGAAACTTGGCCATGATCTCTTCTTCAGAACCAGTGGCTTTCGCAGGGTCCTCAAATCCAAAATGCAGACGCTTCACGTGAGGCGGCGTCAAGGGACAGCGTTCGTCCGCATCGCCGCAAAGCGTAATCACGTAGTCCGCGCGACTTAGAATCTCATCATCAATCAATTTTGACGTGTGCGATGAGATGTCAATGCCTGCCTCTTTCATCACCGCAACCGCGCGCGGATTGAGTCCGTGCGACTCCACGCCAGCACTGTGAACGATCCACGCATCGCCGCCAAAGTGGCGCGCGAATCCTTCTGCAATCTGACTCCGGCACGAATTTCCTGTGCATAAAAAGTAAACCATTTTTTTTGACATGAACATCCCTCCGCATGCTAGTGAATGATTAGCATCCACGCATAAAGTCCTGACAGCGTGACAAACAGTGTAGGGACGGTGAGCAAAAGTCCCGTGCGAAAATATCGGCCCCAAGAGATGGTGATACCTTTCTGGCGAAGAACGTGAAGCCAGAGAAGCGTTGCAAGCGATCCAATTGGCGTAATTTTAGGTCCGAGATCACACCCGATCACATTGGCGTATATCAACGCGTGTTGCATCACTCCAGTTACGCCAGAGGCGTGGATGGCAAGCGCGTCGATCATCACCGTTGGCATGTTGTTCATTACAGAAGAGAGGATCGCGGCAATAAATCCTGTGGCAACCGTTCCCGCAAAGAGACCGCCTTGCGCGCTGGCGCGAATGACGTGACCAAGAAGCGCCGTCAATCCAGCATTCCTTAATCCATATACCACCACGTACATTCCGATGGAGAAAACGACGATCGCCCACGGCGCATCCTTGATCACGCGCCACGGTTGAATGACTCTTGCGCGCGCGCCTGCGATGAGAAAAACAATCGCGATAAGTCCTGCGACGGATGATACAGGGATGTGCAGCAATTCTGTGAGAATGTAGCCCACGAGCAAAAAAATAAGGATTACCCACGACGCCTTGAACATGCCCTCATGGACAATCGCATGGTGCGGGTCAGGAAGATCGCTGGGACGGTATGTCGCCGGGATGTCTCTCCTAAAATACAGATACAAAAAGAGCATGCTTGCAAAAAGCGAGACGAGATCGGGTATCACCATATGCAGAAGATAGGTCACGAAGCCCAGATGAAAATAATCCGCTGAGACGATGTTTACGAGGTTTGATGTCACAAATGGAAGCGACGTGGTATCTGCGATAAAGCCGCTTGCCATGATAAAGGGAAGCATTCGTTTCATATCAAATTTAAGTAGTTTAACCTTTTCAAGCACGATCGGCGTGAGAATGAGCGCAGCCCCGTCATTGGCAAAAAACGCTGAGACGATCGCCCCGAGCAAGATGACAAAGAAAAATACTTTTCTTCCATCTCCCTTTGCGGCAACCGCCATTTTGAGAGCGGCCCATTCAAAAAAACCGATGCGATCAAGAACGGTTGAAAAGATGATGATGCCAACAAATGCGAGCGTCGCATCCCAGACTATCGATGTGACAACGACTACATCTGAAATTGTCACGATATGAAGCAACAAAGCGAGAATGGCCCCTCCAAACGCGCTCCAGCCAATGGATAACCCGCGCGGTTGCCAAATGACAAAAAGTAGCGTAACGATAAAAACTCCAATAGAAAGATAGATCATGCAAGAACTCCTTAGAATATCGGACGTAAGAAGGATCGTATCAGCGACCAAACAAAATGGGCAGCGCGCGAAAAACCATGCTACCCGTTCACAGACAACATCCTTTCTTCAATTCAGCACAGCGTTTCCCGGCGTCAAAAATTGCATCTGACAAAGGCGAAGTATGCTCCCCTTTCTCATCTAGCTCCACATGCTTTGAAAGCAACGAGGCGCGCAATGCGTGCAAAACCTCTTCGAGCGCTTCTGAATTGGGAAAATAGCATGTCCATGGGCCACGCACCTCTCGCCGTACCAGATTCACTTTTTCAAGCGCCTTCAAATGGTGGGACACGGTGGGTTGCGAAAGACCCGTCTCTGTCACCACATCCGCGACACAATAGCCGTTTTCATACGCCGCAATGCGGTCACAACACGATCCGATCGCACCGTTTGCCATGATCTGCATAATCTGAAATCGACTTTTGTCCGCGAGCGCATTCAATCTGGCGAGCAGCAGTTCATGACTCAAGTCTACCTTTGAACCATGTTCAATCAAACCAACCCCCCCTTTCTCGATATTGACGCTCCTTTTCACAATCTACGATATTTATAAGCGTCAATATTCATCACCGTCGATATCATAGCCCGGATACATGTTGTCGTCAAGAGAACGCTCGGCTAAGTTTTCTATGTCCTTCCTACACAAGACCTCTTTGCGCAACATAGATTGAAGAATTCACACGAGATGGGACTAAAATCACAGTACATCACACCCCAGTGACCATCTCACATTGCTGATATGATTCCGCACGGTCTTTTCGCTGATGTACAAGATTTCCGCGATTTCTCGAGTCGTTTTATCCTGAACCAGTAACTCAAAGACCTCTCGTTCTCGTATGGTCAGCAGCGATTTCATGCGGTAATCTCTTCCCGCTGACACTGGCGCTATCCCTCCTTGCAATTATCCATCAAGCACAAGGTGCAGGGATACAGTTACGGTATTGTATGAGGACCGAAATTCTTGCGTGCAGGAACTCGCGCAGAATGGGCAACCTTCATCCCTTTTCTGCAAAGATACGCAATACGGTCATTTTGTTATAAATCTTGTCCATTCTCGTAATATTGTTTGGACAAATTCGCGAATTCTATGCTATCTTTTTACCAGAACCAACAGAAAGCATAGAATACATCATCAATAGGGGGTCCACGATGAAACGACCAACGATGTACAGCAAGCGTGCAGGCATTGCCGCTGCGGCGACCGTACTCTCGCTCACCACAAGCTTCCCGGTCTTTGCTAGCACAGCAACACACACCGCCCACCACGCTTCTGCGTTGCGCACAAGCGCACTTTCAACACTCTCGATTGGACTCAGTGCAGATCCACCAAAACTCGATCCCAGCCTCTCTAGCGCCTTGGTCGATCGTCAAGTCATGGTCAACATCTATGACTCACTCTTTACGATCAACGCTGCTGGAAAATTGCAAAATGATCTCGCAACGGGTGTAACTGTCTCTAAAAACGGACTGACCTACAACATCACGCTGCGCAAAGGCGTCAAGTTTCAAGACGGAACGCCGTTTAATGCCGCTGCAGTTCAGTTCAATCTCGCACGCGACATGCTTAAAATCTCACCGCGCCACAGTTCCTTGTCGCTCATCTCAAAGGTTGTCGTCGATGGTCCATATAAGTTGACGATCCAGCTGTCAAAGCCGTTCAGCCCACTTCTTAACGTGTTGTCCGGCCGCGCCGGAATGATGGTTTCTCCGACTGCAGTCAGAAAAGAAGGCGCAAACTTCCTCAATCACCCTGTCGGGACGGGACCTTACGAGTTTGTATCGCACATTCCCGGATCAAGCATCACGCTTGTCAAAAACCCGCACTATTGGATGAAAGGATTGCCCCATTTCCAAAAAGTCGTCTATAAAATTTTCACTGATCCAAATGTCGAACTCTTGAACCTGCAATCAAATGAAGTCCAAATCATCGACACCGTGCCACCCCAACAGATTGCGACACTCGCTAAAACGCCTGGTTACACAGTGATCAACAAACCAAGTTTTGGCTATCAAGGTGTATATCTCAACGTAAAGGCAAAACCATTCACAAATCTCTATGTGCGCGAAGCTGTCAACTACGCAATCGACCGCCAAGCGCTCGTAAACGCAGTACTCAAAGGATCAGCGAGCCCCGGCTACAGTCCTTTTGGTGCGTCATCACCCGTCTATCGCAAAGCGGAAGACACCCCACCGAAGGTCAATCCTGCGCAAATTCGTGCGCTGCTCAAGCGCGGTGGCGAAGCTCACGGCTTTACATTCACATTGCAAACGGCCAACAGTCCCATCAGCGTACAACTCGCAGAAGTGATGCAGGCGATGCTTCAACCCTATGGCATCAAAATGAATATCCAACAGCTTGATTTCGGGACGCTCTTGAACAACTCATCAGACGGAAACTTCCAGGCACTCGCACTCGGCTGGAGTGGACGCCTTGATCCAGACCAAGACATCTACTCCTTCTACTATACGGGTGGGCCTTTGAACGCATCGGGATACAGCAATCCGCAAGTCGACGCGCTCCTCAATAAAGCGCGGTCCGTCACCAACATGACGCAGCGGGCCAATCTCTATGAACAAGCCGTCGCGATCATCAACCACGATTCTCCGTACATCTTCTTGTACCATCCAAACAACGTTCTAGCGTTCAATTCATCCATCCATGGTTTCAACTATGTGCCAGACGGATTGATTCGCGTTGCAACGTTGTCATAAGGACGTGTTCTGATGGGTAGCTTCCTCGCGCGACGAATTCTTCTCACGCTACCCGTCCTCTTTCTGGTCAGCGTCATGGTCTTCAGTCTGATTCACCTTATTCCAGGTGATCCTGCCCGCGTCATTCTCGGGCAGGATGCAACACCTGGAGCGGTCGCGGCATTGCGCGAACAGCTGGGGCTGAACAAACCATTGATCGTGCAGTACCTGGACTGGGTAGGCAATGTTCTTCACGGGAATTTGGGATTGTCACTCTCCAATCAAATTGCCGTGGCAACGCTTATTGGACAGCGTTTGCCAGTGACCATTGAGTTGGCGATCGGAACGTTCCTGTTTGCTGTGATCATTGCGCTCCCGCTCGGCATCCTGTCCGCCATCAAACGCGGGAAGTTTGCCGATCTTGTCGCCGCATTTGCGACATCGCTCGGGCTTTCCATCCCACCCTTTTGGCTTGGCATCATGTTACTTCTCGCATTTACTGTTCGTTTTCATATTTTCCCATCGTCAGGTTATGTTCCACTGACACAAAACGTCGGCCAGAATCTGCAGTCGATGTTTCTTCCGGTACTCGCAACGGGTATTCGCGAGGCGGCCGTATTGTTGCGCATGACGCGAGCAAGCCTCGCAGAGGTGCTCGACGCAGACTTTGTACGCACAGCGCGCGCAAAAGGAATACGCGGTTACAGGGTCATCCTGCGACACGCCTTGAAGAATGCGCTCGTACCTGTTATTACACAGAGCGGCTTACAAATCGCAGGTCTTCTTGGCGGTCTTGTCATTACTGAGACCATCTTTTCACTTCCAGGTTTCGGAAGTCTTTTAGTCAACGCGATTTTTAGCCGCGACTACACGACGATCCAAGGAAGCGCACTCGTTGCCGCCCTTCTCGTCATTCTCGTCAATCTCGCGACAGATCTGTGTTATGGTTTCATTGACCCGCGGATTCGCATTACGCGAGGGGAAGGATAGAGCATGGTGAATATTTCCACAGAAACCATCACACCTGCCGAGACGCCTGTGCCATTAAAAAAAAGGCGCAAAAACCGCACACTTGAGCGCATGGTGCGTAATCCATCCTTTATGATTGGTGCACTCATCGTGCTGCTCATGGTCGTCGCCGGTGTATTTGCACCCATTCTCGCCCCTTATCCGCCAAATCAAATCAATTTCATGGCGCTTCTTCAACCTCCTTCTGGCGCACACTGGTTTGGTACGGATGAACTGGGACGCGACTTGTTCTCACGCATTCTCTATGGCGCTCGCACCTCACTCGAAGTATCTGCAGCCTCTGTTGGCATCGGGCTTTTTTTTGGTATTCTCATCGGACTTTTGACAGGCTACATCGGAGGAGCGTTTGATGAGTGGTTTGTCATGCGCGTGATGGACTCCATTCAATCCTTTCCTTTTCTCATCCTCGCTCTCGTCATCGGGGCAGTGCTTGGCAGTGGGCTTGGAAATGCGATGATCGCCATTGGCTTTGGATTTATTCCGGGATTTGTCCGCATTGTCCGCGCACAGGTTTTCGTGCAGAAACGTTCCGAATATGTTCAATCCGCGATCACAGTCGGCGCCGGAACCACACGAATTCTCGTCGTTCACATCCTTCCAAACATCCTCACGCCAATCATCGTCCAGGCAACGCTCGGTCTCGCAAGCGGTGTCGTTGCAGAAGCTGGACTCAGCTACCTTGGACTCGGTGTACAACCTCCAGCCGCGAGTTGGGGCGCCATGCTGCATACAGCACAAGGGTACATCACAACAGCACCCTGGCTCGCCATTTTTCCGGGTCTGACACTTGCGATTTCTGTTCTTGGCTTCAACTACCTTGGCGACGGTCTTGCCGACTTGTGGCAACCCAAGCGAAACTGATTGAACCTGTGCACAGACAGTTTCCCTGCATTCTGTTGTAAATAAAAAAGGTCCTTCGCGCGAAGGACCTTTTTTGTCTCAAAAGACGTTTATTTCTTCAACCAACTGGAGAATGCGTGCCTGTTGACATCGCGGTTCATCGCCGCAATCGATGTTGTAAGCGGGATTCCCTTCGGACAAACCTGGACACAGTTTTGTGAGTTTCCACACTCGTGAATCCCACCTTCATCCATCAGCGCCTCAAGCCGTTCATCTTTATGCATGGAACCTGTCGGATGGGTGTTAAAGAGTCGCGCCTGCGATATCGCAAACGCCCCGATAAAGCCTGTTTTTTCATTGACGTTCGGGCAAGCTTCTACACATGAGCCACACGTAAAACATTTAGAAAGTTCATAGGCCCACTGCCGCTCCGACTCAGCCATGCGCGGACCCGGTCCAAGATCGTACGTTCCGTCGATTGGAACCCACGCCTTGACACGCTTGAGAATATCAAACATGCGTGAGCGATTGACCACCAAATCGCGGACCACCGGAAAGGTGCGCATGGGCTTTAGATCGATTGGTTGCGTCAACTTGTCGACAAGCGCCGAGCATGCCTGGCGCGGTTTTCCATTGATCACCATCGTGCATGCGCCGCAAACTTCTTCCAGACAGTTCGATTCCCACGTGACTGGTTTTGTCTCCTGACCGCTTGCGTTGACCGGATTGCGTTGAATTTCCATAAGTGCCGCAATCACGTTCATCCCTGGCCGCCAAGCGATTTCAAATTCCTCTGTGTAGGGTTGCGCTTCCGCCGACTCTTGTCTTTCAATGACAAATCGCACGGTCTTTGACGAACGTTTCTCTGTGGCTTCCTGTTCTGAAATTGCCATTACACCGTCGCCTCCTTGCTGACGTCATAGCGTCGCTCGCGCGGTCGAATCAAAGAAACGTCAACATCTTGATACGTGATGCGCGGGCCCTCTGGCGTCCAGTCTGCCATCGTTGTTTTTAAGAAGTTTTCGTCGTCTCGATTGGGAAACTCAGGCTTATAGTGAGCGCCACGGCTCTCATTGCGCAGGAGCGCGCCAATGGTCATCACGCGCGCCAATTCCAGCATGTTCCACAACTGACGCGTATAAGGCGCCATTTGATTCTGCCAGCGGGACGTGTCTGCCATGTTGATGTTCTTGTAGCGCTCCATCAACTCTTGAATTTTTTCATCCGTCTTTTTCAATCGGTCGTTATAGCGAACAACCGTCACATTATCCGTCATCCACTGGCCGAGTTCTCGACCAATCACATAGGGGTTCTCCGTTCCGCGCATCGCCAGGATGCTGTCGTACTTCTCCTGTTCCCGCTTTTCCGCCGCCTCGTAAACCGTCGAAGAAACCTGATCAGCGCCTTTGCGCAACCCTTTTGCGTAGCGGAGCGCAGACGGACCTGTGATCATTCCTCCATAAATAGAAGAAAGAAGCGAGTTTGCGCCAAGTCGATTCGCCCCGTGGTACTGATAGTCACATTCACCGCAGGCAAACAGTCCTTGTATGTTCGTCATCTGCTCATAATCGACCCAGATTCCGCCCATAGAATAGTGCACAGCCGGGAAGATACGCATGGGAACCTTGCGCGGATCGTCGCCGACAAACTTCTCATAGATTTCAAGGATTCCGCCAAGTTTTACATTCAACACAGACGCCGGGATATGTGAAACGTCGAGATACACCATATTCTCTCCGTTGATCCCAAGCTTCTGGTCTACGCAGACAGAGAAAATTTCCCGTGTCGCGATATCCCGCGGCACGAGATTACCATACTCTGGATATTTTTCTTCGAGGAAATACCAAGGTTTTCCATCCTTATAAGTCCACACGCGACCACCTTCACCGCGCGCTGATTCGGACATCAGGCGCAGTTTGTCATCGCCGGGAATTGCTGTCGGGTGAATCTGAATAAACTCGCCGTTCGCATATGTGACGCCCTGTTGATAGACGGCAGAGGCAGCCGTGCCTGTGTTGATGACTGAGTTTGTGCTTTTACCAAACACGATACCCGGTCCACCAGTTGCGAGAATCACAGCGTCCGCGCGAAACGCCTTAATCTCCATTGAGCGCAAATTCTGCGCGACTATTCCTCGGCAAATCTGCTCATCATCGATCACCGCAGAGATAAATTCATATCCCTCGTACTTATTGACAAGCCCTGCCGCCTCGTAGCGGCGCACCTGTTCATCAAGTGCATAGAGAAGCTGCTGACCCGTCGTCGCACCGGCAAACGCCGTCCGATGGTGTTTGGTGCCGCCAAAACGCCGAAAATCGAGTAGTCCCTCCGGCGTGCGATTGAACATGACGCCCATGCGGTCAAGAAGATGGATAATACCTGGTGCCGCCTCGCACATACCGAGAACAGGCGGTTGATTGGCGAGAAAATCACCGCCATAAATCGTGTCATCAAAATGCTCCCAAGGTGAGTCTCCTTCACCTTTGGTGTTAACCGCTCCGTTGATCCCACCCTGAGCGCACACCGAGTGAGACCGTTTGACGGGAACGATCGAGAACAGGTCGACGGACGTTCCAGATTCTGCGATTTTGATCGTCGCCATAAGCCCTGCAAGTCCGCCGCCAACAACGATCATCCGTTGCGATGCCATCTCGATTCCTCCAATACCTTGTGCAGTCAAAAAACAGTCACGCCGCGTACGCAAACGTAATGATTGAGTCAACACCCATAAACGCCAAAATCAAGAAAAGCGCCATCATGACAATCGCAGATACGCGCTGCGCGCGCGCGCCAACCGTAAAGCCCCAGTGCACCAGAAACGACCACATGCCATTGGCAAAATGAAACGTCGCAGACACGACGCCGATGATCATGAACCAAAACGTAAACGGTTGACTCACGAGATGGTGCACATAGGAAAAGCTCGGTGCATTTCCACTGAAACGGGTTGTCCAGAGATGGTACACAATAAAAATAAACGTTATAACGCCCGTGATGCGCTGCAGTGCAAACATACGGTTGCGAATCCAGGAGTATTGAACCGCGTTATAGCCCGAAGTATATGCGGCATACAAGCCGAACACCCCGTGGTAAATAAGCGGCAGGAAGATAAACAAAAATTCAACCGCATGTAAGTAGGGAATATGTTGAATTGTATTGACAGCCGCATTATACGCGCCTGCCCCCATCGTCACAGTCGAGTTGGTAATCAAATGCTCAATCAAAAACAGGCCAACCGGAACAACACCTGACAACGTATGAAGCCTGCGAAATAAATAATCGCGGTTGACTGGCACACTTGCCAAATCAACGCCCCCTCTCTGCCGAGCGACCGCTCAGTGTACCGTTACATGGATGATTGTAGCGATTGTCGAAAGCAACTGTCAAGAAAACACAGCAGATTCCTGCAAAGCTCAGGCGCGGCGCTGAATCTGCGCTTCCTTTTGCTCAACCGCCACACTGTTAAGGGGCGGCCACACCCCATCATACGGTATGGCGAGTTGCAGTGAATCATGAGCCATCAACTCTTTCCAGGCGCATTCGGGCATGCCCCTGACAAAACAATACGAGACATCAGTGCGGGCAATCCCGACTGTATTTGATAAAACACGAACATCCTGCGCATGCCCAACCAGGTGATCAAGCATCCAATCAGACGCAGTCATGCGTATGTATCCCTGAGTGAGGCGCGGCGAGTCTGTGTCATAAAGCGCATGATCACCGCCTTCGCCTTGTTTCACAATTCTCCTGTCTTGATCGCGGCGACCGTTTGGCGTTGGGTTGCGCAAAATCTCCGTCAAATCCTCAATGATGGCACTGGCCGTCGGCAGTTCGCCTGCCCCCCGTCCCATAAAAGAGAGTTCGCCTACCACATCCGCCGTAATCGTCACGGCATTGAACACATCGCGCACGGTTGCCAGCGAATCTGTGCGCGGAATCATTCTTGGCGAAACACTTTGCGCCACGGTGCCGTCCTCTGAAACCCGCGCCTCACCGATCAGTTTGATTGTGCACCCCATGCGCGAAGCGATATCCAAATCCACACGCTGAAGCTTTGTGATGCCCATGCGGTCTATTTTAAAAACGCTCGATGGCACAGAAAATGCGAGGTTCGCCAAAATCGACAGTTTGTACGCTGTGTCAAACCCCTCCACATCGCTCTCGGGGTCTGCCTCTGCGTAGCCGAGCGCTTGTGCGTCGCGCAAGGCCTCAGCAAAGGACTGTCCGTCCTCTTCCATGCGAGTCAAGATATAGTTGCACGTACCGTTTAGAATCCCACGTATCGCGTGCACGCGGTTTGCCGTCAGGTACGTCTCGACCATGCGCACAATGGGGATGCCACCGCCTACGCTCGCCTCATACATCAGTCGCAGTCCATTTTTCTCCGCGTACTCAATCAAGACGCCCTCGTCTTTGGCAATCAACTCTTTATTTGCTGAAATGACATGCTTGCCGTGGCGCAGCGCTTCGCGTATCAGCGTGCGGGCAGGCTCGATTCCACCGATCACCTCGATCACGATGTCAATCGCAGGGTCGCGGACAATCGCCAGTCCATCCGTCGTAAGTGTGTCGCGATCCATCCGAACGGCCCGCTCTTTGTCAGGGTCGCGAACCAGTGTGCGAACAACCTGCACATCACACCCTGTTTTCTCAAAAATCGGTTGATGATTTGACTTTAATGATTTGACGACACCTGCTCCAA
This sequence comes from Ferroacidibacillus organovorans, assembly GCF_001516615.1. Lineage (GTDB taxonomy): Bacteria > Bacillota > Bacilli > Alicyclobacillales > SLC66 > Ferroacidibacillus > Ferroacidibacillus ferrooxidans_B. The sequence goes on along the minus strand of NZ_LPVJ01000009.1, from coordinate 46,739 downwards.
CGGTGCCAAGCCCGAGAAGCCCAATGCGAACAACGCGTGGTTGATCGGCCATTATTGAAAAACCCCCTAAACCTAAGAAAACTCAGCGCGCAATCGAATTTTTTGGAACAGCGTGCGCAAGCGCGTCACGAAAAATCGCATCCAACTGATCAAATTCAAGCAAAAATGCGTCGTGCCCGTATGGACTTGAAATTTCCTGGTAAACCGCGTCAACCCCCGCTTCACGCGCCGCGCAAACCGCCTGTTTGATTGAATCTGGAGGATAGAGCAGGTCATTTTCGATTCCCACCATGGTGACGCGAGCGGTAATGCGCCCAAACGCATCTGCAAGCGTTCCGCGATTGCGCCCCAAATGATGACCATCCATCGCTGAGAGCAGGCGGAGATAACTGTTGGCGTCAAATCGTCTGACCAATTTCTCGCCGTGATAGACAAGGTATCGCTCGATTTCAAAAGTACCTTGCTCGCTGATCGATCTCCCGCAACGCTCTTCAAACAGCTGTGCTGTGCGATACGTGATCATGCCAAGCATCCGGGCGACCGTCAGACCGTCTTTAGGAAAAACGCCATATCGCGCATAATCGCCCTGCTGAAACGCTGGATCGCGTTCAATCGCTTGGCGCATCACTGCGTTATAGCCAATGCCAATGGCCGAAAACACAGGCAATGCAGCAAGTACGATGACATGTTTAACAAAGGATGGGAAACTGCACGCCCACTCCAGTGCCTGCATGCCGCCCATCGACCCGCCTAAGACGGCATACAGGCGCGTCACGCCAAGCGAGCGTAACGCGAGGTGTTGAACGCGCACCATATCGCGAATCGTAATCTCGGGAAACTGGCCCGCATAGGATTGACCCGTTGTTTCACAAATCGAGAGCGGCCCAGTCGTCCCTGAACATCCGCCAAGGACATTCATGCAAAGAACGACGTGACTCTCCGTATCAAGCGCCCTTCCCGCGCCAATCAGCGGCCCCCACCATCCAGGCTTCTCGGCTGTATCAAATGCGTGGGCGTCACCTGTAAGCGCGTGACACAAGAGAATCGCCTGTTCGCGATGGCGCAACAGATCGCCGACCCACTCGACATAAACAACAACGTCACTTAACACCTCGCCACTTTCGAGCTCCACTGCACCGACTGGCACGCGTGCTGAGAAGACATGGCCTTGTAGATTCTCGTTCATTTCAATCATCACGCTCTCTTGCTTCATAACGAAAAGGACCCCCTCACACAGAGGGAGCCCAGTTTTTACCAAGGTTACCCTCTCATCTTTCAGGACACATGCGCGTCCTGCTGGAATTGGCACCAATCCAGGCCATATAGGCGCTGGAAGGTTGCCGGGCTTCAAAGGGCCAGTCCCTCCGCCACTCTCGATAAGAGTAAAACAAACGTTTGAAGTTGTGATCGAAACGTACCATACACAGCGTCTTATGTCAATGGCTTGACATGTTTACGAAAGACTCGCCAGATGCGCCATAATTTTTTTTGCCAGGCGATCCCCGACACCCGCTTTGCGAAACTCTTCAATGGGTGCGTGCCGCATCTCCGTAAGCGATCCAAAATGGCGCAGCAAATGTTTGCGACGCGCCTCGCCCACGCCGGGAATCTCGTCAAGCAAACTGTGGAGCGAGTTTTTTCCGCGCGTGTTTCGATGAAACGTTACCGCGAAACGATGCACCTCATCCTGAATTCTCGTCAGGAGGTGAAACGCCGGGGCGTTTCGATCCAGCCGTATCGGTTCAGGGTCATCGCCAAGAAACAGTTGCGATGTGCGGTGCCGATCGTCTTTTGCCAAACCGCAGACAGGCGTTTGAATGGACAGTTCATTCTCCAGTACATCAAGCGCTGCAGCGATCTGCCCGCGCCCGCCATCCACCATGATCAGATCAGGAAGCGGCTGATGTTCACGCAACAATCGCGTATAGCGGCGGCGAATCACTTCGCGCATGCTCTTATAATCATCAGGACCTTCCACCGTCTTGATCTTATACTTGCGATATTCTTTTGGCGCGGCCTGACCGTCGATATAGACCACCATCGCGGCGACCGGATCCGTGCCTTGTGTATTCGAGTTGTCAAAAGCCTCAATTCGGTGGAGTGTGTCGATGCCAAGCGTCTCACCCAGCGCCTGCATCGCATTGACCGTGCGCGTCTCGTCTTTTTCCAGAAGACGAAAACGCTCTTCAAGCGCAATCCGCGCGTTGCGGCATGCCAGTTCAACAAGTTCATGCTTTTTTCCGCGCTTTGGCGTCAACACCTTTGCGTGTAAGATTGCGTCGAGTCCCGTTGGATCAATCCCTTCAGGCAGCCACACCTCTTTAGGAATATCCGGATTGTCTTGATAAAACTGCGTAATGTAAGACGTCAAGTCATCCGACTCGTCACCGTAACTGGCAAAAACCGTCGCAGATCGCTCGACCAACTTGCCGCCGCGCATCATGAATACCTGAATGCTCAGATGCCCCTGATCGGAATAGGAGCCAAAGATGTCGCGATCGACGCGATCAGGCAACGTCACCTTCTGCGTCTCCATCACAGCGTGAATCTGCGCAATCAGATCGCGCAACTCCGCCGCCCGCTCAAAATTCATCTGCTCTGCTTCCAAGGCCATGCGCTTCGTCAGTTCATCTGTGATTCGCTGGTGACCACCCTGTAAAAACTCGCTGATCTCACGGGCAATCTTCTGATACTCTTCCTCGTTTACCTCAAACTCACAAGGTGCGAGACACTGCCCAATGTGATAGTAAAGGCAGACCTTTGGCTTTAATGTTTTACACTTGCGCAGTGGGTACAAGCGGTCGAGCAGTTGTTTCGTCTCTGCCGCCGCACCACCGTTTGGGTACGGGCCAAAATAGGCTGCCCGGTCCTTTTGCACCTTTCGTACAATCTCAAGACGCGGGTGCAGCTCCCGGGTGATTTTGATGTAGGGATAGGTCTTGTCATCCTTTAACAGAATGTTATAGTGCGGCGTATGGTGTTTGATCAAATTGCACTCAAGGACGAGCGCCTCAGAAACCGTATCCGTGACAATGTATTCAAAATCCCGAATGTGCGAGACGAGCCGCTGCGTTTTTCCATCATGGCTCCCCGTGAAATAGGAGCGTACACGATTTCGCAACACCTTGGCCTTACCTACATAGATGACCTTTCCGGCTTCATCCTTCATCAAATAGCAGCCAGGCCGCTCGGGAATCAGCGCGAGTTTCTCTTTAAAACGCGTCCATTCCAAAGCTTTCGCTCCTTACGCGAGGAGGCACTGCGCCTCTCGCTCAAGATTCTGGGGTCTCTACTACCGGCGGCGCTGACGGTTGAAACACTTTTGCGATCGCGCCGAGCGACCCCAAGACGCTGACCGCGTCTGTCGGGACAAAAATAGTGCTCGCGGTGCCCTGTGCCATCTGCCTCAGCGCGTCAAATGACTGAAACGCGAGGACACGCTCATCAAGCCCCGCCTCCACCAACATCTGAATGCGCTGCTTCTCACCGTTTGCGATTAAACGCAAGCTCTCAGCCTTTCCGTTCGCCTCAAGAATCAGCGCCTGCTGAAGACCTTCTGCCTGGCGAATGTTCGCTTCTTTGTCAGCCTCCGCGCGCAAGATAATCGACTGTTTCTCTCCCTCTGCACGCAAAATCGCTGCCTGTCGCTCACCCTCTGCCTGCAGGATATTTGCACGCTTTTCGCGTTCCGCTTTCATCTGTTTCTCCATTGACGCCTGGATCTCAATCGGCGGGTGGATATCGACCACCTCAACCCGATCAATGCGCACGCCCCAGGTTTCCGTCACCTCGTCAAGCGACTGGCGCAGTTCAAAACTGATACGGTCGCGACCAGATAGCGTTTCATCCAGTTCCATGTGACCGACCACTTGCCGAATATTGGATGCAGTGATGTTTTGAATACCTTGAACAAAATCAAAAATGTTGTATGTGGCTTGCCTCGGATCGATAACTGTATAGAAAAAAACCGTATCAATACGTATCTTTACATTGTCTTTTGTAATGACCTCTTGCGTCGGAATGCTCACTTGCTGCGTCTTTAGATCAAGCTTGCGCACAATGCGATCCACAAAGGGAAAGACCAAGTTGATACCGGCGGACAGAGAGCGGTGATATCTGCCCAGTCGCTCGACAATGGCGATCTGCTGTTGCGGTATGATGCGAATCGATCGAAGGACAATGACGACGATGAGAAGCAAAAGGACAATTAGGACGATTTCTTGACCAAGCATGATGAATCACTCCATTCGCTCAGGAGGATTTTCGGGGTCCTACGACCAAAAGTGAACTTCTCACTTCCATAATCTCCACCCACTGACCAGGCTCAAATGAATCTTGACTGGATGCAGAGCGCGCGCTCCACACGTCACTGCCGACGCGCACCATTCCCGTCTTTCCGGCTTCGATGCGCGAAATGACCACACCGCGCTCTCCAACCAACTCAGAAATATGCGATTGAAATCCTGACTTCTTATCCCGCCAGCGTTTGACGAGCGGCCGCGTCAAGAGAAGAAGCAGCGCCGTGAGAACCGAAAAGATCGCCGTTTGTTCCCCGAGTTGCTTCATGGAAAAAGCGAGCAAACCAGTCACCACAGAGGCACCCGCGATCCACATGAGAACGAACGTCGTGCTAAACAGTTCAATAAGCCCCATCCCAAGACCGAGCACGATCCAAACGAGCGGATTCATACATTCACCTTCCTTGCGATCCTTGGTTTCTTTCCTTGCAGCGTTGGTTAAACTAACCGCAAATGTAAAGAAAAGGAGGAATCGCTTTGCACAAAGATACTTCGCGGGAAAAAATCGGCATGACCGCTGACTTGAGCTACATCACAAACGTCTGGGAGACGCTCATGCACGAGGAGTTTCCAGAAGGTCCTTATGGCGCTTTGCTCTATCCGCACGATAAGCCAGGGAAGGCGACGCCTTGGGAAGCGAACCAGCAGGTGGTTTCACCCTTTAAAGACGAGAATCCCGTTTATTCCCAAGGGAAGACGCCACCACCAGGGAGCGAACCGGGCGGGTCCCAACTCTCCTGAAAACCTGCGCTGCGCTCCACCCGCTCGGACACATCCTGCGGGTGGAACGTAAACGCTGCGTTACTCTTTATTGGCTAGCTTTGCCTTTAATGCCTGCAGTTCATCCTCGACGCTGTGATCTCCGAGACGCTCCAACTCATCATCAAGTGTTGCCTTCGGCTTACGAAGCTCACCGCTCGCCTCAGCTTCTGCCTCCATCTGACGAACCTTTTCTTCCATGCGCGAGAATCCGCGCGCCGCGCTGTCTGTATTAAACGACCCCATCGCGTGGTTGATCTGCTTTTCAACCTTGGCTGCATCCGCACGGGCCACAAGCATCTCGCGACGGCCTTTCATCTTCAAGTATTCATCCTTCATCTGGTCAAGGCGATCGCGCAGCTCATCCGCCAGCGCCTTTGCGCGATCATACTCACCCGAAAAGGTGTTCAATCGATCTTGCTGCTCTTTTTTGTCAGAAAGCGCCTTGCGCGCGAGTTCTTCATTGTTTAGCTCAAGTGCCTTCATCGCCTGCTCTTCGCGTTTTTTCACAAGTGCCGCCGCTTCATCGCGCTGTTCCTGAAACCGGCGCTCCATGGCGATCTGTTTGGCGACTGCGGTCTCAACCTCCGCAATTTCAGCTTCCATATCGCGCAAGAATTGATTGATCATCTTAACGGGGTCTTCTGCCTTATCCAGCATGTCGTTGACACTCGCCGCAGTGATATCCCGAATCCTTTTGAAAATGGCCACATTCGTTCCTCCCCATACAATTTACGCTATGTTTCATCAGCGTGTAAAAAGGTAACAGCACGTTACGAAAGAGGTTTACGCACCAGATGCAAAAAGGTTTCACAGCCCAAAACTGCGCGCAACGCGTACTTTCCATCCTTGATTGTACCACGAAGCGCAATGGAAATTCACTGCGCACTCAGCACTCCAAATGCCCGAGATAGACCGTTTCCTCTCCTGTCGAAAGCGTGAACACACGCGTTCCGCGCAGGCGCAAGCGTTCGCCATACAAAGAAATGAGCACAGGATCGACGGCAAACGTCAAGGTTTCAACAGACAAAACAAGATCCACACCGTGAGGGCCAGAACAGGCAATCCTTGCCTGAACCGTTGCCCCTCACCCTTCGCCAGCCGCGACTGCGTAAAGACGAAATGGTCCACGCGCGCGCAAAAATGCAGCGTGTGTGTCTTCGTCTATCTTGAGTTGCACGTCCACCCCGCCTTTACTCATAAAAGGAGTCCTTATCTGCAAACTTGGCATTTTGAGTTAAGACTAACGAAAGCGCCTGCGTTCCACCACACGTGAAACGAGATTCATCGATAGTGCAAGAATGACCAGAATCAGCGCACCTGTCCAAGCCTCTTTCTGCCAATCTGAGTAAGGACTGAGCGCATAGACAAAAATTTGAAGCGGAATGGCTGCAAGCGGCTGCATCATGTTCGTTGACCAAAACTCATTTCCAAACGCAGTGAAAAGCAGTGGAGCGGTCTCGCCGAGTGCGCGAGAAAACGCGAGTATAAAACCAGTAATCACAGCGCCCGCGGCACTCGGCAAGACAAACTTCAGCCACACCTGTGTTCGCCTGGCGCCAAGCGCAAGCGCCCCCTCGCGAATGGAAGACGGCACAGAGCGAAGCGCCTGCTCCGTTTGGCGTGCGATGATCGGGATCATCAGTATCGCTAGCGCGACACTCCCAGAAAATCCCGAGAAACCACCCATCGGGCGCACGACAAGCACATACGCGAGCAACCCCACGACAATGGAGGGCACACCTGACAACACATCCGCGGCAAACCGAGAAACGCTCTTGATCCAGCCGATCCTTCCCTCCGAGATGTAGATTCCAGCTCCTATCCCGAGCGGCAGACTGAAAAGCGTGGCAAAACCGATGATCTCAAGAGACCCAAGAATCGCATTGCCCATGCCGCCAGGCATTCCGGTCGGCTCTGTCGGAAGAGTAAAAAATTGTGTGTTCAAATCAGGCAATCCCTGCTGAATGACATACCCCACGATGAGAAAAAGCGGGAGGACAGCGATCAGCAAAAGCAAGCCTGCGACACTCAAAAAAAGGCCGTTTTTCGCTTTGCGAAGCCCGAGGTGTTTCTCTCTGATCCCTTGCGACATCTGCGATTTCTCCTCACGCCGTTCGCGACATTCTCCACACCAGAAAACGTGCACCACCATAGAAAATAACGGTCGTCAAAAGGAGAATCAACCCGACTTCATAGAGTGATGACGTGTATAAAGGATTCGTTGCTTCTGTAAATTCATTGGCAATCACACTCGCCATCGTGTAGCCTGGCGCAAAAAGTGACGCGACAATCTGCGGGCGATTTCCAATTACCATTGTCACTGCAATCGTTTCGCCCACCGCACGCCCAAAGCCAAGCATGAGTGCGCCGATGATCCCCGAGCGGGCAAACGGAAACCCCACATAGCGAATGCTTTCGACCCGCGTTGCCCCGATAGCGTAGGCGCCCTCAATGAGATCCGTCGGCACGGCCTGCAACACATCGCGCGAGATGGCTGTAATGGTCGGCAGAATCATGATAGTCAGAATGAGACCTCCCGCCAAAAAACCGACACCGAGCATGGTGCCCGAGAACAGTGGCAAGAAGCCGAGGTACTTGTGCAAAAAGGGCTCACCCGTACGCTGCAGCCAAGGTGCCAGCACATAGATTCCCCACAAACCGTAGACAACGCTCGGAATGGCCGCCAACAATTCGATGAAGAGCCCCAAGACATTCCGAAGGGTTCCGCGCAATACATAGACGAGAAAGATGGATGATCCGACACCGATAATTCCGGCATTGACGATGGCAAAAAGTGACGTGACCACCGTACCGTATAAAAAAGGCAAAGCGCCAAAAATACGATGAACAGGATCCCATGTCGAGATGACAAGGAACTTCCAGGAAAATGCATGAAACGCATCCATCGACTGACCGATCAACATGATGAGAAGCGCTGCAAGCAGCGCAAGCATCACGAGGAGGCTGACACGCACCCATGTTTGTGTAATCTGCTCAGCAATCCGATGCCACACGGCGCCCCCTCCAACTCCCTACCATTTCAAAAAATCGTTGTATCATTTCTCACAGACACAGTGAAAGTGCAACAGATTCGCCTCTGTTGCACACAAATGTACTGCATTTTCCGATATGAGCAGATACTGCCTGATTTACTTCACTGTGTCAAGCAGGTAAAGTGCTTGTCGGCGAATGTTTGCAGGCAGTGGAACATAGTCGATGGCGGCCGCCTGATCTTGTCCCGGCCCCTCCATCCACGTCAGCAGGTTGACAAGCATTTTTTTTAGCGCGGCAGTCCTTTGATTCCTGTAGAGAAGCGCCCACGAATAACCCGAGATTGGATATGCGTTTTTACCCGGTAACCAGACGATGGAAAAATCTTTTGACGTGACACTTGGTTTTTGCGCCGCTTCATTCGCGATGGTCGCAGGAGTCGGGAGCACATACTGCCCCTCCCGATTTTGTACATAGCCATAGTGCATCTTGGACTGAAGGACATACGCGAGTTCCACGTAGCCAATCGCCCCCACGGTGTCCTTTACGCTTTGCGCAACTGCCTGATTCCCTTTTGCGCCGATGCCGACAGGCCAATTTACAGCCTTGCCACACCCGACTCGGTGCGCCCATTGGGGACTGATCGCACTCAAAAAGTCTGTGAAGATGTAGGTCGAGCCGGACCCGTCTGAGCGATGGACGACGACGATCGGCAACTTCGGGAGTTTCACGCCTGGATTGATCGCTTCAATGCGCGGATCATTCCATGATTTGATTTGTCCGAGATAGATTTGCGCAATGACGTGAGGTGTAAACCTTAGCCTTGTGTGAATGCCCGGCAAGTTATAGCTGATCGCTTCACCGCCGAGCGCGATGGGAATCTGAATGACTGCCCCGCCGATTCTTTGCGCGATGTTTAATTCTCCCGCATTCATCGGAACATCCGATGCGCCAAAGTTTACTGTGCCCTCCGAAAACTGCTGAATCCCCCCGCCACTTCCGATCGCGCTATAGTTAACATTCACATGGTTTTGCATCGCATAGAGATAAAACGCGCGATTAAAGAATGGATAGTCAAATGTTGATCCTGCACCCGTCAAATTGGATACACCCGTCGAAGATGCCGCAAAGGATTGGAGGCTGATGCCTGCAACGAGAATTGCGACAACGGCGAGGGCAGAAGTAATGACTCTTCTTTTCAACAACATCCCTCACCCTCCAGACGTCCCACAGCTTACAAGCAATTCTAGCAATCCTTTGTAAAGTAAACATCGCCGTTATGTAAAGATAATGTAAAGACAGGCGCCTCCCGGAGGAAGCGCCTGCCATAAAGCACATAGACCCGCAGACAAAATCTCACACCTGTTGACTCTCACAGACCACCATAAAGACGCGGCATCAACGAAGCGAATTCGTGAGCGCCGGAATCATGCCTGCACTGCGAAGTGCCTCCATAAAAGCTTCAAACTCTGCAAAGTTCATCTGCTGTTTTGCGTCGGATAGTGCAACTTGCGGCTCCGGATGAACCTCCACCATGACACCGTCTGCGCCGACGGCAAGCGCCGCTTTGGCGACGGGCAGCATGATGTCTTTTCGCCCCGTCGAATGAGTGACATCAACCAGCACAGGGAGATGCGTCTCCTGTTTCAAGATCGGCACGGCGGAGATGTCAAGCGTGTTTCGCGTCGCCTTCTCATAGGTGCGAATCCCGCGCTCGCAAAGGACAATGCGCTCATTTCCGCGCGCCGCAATGTACTCAGCCGCGTAGATGAGTTCTTCAATGGTCGCCGACAAACCGCGCTTCAAAAGCACGGGAACACGCGTGTTGCCCACTGCTTTTAAAAGCTCAAAGTTTTGCATGTTCCGGGCGCCAACCTGGATCATATCCACATACTGGATGGCCATTTCCACATCAGCCGGATTGACAATCTCTGATACGGTGGCAAAGCCATACTTCTGCGCCGTATCGCGCAGCATGCGCAATCCTTTTTCGCCAAGCCCCTGAAAATCATACGGAGATGTCCGCGGTTTAAATGCGCCGCCACGCACGAGTTGAATGCCTTGCGCCTGCATTTCTTGGCCGATCTTTTCCATCTGGTCATCCGTTTCAACAGAGCACGGACCGCCGACGATGATTGGCACACCGCCGCCAATCTTGATACCGCGAACCGTGACAACCGTATCTTCGTGACTGCGCTGCCGGCTGACAAGCAGCTTGCGTTGCTCCTCTTGAAGACCTTGCGAAGCCTGAAAAATCTGTTTGAACAGGTGGCGGATCGTACTGTCTGGAAAGGGCCCTGGGTTTTCTTGAACCAATCGATCCAATTGCTGTTTTTCGCGTTCCGGATCAAAAATCGCCACACCGCGCGCCTGTTTTAATTGACCGATACGCTGCACGACATCGGCGCGTTTGCTCAACAATTGCAACAATTCAAGGTTGATAACGTCCAATTCAGAACGCAAATCTTTCAAACGGTCTTCTGCCATCTCCATCTTCTCCCTTAGCTCTGCTCTGCATTTCTCTTTATTTCTTAAGATAGCGTCTTAAGCGCCTGAAGAAACCGTTCGTTTTCTTCAAATGTGCCAATTGACACCCGTATATACGCATCAAGGCCTGGGAAGCCCGCACGCACAATGACCCCCAGACGCTGTAAACGCTCAAACGTCTCACGACCGTTCCCTGTATACACTAATGTAAAATTCCCTTGGGATGGCACGGTATGATAGCCCAGCGCTTTCACGCCTGCCTCGATTTGGCGTCTTCCTTCTTTTGTCTTCCTGCGCACCATCTCGACAAACGCCGTATCCGAAAGCGCAGCTTCTGCCGCGCACTGTGCCAGTGCATTTGCGTTAAACGGTTCGCGCACCTTCTCGATAAAGGAGAGAATGCCCGGATTCCCCAGTGCATAACCAAGGCGCAAGCCGGCAAGTCCGTACATTTTTGAAAACGTGCGAAGCGACAGCACCGCCTTTCCCTCGCGAATCCAGGGTAGCGTATCGAGCGGATCCTCTGCGTCGACATACTCGACATACGCCTCATCAAAAACGGTCAGAACATGGTCGGGAACACGCGCCATATAGGATTCCGCCTGCTTGTGCGTAAGCCACGTGCCCGTCGGATTGTTTGGCGAACAGAGATACACAATCTTCGTACGCTCAGTGATGCGCGCAAGCAGCGTGTCCACATCGTAAAAAAAGGAGGGCGTCAAAGGGACGTTCACCATCGTTGCACCCATCACGTTTGCCCCAAACCCATACTGGGCGAAGGAAGGAAAAGGCGCCACCACTTCATCCCCTGGCTGCAAAAACGTCTCAGAGACCATTTTGATCATCTCGTCAGAGCCGTTGCTCACCAATACCTGATCCGGCTGCAAAGTGAGGTGTCTGGCAATCGCCGCGCGCAGTGACTGCGTTGCGCCATCTGGATAGCGATGCATCTCTTGTGCAGCTTCAAAAACGGCTTCTCTCGCGCGCGATGATGAGCCGAACGGATTTTCATTCGAGGCCAGTTTCACCACGTCTGAGAGTCCAAACTCCCTCATCACATCGGTGGCAGGTCTCCCTGGAACATAGGGGCGTATCTTGTGAAGCGTCTCGCGAACACGCGGGTAAAGCCGCCCGATGACTTGATCCGCCTCCGTGCTCATCGCAAAACCTCCCTTCCGGCTCATGTTTTTGATACAATGTACCATAGACTCACAGGATCGAAAAGAAAAACACTGCTTTTTTCAGGATTTAGGCGGGGTGAATGATTTGACCATCACAATTGAAGAAATAAGGCAGGCGCAAAACCTGCTCGCGGGAGTCTGCGAACGAACACCGCTTGATTTTTCACATCGCCTCAGTGAGCTTGCAAAGCGACCGATCTATCTCAAGCTCGAAAACTTACAGCGTACGGGATCATTTAAAATTCGTGGAGCTTATAATAAAATTCAACGTTTATCAAGAGAAGCAAAGGAAGTCGGTGTCATCGCCGCCTCTGCCGGAAACCACGCACAAGGCGTCGCGTTTGCTGCGCACGCGTTAAACATTCCCTGCCACATCGTCATGCCAAGCGGAGCCCCTCTTTCAAAAGTAGAGGCGACGCGCAGCTATGGTGCAACCGTCACACTGCATGGCGCAGATTTTGACGCGGCGCTTGTTCACGCCTGTGCACTTCAAAAAGAAACGGGAATGACGTTCATTTCGGCGTTTGACGATGACGATATCATCGCGGGACAAGGCACCATTGCGCTCGAAATTCTTGATCAACAACCCGATTTGGAATCTGTCGTCGCAGCGATCGGCGGTGGCGGGCTAATCTCCGGGATCGCCATTGCACTGAAAGCCTTAAAACCTTCGATTAAAATTTACGGCGTCGAAGCAAGCGGAGCTGCCTGTGTCACCGCGTCACTCGCAGCCGGCTACATCACATCGCTTGATCACGTTTCAACCATTGCCGATGGCATCGCCGTCAAGCGACCGGGCGTGCGCACTTTTGAAGCGATAAGAAACTACGTGGATGATGTTGTCTGTGTTGACGACGAGGAGATTGCGCGCGCCATGGTTGTACTCTTGGAACGCTGCAAGGTGGTCAGCGAAGGCGCTAGCGCGGCTGCCGTCGCGGCAGTCATCACGGACAAGCTACCAAAGTCTACAGACAAAACAGCGGTCATCCTGTCAGGCGGCAATGTGGATGTCAGTTTTCTGTCGCGCATCATTGAACACGGTCTGAGCGCGGCGGGGCGGTTTGCGCGATACGTTACAAAGATTCCCGACCGTCCCGGTTCACTCATGGTACTCTTGCGCGCGGTGGCAGAAACCGGTGTCAATATCGTGTCGATTGAACATCATCGACTCGGATCGGCCATGACACTCGGACAAGTCGAGGTACAGCTCTCCGTCGAGACGCGCGACCTCGCACAAATCAAAGAGCTATCCGATCGGTTGAGTCGACTCGGCTATCTTTTTTCAATCTCATAACATGTTACCCGCGAATTGGGCTGTAAAAAACGGGATTGAGGACAAGGTGAACAAAATGGGCGAGTGGGCGTACGCGCTTGATATCGGGACGCGCGGCGTAACGGGACTCCTTTATGTTAAAACCGCGCAAGGAATTGAGATTCACGCAGTTGAAACGCAGGAACATCACGACCGCGCGATGCGTGACGGTCAGATCCACGATGTGCGTGCGGTTGCTGCGGTCATTCAAGAGGTGACGCGCGCGCTTGAAAACACTTCTGGCGTATCACTCAAAAAGGTCTCCGTTGCGGCGGCAGGGCGCTCCTTGCAGACAGTGACTGCCAGTGCGACAATTCCTCTGCTCGTACCGTGCAAGGAAGAGGATCTCCATCAACTCCACATGGTCGCCATCGAATCGGCCAAAGCGAAGTGGGGTTTTGAGGCGCGCTCCCACCAAAAGCCGACAGGACTCCTTCACTGTGTTGGGTACAGCGTCCGCGAGTACACACTCGATGGCGAGCGAATGGTTAACCTTATAGGGCAAAGCGGGCACGAGGCCAGCGTTTCGCTCATCGCGACATTTTTGCCGCGCACCGTCATCGAGTCACTCGATGCGGCCTTGACACATGCCGGACTCATGATGCGCGGCCTCACGCTGGAGCCGATTGCAGCGCTCCACGCCCTCGTGCCTTCTAGTATGAGGAACTTGAACATCGCATTGGTTGACATCGGCGCCGGAACATCTGATGTCGCGCTGACGGGGAATGGCTCTGTGCGCTCCTACGGCATGGTTCCCGTCGCCGGAGACGAGATCACCGAAGCGCTCGAACAAGCATATCTGCTCGACTTTCCGGTTGCCGAGCGCGTCAAACGCTCGCTTGATTTGGATGCGATCGATGTAGAAGACGTGCTTGGTCAAACGCGCCACCTGTCATCCAAAAAACTGCTCGCAACACTGCGTCCTGCCGTCTCTGACCTGGCGCAAAAGATTGCTGATGAGATTATTCGCCTCAACGAAAAAGCGCCGGATGCGCTCATGTTGATCGGCGGTGGCGCAAAAACGCCATTTCTTGAAAAAGAATTATCCGATAAGCTCGGTCTCCCGCTCGATCGCATCCGAGTTCGCGACCGCGTTTCGATCCATCAGGCAAAAGGCTGCACAGAAACACTATACGGTCCGGAATCCGTCACCCCGATTGGCATCGCGCTCACTGCCGAGAACTCAGAGATTACACCGATCACAGTGCGCTATGATGGGCGGGATCACCGCCTTTTTGCCATGCGGCAGATGACAGTTGGCGACGCATTGACAGAGTGTGGACTCGATCTTCGCCGCTTGCGGGCGCGCGCTGGAAATGCACTTGTGGTTGAAGTGAATGAAGAGATTCGCTCGCTTCCCGGATCGCCTGGGACGCAAGGCATCGTGCAAAAAAATGGAATCCCGTGCCTGCTTGATGACACCCTTGAGGCAGGCGATACGCTAAGTGTCGCCGTTGGAGAAGACGGCAAAGACGCGTTTGGCACAATTGCTGATGTGCTTACGATAAGTCCTATCTCGATGACTGTAAACGGAACGGTACAACGCGTATTGCCGCGTATTTTAAAAAATGGCCGAGTTGCTACGCCCCACAGCAAACTCAGCGACCGCGATGTCATCGTGACAAAATGGCCCACGATCAGCGAGTGGGTGGGCACGATCATTGGCCGCAATGTCGTAGAGCGGATCGCAGTTGTCGTCGATGAAAAACCGCTTGAACTGCAGTGGCAAACCATGCTCATTGAACCTCAGTTCTCCTGGGACGAAACAATTGTAGAGGGACTCGCCTTCTCGCTTAAAGGTGCGACATCTGCTCCGCCCACTGTACATGACGCACTTTGCGCCGCAGGTTATCGCGCGGGAGAAGGGATCTCCGTCCTTGTCAACGGAATTCGGCGAGAGATTCCATTGATCGAGCGAATCCTGAAAAACGGTGCGCCGTGCGATCTCAAGGCCCCCCTTGAACAAGGCGACGTGATCACCACAGAAGGTCGCCAAGAAACACCGCCCACGATGAGTACGATGGTTCTTCTCCTATCCGAAACGCTGCGGGCTGGCGTGCGCGGACGTGAACGGCTTGTCATGAAAATCAACGGAGAAGAGGCTGAGTTTACTTCTCCTGTTGCACATGGCGACGAGGTGGAGGTGTATTACATCCCGTGGAACTAGATGAGCATCCGGCCGGCGAAAAGGCGGAAAGTCGTGAACGAAAAGAGCGCGGACGAAAAGAAACGAGAAACAAAATTCTCCAGGCCGCCATGGATGTCTTTTCAGAAAAAGGGTATAACGATACGCTCGTAGACGATATAACGCGCGAATCCTCCACCTCAAAAGGCGCCTTTTATTTTCATTTTCCTTCGAAAAAGGCGATCTTCGAGGTACTTCTTGACACACTGATTGACCGCCTGCTGGCAGGCGCAAACCAGGCCATCGATGCCCGTCACGGCGCTGTAGAGAAAATCCGTGCGGCGCTGTCCGTCGTTTTGTCTACGCTGACACGCCACGAAAAGGCGACGCGCCTGCTGTTTGTGGAGGCATCAGGACTCGGCAAAACGTTTGATCGCCAAGTCCATGCGGCACATCGCGCAATCGCGCGGTTTATCGCAGGCCATTTGGAGCAGGCGGTGGAAAATGGATCCATCGAACCGATTGACTGCACGCTTACGGCATACGCATGGCTCGGTGCGATCCATGAGGTTCTGTTGATGAGACTTCTCGAAAAAGAAGCGCGTCCACTCGCAGATCTTGTAGACCCACTCTGTGACCTTTTGGTAAAATCATTGCAGCCTACATCCATTTCCAGGCTCGTGAAAGGTATGAATGAACACGATGAACCTTGATCCGTTGCGCGCGTCTTCTACAACGAATTTGCCCCCAGGCGAAGTGACCGCCAAAATGCGTGGCGGCGCTGCCGCTTCCCAAGCGCTCCCTTCAAGCGGTTTGACCGCCTTTCAATCCGCACTTTTGCAGACAATTGCCCAAACGGAGCTCTCCGGTTTGTCCGCGCTCTCGCTATCAGGAAGTCTGTCAGGGACGAGTATGACAAGCGGTTCGTCGCTCACTTCGTTACTCGGCGGAACGAGCGGTTCGTCGCTCACTTCGTTACTCGGCGGAACGAGCGGTTCGTCGCTCACTTCGTTACTCGGCGGAATGAGCGGTTCGTCACTCACTTCGTTACTCGGCGGAATGAGCGGTACAGCCAGCGGAGGTTTGCTCGGAGGCACATCAAGCCAGTTGCTAAGCCTCATGCTCGCAACCGCTGCTCAGTCCGGATCAACCGCCAATCTCTCAAATCTCGCCGCCGCACTGGGTGGCGTGACCGGATTCTCAAGCGGCAGCTCCCTCTCACCTGCAACACTGCAAACGCTCGGCGCACCGATGCAAACCTTTTCGAACCCATCCTCCGCAGAGACGCCCTCATCAAGCAGCGGTTCCGCGACGACTGCCCACTATGAAGCGATGATCGCGGCGCTTGCTCCCCAATACGGACTCAGTCCAAGTCTCGTATCTGCCGTCGTCAAACAGGAGTCGAACTTTTCCGCAAACGCCACATCGCAAGCAGGAGCGATGGGCCTGATGCAATTGATGCCGCAAACCGCACAGTCGCTCGGCGTTACTAACGCTTATGATCCTGTTCAAAATCTGCAAGCAGGCATGTCCTATTTAAGCCAATTGATTCACCGTTATCACGGAGATGTCCCCCTTGCGTTGGCAGCGTACAACGCCGGACCAAGTACCGTAGACGCCTTTGGCGGAATTCCGCCCTACCCGGAGACTCAGAACTACGTATCTTCCATCATGCAATCCGTGAGCGCGACGCCCTGATCATTCGGACAACATCTATACGGATTCCGAAAGATCTGATACGATTCTCTCATCCTCATTATAAATGTGCATCTCGCGCTCGACGCGCCGCGCTGCGTCGAGCTTCTTCAATTCTGTAAAAATAATACATAAAGGAGGAATTCGGTGGGTCAGTTTCGCACCGTCCGCGATTTTCTATGGGCCAACCGCGGCCAATACGCGTTAGGTCTCTTATGGATTGTTTTCGTTGACTGTCTCCAGTTAATCATTCCAAAAATTCTCGGCTCTTTCGCACAAGCGTACGCCAACGGCTCCCTGAACATCTCGCGGTTGGGCTTTTACGCAGGTATTTTCTGCGCGCTCGGTTTTCTCGTTGGTTTTTCTCGCTATCGCTGGCGCATGCATATTTTTGGAACATCCCGCCGTTTAGAGTTTGAGCTTCGCAACAGACTGTTTTCACACTTAGAGACCCTCTCAACCAACTATTTCAATCAGCATAAGACGGGAGACTTGATGGCGCACGCGACAAATGATGTGTACGCCGTGCGCATGGCGCTCGGTTCAGGACTCGTCATGATCGTAGACCCTTTTTTCCTTATCATCACAACCGTCATCGTGATGCTAAACACGGTTCAGGGCAGTCTCGTCTTTTTTTCCTTGCTGCCACTCCCAATTCTCGCAGTCACCGTGCTCTTTTTTGGCCGTGTCATCCACCGTCGCTTCATTCTCGTTCAAGACGCATTCTCTTCGCTCACCGATCGCGTACAAGAGAGTTTGGCTGGCGCGCGCGTTGTCAAAACATTTGTCCAGGAACAGGCGGAAGTGCAAAAATTCACGGAAGGGAACCGCAGCTATTTTGGCAGGCAGATGGCGCTCGCGCGCATTCAAAGCATCTATAATCCACTGATTCAGATCATCTCCTCGATTAGCTTTCTCATCGCACTCGTCTACGGGGGCATCCTGACGATCGACCATCGCATCACATTGGGGCAATACATCTCATTTACAAGCTATCTCGGATTGCTCACGTGGCCAATCATGGCCATTGGTTGGGTCATCAACATGCTTCAGCGCGGAAGCGCATCCATGGAGAGGATCAACCGCATCTTCAATCAGCGACCAGAAATCACGGATCACGAGTTGGCTGTGGAAAAACGCACACTTTCCGGAGCGATTGAAATCCGCAACCTCACCTTTACCCATCGCGGCGCGACAACACCGTCTCTCAAAAATATCTCCATTCAGATTCCGGCAGGCGGACGAATCGCCTTGGTGGGGCGTACGGGCAGCGGAAAAACCACCCTCGTCAATCTCTTATTGCGTCTTTTCGATCCACCGCCAGGAACGATTTTCATTGACGGAACCGATATCCGCCTCTTGCGCCTGCGCGATGTGCGCCAGGCGATCGGTTATGTGCCGCAAGACAATTTTCTCTTTTCACAGACCATCGCCGAAAACATCGCTTTTGGCGTAGACGAGGCACGCCAGGAGGAGATTGAAGAAGCCGCGCGCATCGCCGATGTCCACGACAACATCATCGATTTTCCACACGGTTATGAAACAATGCTTGGCGAACGCGGGGTGACCTTGTCAGGCGGGCAAAAACAACGCGTCTCGATCGCCCGCGCGCTGCTCAAAAACCCGCGGATTCTCATCCTTGACGACAGCCTTTCGGCGGTCGACACACGCACGGAGGATCGCATTTTGCGCGGGCTTGACCGTGTTCTGAGCGAGCGCACCTCGATCCTGATCGCACATCGCATCTCAACGATCAAAGACGCGGATCTCATCCTCGTCCTTGATGAAGGCGCGATCGCAGAACAAGGCACACATGAAGATTTGCTGCGGCAAAATGGCATTTATGCCGAACTCTATCGCAAACAACAACTTGAAGACCAAATCGCCAGCGGTGATGCGTAAGGAGGTTCTATGTCAAACCTACACGAAGAAGATTCACTCGGCAAAGCGTATGACGCTAAATTAATGAAGCGTTTGATCGGCTATGCCCGGCCTCATCGCTTCTGGGTCGCACTGTGTGTCCTGCTCCTGCTCGTTATGACTGTCTCCAATCTCGCCAGGCCTTATCTGATGAAAATTGCGATTGACAATCACATGACGGCCTTCTCACAACCCATGATGCAGGTCTCTAAAACACAGCCGAACGTGGTGCTCACAGTTCACGGTGCATCTTACGCACGCGTACAGGATCTCCCCACATCAACAAAAGTCTCCGGCACACTGTATGAACTTCTGCCCATCGGTCAGCGAACGGCGCTGATCGCGGCACCTGCCAAAGAATTTTACACCGCCGGACACCTTGCTCCGCTTTTTGGCACGCCAACGATCTCGCACAACGCTGTACGCATTGGGAACACCACCTATCCCACAAGTTGGATCGCCCGCAAAAACCTCGCAAGCGTGTATCGCTATGATCAGACTGGCATGCTCTGGCTAGGCGGCATCTATCTCGCGCTCATTCTGTTCGGTGGTATTTTAAACTACATCCAGACCTACATCCTGCAGTGGACCGTGCAACGCATCATTTTTCGCATCCGCACCGATATTTTCACGCACGTCCAAGGACTGTCCATCGCCTTTTTTGACCGTAATCCTGTTGGCCGTCTCGTGACGCGCGTCATGAATGACACACAAACCCTCAATGACATGTACGCAAACCTCATGGTCAACGTTTTCAATGACCTCTTTTTGCTCATCGGCATTATCCTTGTCATGCTGAATCTAAACGTAAAACTAGCCCTGATCGCGTTTGTCGCCATTCCTTTGATCGCGATCGCCTCTATCATCTATCGCCGGGTCGCGCGTGAGTCTTATCGCCAAGTGCGCGTTCGACTCGCACGCATCAACGCGATGCTGGCCGAGAATCTGTCAGGCATGCGCATCATTCAAATTTTTCATCGCGAAGTGCCGATGTTCCAAAATTTTCTCGCGATCAATCAGGATCATTTGAATGCAAGCTGGCGCGAACTCAAGGCAAACGCCGTGTTTCGCCCTTCCATGGATCTGATTGAAGACCTGACACTTGCGCTGCTCATTTGGTTTGGCGGCGGAGCGGCCATCTCACACACCGTCAATTTCGGCACGCTCTATGCGATCATTACCTATGTCGGACAGTTCTTTCAACCGATCAACGACATGACTGAGAAATACAACATTTTGCAGTCAGCGATGGCCTCATCTGAGCGTATCTTTCTTCTTCTTGATACAGAGGAGCGAATTGAAGAACCGCTAAACCCCGTCGCTTTGCCAAAAATGCGCGGAGAAATCGAATTTGATCACGTATGGTTCGCCTACCAAGGCGAAGATTGGGTGTTGCGCGACGTCAGCTTTCACGTATCACCAGGTCAGACGGTGGCGTTCGTCGGAGCGACTGGCGCGGGAAAAAGCTCGATCCTAAACATTCTATCGCGTCTCTATGAGATTCAAAAAGGAAGCATTCGCATAGACGGCATCGACATTCGCACGCTTCCCCTCGCCACGCTGCGCAGCCATGTCGCCATGGTCCTTCAAGACGTCTTTTTGTTTACAGGTGACATTGCCTCAAATATCCGCCTCAACCGCGAAGATTTGAGTGACCAGGCGATTGAAAAAGTGCTCAAACAAGTGAACGCAGGCCCGTTCATCGAAGCCCTTCCTTTAGGCATTCACGAACCTGTCATGGAGCGCGGCGCCACGCTCTCTTATGGTCAACGACAATTGATCGCCTTCGCGCGCGCCTTGGCGTTTGACCCGCGTATCCTGGTGCTTGATGAGGCGACGGCAAACATTGACACAGAAACAGAGATTGTGATTCAAGACGCGCTGACAAACTTGATGAAGGATCGCACAACACTTGTTGTCGCCCATCGCTTGTCCACCATACAACACGCCGACCAAATCATCGTCCTTCACAAAGGGAAGATTCGCGAGCACGGAACACACCAACAGCTGCTCCAGACAGGCGGCCTATATCAAACACTGTACGAACTCCAATACAAGGATCAATGGGACTCCGGAGTATCGACAGAACTCGTTCACGAAGCCTAGATCTGTCAAAAAATCCCCACGATCTGTGAGCAGATCATGGGGATTTTTCATTCTGTCATCTTCGCATCATCCGTCTCGCGCATCGCGGCGAGCAATTCGCGAACCACCCGACGCAGAGGTTCTTCCGGAACCTGAACTGTCGCAGGTCCTGTCAATTGGCACTGACAAGCGAGACGATATCCCATCCGCAGTTGCCCCTCTGAAAGGTGTCGATGTTCGCGAAGATTAGGGGATTCAAGCAGTGTCTTGCTGTCAACAATCACTTTGCACGTCCCACAGGAACCGTGGCCACCACACTTGTGAGAAAGGGTGACCTTGCCAAGCATGGCGGCATCCAAAATGGTGCTACCCCGTTCAATCGCAATCTCTGTACGCTGCGGCTGAAAGCGAATCGCAACCTTGTCATTATTCACTCATACCACTCCGTAACCACTGTCATGTCTCGTCTGCACTTGGGCGTTCAGCCATGTCAGGTGGATAGACGTGTACGCGCGTCACGCGAAGGTTATCAATTTCCGAAACCACAAACCGCGCGCCTTCATGATAAACTTCAAGTCCAACACGAAGCGGCGCCGTCAATTGGGAATAGACAAACCCGCCCACTGTATCCACTTCTTCATCAGACAGTTCGAAGCCAAACAGCTCATTCACCTCTTCAATGAGCATGCGCGCATCAATGGAAAAATAGCCCTCCAACTCTTCAATCGGTGGGCGTTCCTCGTCAAATTCGTCCTGAATCTCACCGACCAATTCCTCAATAATGTCTTCCAGCGAAACCATTCCCGCCGTTCCACCGTACTCATCAATAACGATCGCGAGACCCGATCGCTCACGCTGAAGCACTTTGAGCACCTCATCAATCCCCATTGCTTCTGGCACCATGACACTTTTTCTCGCCAAGCGGCGCACGGGTTCAGCCGAATCCATTCCGTGAGCCAGCGCAAATTTGAAAAGATCCTTACTATGAATGATACCAACAACGTGATCTTTGTCATCCTCACAGAGCGGAAAACGGGTGTGTCGGTCATTCTTTACGACCTCAAGACACTCGCGCAGCGATTGATCCGTAAAAAGTGTGACCATGTCTGTGCGCGGAACCATGATTTCCCGCGCGACGCGATCTGCGAATGAGAACACATTATTAAACAGTTCACGCTCTGTCTCGTCGATGACACCACTCTCATGGCTCTGTGTTACGAGCATTCGCAGTTCTTCTTCTGAGTGAGCCAATTCTGCGTTTGAGATCGCGCGAACACGCGCCATTCGCACAACGCCAGATGCCGTTCGGTTTAGAAGCCAAATGGCCGGAAACATGATGCGATAAAAACCTTTAAGTGGTATCGACGCAAGCATGAGCCAGGACTCTGGGCGAGAAATTGCAAGGTTTTTTGGTGCGAGTTCGCCAAACACGATCTGCAGAAAGGTGATCAGTGCGAATGCAATGATGCCTGAGACGACAAAAACAGTCCCGCTCCCTGAGTGTGAAACCAACTTTATCTGAAGCAAAAAATCTTCTATGATCGGAGAAAGGGCGCGCTGTGATGCCCAGCCAAGCGCAAGCGACGCCAGAGTGATGCCTAACTGCGTAGCCGATAAGTACCCATCGATCTGTTGAATGATATCCATGGCGTGTTGTGCAAGTCGGTTGCCTTGCTGCACATTTTGCTCGATACGCGTTTTGCGCGACCGAACAATGGCAAACTCAACGGAAACAAAGAATCCGTTTACTCCGATTAAAAGTACAGATAAAACAAGGTCAAATAAATTTGTGGAATGACCCACCGTCTCCTCACACCTCGGATACCTTCTCAAAATCAGGCATGCGAGGGGGGAATTCACCTCCAAACGATTGCACCGGTTTCACAGAGCCCTGTCGCGGCAAGACCTATGATCCCTAGGATGTCAGTATTATATCACAGCCGCACGTCAATCGTCATAATCAGCACAGTTTTGCCGCTTTGCCCTGTCCTCATTTATTACGTATAATAAATACCGTATTCGTCAATCTGTAAACCATGTCAGGAGGGCTTTTGTTGTCAGACGCATTCATTCTTGATGCACACATAGAAATCCCTACGGGTAGTCAAAACAAGTACGAATTTGACAAAGAGGCGGGCGTGTACCGACTCGATCGCGTACTCTATTCCCCGTTTCACTACCCAACAGAATACGGATATCTCGAAAACACGCTCGCAGAAGACGGCGACCCACTCGATATCCTTGTCCTCACAACATTGCCAACCTTTCCCGGATGCATCATCGAGTCGCGCGTGATTGGCGTCTTGCTGATGTCCGATGACAAAGGTCAAGATGAAAAACTGCTTGGCGTACCGACAAAAGATCCACGATTTAAGGATGTTCATACACTCGACGACATCCCTGCACACAAACTAAAGGAAATTGCTCACTTCTTCCAAGTATACAAAGACCTCGAAAACAAAGTGACGAAGATCGAAGGCTGGAAAGGTCCATCTGAGGCAAAACGCATCTATGAAGAATCCGTCACACGCTATAAAGGATAATTACGCAGTCAGGGTGCCATGAAAACGGCACCCTTTCATTTTCGATCGATCATTGCCTGAGTGTACTAAGCAAACTGCCGCAGGTCACGGCGCAAGATTTTCCCCACTGTATTTTTAGGAAGTTCTTCAATAAAAATCACGCGGGCAGGCCGTTTATACTTGGCGAGATTCTCCGTGCAAAACGCTTTGACATCTTCTTGCTGAAGCGTCTCTCGGCCAGGAACGACAAAAGCGACCGGAACCTCACCATACGCTTCGTCCGGCACACCAATCACTGCCGCCTCTTTCACCCCTTCACAGCGATAGAGCACCTCTTCAATCTCGCGCGGATACACGTTAAACCCGCCTACGATGATCATGTCTTTCTTGCGATCAACCAAATAAAAATAACCGTCCTCATCAACCCTTGCCATATCCCCCGTATGAAGCCACCCACCGCGCAGCGCTTGGGCTGTCGCATCAGGCAGATTCCAATAACCTTTCATCACATTAGGGCCGCGTATCACCAATTCACCGACTTCGGACACGCCCACTTCTCGGTCAGATTCATCGACGACTTTTTGCTCAACACCAGGAAGTGTTACGCCGATCGAACCAACTTTTCGCGGTCGGCCGTCAACCGGAGCGAAGGCGCTTACAGGAGATGCCTCAGACAGTCCGTACCCCTCCAAGACAGTGACCCCCATGCGCGCTTCAAACGCCGTGAGCAAAGCCACCGGCATGGCTGCGCCGCCTGAGATGCAGTAGCGCAGTGACGAAAAATCGAGCGTGCGCTCCTGGCTTGCCTGCAGCAAAAAATTGTACATCGTGGGAACACCTGCAAAGATCGTGGCGCGTCGCGCAGGAATGATTTCAAACAGTTCTGTTGGACTAAAATGGGAGAGAAGAATCATTTCGGCGCCGCGATAGATCGCTGCATTCACGCACACCGTCAGACAAAAGACATGAAACATAGGGAGGACGGTAAGAATCCTGTCACTTGCCGTATACTTTAGATAATCACCAACTGTCATCGCATTTGAGGCGAGGTTTGCGTGTGTCAACATCGCACCCTTTGGCTTCCCCGTCGTCCCGCTCGTATATAGGATCACCGCAAGGTCATCCGGGTCGCGCGGGATCCGTGAGATTTCCTTTTCAACATCATCTTTGCCTTCTATTTCATTGTGAAGAAGTGAAGCGTAGCTGTAAATGCCATCCGCCTTGTCAGAAGCATCATCCCCCACCAAGATGAGCTTTACACCGGGCACTTCCGACTGAATGACAGGAGCGAGAGACGCCATTTGCGAAGGTGCCGCGATACATCTAACAGCACTGTCGCGGATCATGAACAACAGTTCCGACGGGGTATAAAGCGGATTCAAGGGGACACAGTACATGCCAATACGAAGCGCAGCGTGATAGAGGACTAAAAAAGCATCTGAGTTTGGCAAGATGAGTGCGATGCCCTCTCCTTTTTTAAAACCGAGCAACAGGAGAGAAACTGCGACATCCTGCACATCTCGATCAAACGTTCGGTAGTCTACGCGACGATCCTCGAATGAGTAGGCCACCGCGTCCGCATCACGTAAAACGCTCATCTTTAAGTGCTGATCGAGGTGCTCCAACTTAAAACTCCCCTCTCCAGTCTACTTACCCGCAAGCAATCAAGATCACTGCACGAACTTTCTTTATTGATGCCTCACGATGGGTTTTCTTTTTTCGAGAAACGCTTCAATCCCCTCGCGACTGTCTTGTGTTTGGAAAATCTGGTCAAAACGCTCTGCCTCTATCCTAAGTCCGTCGACAAGCGGGCGGTCGATCCCCTCGCGAACAGCCGCTTTAATCGCCGCGAGTGCGGGCAGGCTGTGCTTTGACAATTGTCTCGCCCACGCGAGCGCTTCGTCCAGAGACGAACCCGGCGCAATGCGGTTAACCATCCCGAGTTCATGTGCGCGTCGAGCACTGATCGGTTCCCCACTCATCATAAGTTCCATCGCACGCGCAATTCCGATCAGACGCGGAAGTCGCTGTGTCCCCCCACCGCCTGGGAATATTCCGAGTTTGATCTCTGGCAGTCCGAGCATCGTTTGCTCATCGCATACGCGAAAATCACACGCAAGCGCGAGTTCTAACCCGCCACCTAGAACATAGCCAAACAAAGCCGCGATCACCGGTTTGCCGCACGCTTCGATCTGCGCCATCACGTCATGCAGCGAGAGCGCATATGCGTAAGCTTGCCCTGGATTGCCAAGCGCATCGGGAAACTCCTTGATATTCGCCCCCGCCATGAATGCCCTTTCACCAGAGCCCGTAAGAACGATGGCCTGCACACTTTGGTCTGCCGCGAGCGCCTCAAACGCTTCTTTTAATCCTTCTCCCACCCCGCGGCTCATGACGTTCATCGGTGGATTATTGACTTCCACCGTCGCGACGCCATCCTGTTTTAGCATTGTGACAAACGAATTCACAAATCTCTCCCCTTTTTGACTGAACGGTCAGTCACACCTAGTGTATCACAATCTGTCAATGATTCTTTTTATATTTATTAAGGAAATAGCGCACAAACGCAGCGAGACAAAGCGCGATGGCCAATCCGTCAAAAGTGTATTCGATTGCACGTAAATGCAGACTGCTTCCCGCAATGCGCCCAAGCTCTGCGAGCAAAATCGCAATCGATACAAACATCCACGGTTTTGCGTTTCGCTCCATTTTACACCCCCAAATTCACTCGGCAATGTGGTTTTTCACAAGCGTCATCCACGCGTGCCGTGCCTTCTCAAATCGATCCGTCTCACACGCTGTGTCACAGCGTTCAAACGTGACGCTGCACCCTGGCCATAATCGCCCAACTTTGTAGTGATCAGCTTTTCTGATCACGCCAAAGCGTGCATAACCCCCGACAGTCTGTCGATCGGGTCCAAGCAGAATCGGCGCGCCAAGCGCCGGCCACTGCACAAGTCCGCGCACCGTAGGGGATGAGGCGTTTCTTGAAATCGAGTGAACGCGCAGTTGCGCAGGCAGACGCAGGCGAAGTGCGCGCCGATCGGCTTGCATTACAGAAAAGGGGCCAAACGTGTCTAGCAACTGAAGCGATTGCTCTTCCCGTATGGCCACAAATTCACCGACGGGGGAGAAGCGCAAGATTTGCTTACGCGGATACGTTAAAAATTGAGACGCCGCGATCGCATTTAGGTGCGCGCGCACGCGCGGACGACGGCCGGATCGGAAAGAGCGCGCCAGGTGAATGCGTTCTCTCTTGTGAATCCTCCGGCCGGCAAGCCCCGGGAAATCCCCTACGGGACAGTAGCCTTGACTGCCAAGGACCACCGTCTCACGCACTTCTGCGTCGCAGGTAAGATATGTAACCACCCCGCGGACGGCTGCAGACAGGCTGAGACTGTCTCCTGCATCGAGCGAGAGAACCAGCGCAACTCCCGTCATATCCTGATCAAGTTGTGATAAAAATCCGCTTGCAGGCACCGCCGAGTTGACGCATTCCTGATTGCGAAAAACCGCGCGTGGAGCCCCGACAACAGCCATCATGCATGGTTTCTCCACAGACAGTGAAAATGCTGCCGGACCGATTTCAAGCCACCAAGGCGACTGCGGGGCGTAGCTCCCAAGCAGCGCATGTGCCAAACCTGCCGAAACATCATCGAGTGGTCCGCCTTCGGGAATCCCGTCTTTTAAATATCCGACACGGCCCACATCAACCAGATACGAAATGCCTGCTTCGTGAATGATCATCATCAAACCACGCAATCTGCTCCATTACGGTTCTAAAACGTCACAAAGCTTATTTTATCGATCTTACGACACAGATGCGAGAAGATTCATCTTCATCCCTATGCTATACTTTGCTCATCGTTCCATTTGCCCTTTTGGCAGAACACTTTGAGTGATTCTTTTTCTATGTGAGGAGGGTCTTTTCATGGCAGGTGCAAAAGGCCACGCCGTGCAGTGTGCGCATTGCGGCAGCACACAATTTAAAGAAGAAAAGATCGTCGCGCTTGACGCGAGCGTAATGATCACAAAAGGTATGAAAGTTCCAGCCCAGACCGTCTCTGTATCCTATCAGTACACATGCGCTCAGTGCCAAACACTGCTTGATGAATCGTTTGAAGGCGGCCATCTAAAAATCAAATAGGGGTGCGCCTTTGCCCCCTATTTTCTTGTGTTCGCAACGAGATTTAGATTGATCCCACCTCACGCCGTTTTTGCTCCACAGATGCCCTCCACTGTTTCAAAGCGACGGGATCTTCATTTCCAAACCACTGCGGATCGTCACGAAAACGCTGTCCGTCTGGATTTTGTTCATCATTCACCCACGGATCCCCCAGCATGTGATAGCCCCGCTCTTCCCAAAATCCGGCACGATCCTCTTTCATAAATTCCAGGCCGCGCAGCCACTTTGCACTCTTCCAAAAATAGAGATGCGGCACCATCAAGCGAAGCGGATACCCATGCTCTGGCGTGAGTGGCTCTCCATCGTGCTTGAGCGCCAGCATGACTCCCGGCTTCGTCAATTCCTCAATCGGAAGATTTGTGGTAAACCCCTGCTCGCAGTGCGCTGTGACAAAGCGGGCGTGCCGCTTCGGTTTTACGCGCTCTAAAATCTCCGTAAACGGTATTCCTTCCCACACATTGTCATAGCGTGACCATGTGGTGACACAGTGAATGTCACACTTGTAGGTCACGCGTGGAAGTTCTAGCACCTCGTCAAATCGAAGACGAGCATCATGTTCAACCTCTCCAAAAAGGCGAAGATCCCAAGTTTCCAGATCCACACGCGGAACCGTTCCAGCATGAAGTACAGGCCATTTCGTTGTTACATACTGACCGTCAGGCAGGCGCGGTCTTTCAAGCGATTTCCGGTTTTCCACAGTCTATCCACCCTTTCTTTCCCCTCGCATTTATCGCGCAGAGTTACCCCATTAGGCAAACGTCACTAAAGAGGCTCGCTCCAGATCCGGCGCATCGAGCAAAGCCCGCTCGAATTGTTCGCGATAGAGTTCTGCGTAGAGACCCTTTGTGCGCAGCAAAGTTTCGTGCGTCCCCTCTTCTGCGACGGTCCCCCGCGCGATGACATAGATGCGGTCTGCATCGACAATCGTGCTCATCCGATGCGCGATCACGATGGATGTCCGGCCTTTTAGAAGTACAGCCAGCGCATCCTGCACCGCGCGCTCTGACGCTGAGTCAAGCGCGGATGTCGCTTCATCAAGAAGTACAATGCGCGGATCCTTCAAAATCATGCGGGCAATGGCAAGCCGCTGTTTTTCACCGCCTGACAGTTTATGCCCGCGTTCTCCAACCAGGGTGTCATACCCATTTGGAAGTCCTGCAATCATCTCGTGAATAGCGGCCGCCTCCGCCGCGCGCACAAGTTCATCCTCTGTCGCGTCAGGCTTTGCAAAGCGCAAGTTCTCTGCGATTGTCGCGTGAAACAGGTACGTTTCCTGTGTCACCACACCGATTGTATTGGCCAGACTCGCAAGAGACAAATCACGCAGATCGACACCATCGATGTACACAGCGCCTGCTACCGGATCATAAAGACGCGCGACAAGGCTGCTCACTGTCGTTTTTCCGGCGCCGCTTGGACCGACTAGCGCAATCATCTCACCGGGTTTTGCACAGAGCGAAAGATGCGAGAGAACGGGCCTGTTTGGCTCATAAGAAAATGATACATCACGCAGTTCGACATGCCCGACAGGTGATTCGAGGTGAACCGCATCCGGCTTGTCTGCAATCTCTTTGCACTCATCAAAGTACTCGAAAAGTCGGCCGAACAGCGCAACGCTGCCGTACACATTCACCCCGAGATTGGCAAGCGATGCAATCGGCCCAAAAAGACGCGTCAAAAAAACTGTAAATGCAACGAGCGTTCCAATCGATGGCGGACGGCCAAACAGCGTATGGCCACCCACAAAGTAAATGAGCGCAGGACCTGCCGATGTGATGATGGAAATGCTCATAAAAAACCAGCGCCCAATGAGTGCCTGACGCAATTGAAGCTGCTTTACCGATTGACTCATGCCTGAAAAAGTCGCAGTTTGTTCAGCCTGGCGGCCGAACAATTTGATGAGTAGCACCCCACTCTGAGAGAGGGTTTCACTGAGATGGGCAGACAAATCAGCAAGTTTCTCCTGAGTTGCCTTGCGCACGCGATACGTCGCCTTGCCCACCTGCCGCGTCGGCAGGATGAAAAGCGGCAAAAGAACAATGGAGAATGTCGCCAATTCGGCGTTCAACGCGTACATGGTGATCAGTGTCACTGTAACTGTCAACAGGTTATTGACTGTTGACCCATACGTGTCTGTAACGACACTCTGAAGTTGCTGCACATCATTCGTCATTCGTGAGAGAATCTCACCGGTCTTTGTCTTTCCATAGAATGACATGGACAGACTGTGAAGGTGCCGATAGAGCGAAACGCGCAGATCATTCATGACAGACTGCCCGATCAGGCTCGTAATGTACGTCTGCAGCACGCCTAGCAATCCCCCGCCAATGATAAGTGCGAGCATCATCAGAACATAGTGATCGAGCAGACCCGTGCGATGCTGTGGCAAGGCGCGATCCACAATCAGTCGAATGATCACAGGCTGCAACGCGCCAACCACCGCGCTACACGCAATCACGACGACCACGATCGCGAGCAAGAGTCGATACGGCTTAAAATAACTGCCGATTCTCTTCCAAGGGACAGACGCAAGCGGAACACGCTTTGCGCGTTCATCAACTGCAAAGGGCGTCATGAAACGCATACCATCACACCTCTACGTAAGGTGATCGAGGATTCTTCAGAAGAATCGCGCGTCGATCCCGCACACACGCTGTGACGCCTGTTGCATTTCATCCATCAAGCGCTTAAAGAGCTCCTCAACCGTTGGCACATCATAAATGAGAGACACACCTTGCCCGCAATTGACATACCCTTCTTCAAGGACACCTCCGATTGCCGCCATACGGTTTCTCTCCCCGCGCACCATCGCGTACAGTTCATCTTCAGAATGCTGCCGCATTTCTACCTTCAGAATGTCATCCACATGCGCAGATTGCAAGACGCGCGTCACGCGTCCGCGACTTCGCTCGATGACGCGCGTATCATCCGCCGTGCGCTTGATCAGTTCTTTCTTGTAGTTCTCATGCGCCACACACTCCTTCGTCGCAACAAAGCGAGTCCCCATCTGTACACCGCTTGCACCAAGGGCGAGCGCCGCAACGATCCCCTCGCCGCTGGCGATACCCCCCGCCGCGAGAATGGGAACCTTCACCGCGCGCGCCACAGCCGGAATCAGTGCCATCGTCGTCCACTCGCCAGGCCCGTTGTGTCCGCCTGCCTCATAGCCTTCTGCGACAAGCAAATCCGCGCCAGACGCTTCCGCCTTTTGTGCTTGTAGTGGCGTTGAAACAAGCGCAATCACGATGAGCCCGGCGCGCTTTAAACGCTCGATGTAAGGACGCGGATTTCCCGCCGACAGGCTGACTGCCCGCAAGCGATGCGCATTTTCCAGGATCGCCTCAACATACGCTTCGCGATCACTGTGCTCACTCAGTGGAAGATTGACGCCAAATGGGGCGCCTGCAGCCGAAATTTCCGCCTTATCGATCTCATCGAGCATCTGTCGGGGCGTTCGTCCAGCGCTGCCCACCTGTCCAAAGCCGCCCGCGCGCGAGATTGCTCCCGCGAGTTCGCCATTTCCAACATACGCAAGACCTCCCTGCACGATGGGTAGGCGACACATAAGAAGAGACTGAACGCGATTTTCCACGTAGCTTCACCCCGTCAATTCTGATCGTTTCAATCGGTAAATTGGCCATGCGCGCCACGACCTGCTTCTTTTCATCTGCACCGCTTTGCAATTTGTCTCTGGCTGCACCAGCCAGCGCGATCATCCCGCGTGATGACGCTGCAAAAACGTGTCACACTCACTGCGAAATGGGCAGTAGACGGAACAGAACGAACGCGAATACTTGGCATTAAAGCGCTCCATTTCGATCTCATGCCACTTTTCCTTCACCCACGCACGTGCCTCCGCGCGATCCTCTTCAGAAATGTCAACCCAGGCGCGGCTTCCCTGTACGACAAAGTCAAAATATCCACTGTCGGCAGGCGATCCGTACTGGGATTCACACGCGATCGAATAGACGACGAGTTGCCTGCGTTTTTTGCGGTCATTGCCAGAAAATGCCCTGCCTGTCTTCAAATCAGCGACAAGATACCCGTGTTCATCCGAGTGGATGAGCCGGTCGATATAGCCTTTGAGCGGGGGGACTCCCACATCCGTCTCAATCAGAAATTCCTTTTCTGACGCCACCACATCTTTGACAAGATAGCGGCTGAAACGTCCGATCGCCGCGATCCCCTTTTTATAAAAGTCCACAGCCGTGGCGCGATCAGGAAAGTGCGACACGAGTGTCGGAAAGATTTCATCGTACCTTTTTTTCAACACGTCATAGGCGTCTTGGCCTGCGGAATTCGCGTGTTGTTCATAAAGACTGTGCAAAAGCGTGCCGAACTCCGCATGATAAAGCGGCACAGGGTCACTCGGACTGCGTTTTTCAACATATTCAAAATAAAAGCGCAATCCGCACGTTTCAAGCAGAGACAAGCGGCTAAACGAAAGATATTCCATGGATTTCCTAGACTCCCCGTATGACAACCATTCTTTCACGATCATACCACGCGCACCTGCGACAGGATAGGAGACGGAAGCTGCTCCCTGGCAGATCACCAATAATGAAAATAAAAAGCCGCCCTCGTGTGAGTGAAAAGGGCGGCCAATTTCATGTCTCCATCATACTGCTTTTAAATTCTCACGTTATCTGATTGAATTCTCACGAATTCTGCGATCCCACCACAGCCCCACACCGTACGCCAAACGTGAACATCAGCATTTGCTGTAGCCACACGCCTCACACTCCGAACAGCCCCCTTGGCGAATCAGCGAGTGCTGATGACACTCTGGGCACCAGTCGCGCGCGATCTCCGCCGCCCGCAGAGACGATAGCGAAGTCGCTGCGTGATCGTGTGAACCCTCATGCTTTATGCTTGCTTCCCCACCTGACACTGCGTGGGAAATGCGGCGCAGCGGAAACGTCTCCGCGTGTTCAATCAGCGATTTGGCAATCGCGTCAGGGACACTCGTGATACGACGCTCACCAAAACCTACTGAAGTTTGTCCGCCGATCCCGCTGAAATGCTTGACAAGCACCCTCTCTTTTTCCGGATTAAGCGAATCCATCAAATAAAGAGTGATCGCTCGCCCGAGCGCTTCATTCGCCGCATACACGTCCGAACCCGCTTTGCCGATGTTGACAAAAATCTCGCGCGCAGAAGACGTCGACTGATCGTCATTGATCGTAATAAACGCAGTTCCAAGCGGCGTCTCTTTCTTGTACGTTGCACCGTAGAGCACGTCTGGACGCTTGCGGTTCTGATACCCAGCAGCGTTTGATTCCCCTGTCGCCGACGCGACGTGATTCGCTTCGGTCAAATGACCTGCCGCCACTTGCGCGTCTGCCGAAGCCCGTTCTCCCGTTTGCTCCGTCGGATCGCTCAAAGAGAGAACCTGTTCCGAGCGCGAACCATCCCGGTAAATCGTGACACCCTTACATCCGAGTTCATACGCCAGGTCGTAGAGTTTCTTTGTATCTTCAATCGTATAGTCATTCGGCGCATTGCAGGTCTTTGAAATACTGCTGTCAATCCATTTTTGCAGCGCCGCCTGCACGCGCACATGCTCTTCTGGCGAGAGATCCATCGATGTCACAAAATAGTCGGGCAACCCTTCTGCGTGCGCGTGAGTTGCGAGGTACTCTTCCACAATCGAAGCCCGTTCTTCAAACATCCCGAGGCGCGAATTGCGGTAATAGGACCATGCATAATATGGCTCACAGCCTGTCGAACATCCCACCATCGTTCCCGTCGTGCCCGTAGGCGCAATGGTCATCGTCGTGACATTGCGGACGCCGTACTGGCGAATCGCCGCCGTTACGTGGGGACGCTCTTTCGCCATTGTTTTCATGTAACCCGACTCCAGAAACTGATCCGCGTCAAACTTTGGAAAAGGCCCGTTTTCTTTCGCCAGCTCCACAGATTCAAGATAACACCACTCTGCCATCATGCCCATCAACACATCGATGAGGTGAACAGACTCCTGTGAACCGTAGCGAACACCACAATACAGGAGAAGATCGTGCAGCCCCATGATTCCGAGTCCAACGCGGCGCTCACTCAGTTGGTTTATGCGGTTGTCTTCAAACGGGTAGTACGTCGCGTCAATGACCGCGTCCTGAAACCTAAGCCCCGTGCGCGTAATCTCCTCAAGCTCTTCCCACTTAATGTGATGGAGGAAAAAGTCTGCGCGCGCCTCGTCAAAATAGCGCGTGAGCCATCCACGCAAATACGCCTCTTTTTCCAAATCGCGAAAAGACACACGTTCTGCCGCATCTTCGAATCCCACGGCAAACTTACTGAGCACCACTGCACCGAGATTGCAGATTCCAAACGCGGGGAGTCCTTGTTCTCCGCACGGGTTTGTCGCAATGATTGGATTAAAATAGTGAGAGTTTGACATGCGATTGTACCGTCCGAGAAACACCACACCCGGTTCTGCAGATTTCCACGCAGACGTCGTCAACTCGTCCCACAGTTTTGCGGCATCAATGCGCTCCGTTATAACGAGCGATTCTTGACGAGCCTCCCACGCGTCAAAATCCCCGTCAAACCTCGGCGCATCTTCCATGCTTGGGTAGCGAGATCCCACTGCGCGCCAGTCGCTTTGGCCTGCATAAACGTCTCTGAAATTCCGACAGAAATGTTTGCGCCCGTGATGACGCCATCCACCTGCTTGCAGCGGATAAACTTCAAAACATCCGCGTGGCGGTCATTCAATATAAGCATCAGCGCGCCGCGCCGCGACCCACCTTGAAGCGTCAATTGACAGCCGACACTCATGATCTCGCCGACACCGACCGGACCGAATCCCTGACCGAATACTTCATTCGCTTTGTCATAAAGCAGTCCCCACGAATAGGCGCCCGAACTGCGGCCATTGACACCGCGCACATAACTGTACCGCGGACGCAGCGTTGAGAGCAGCATCGTCACGCGCTTTTGCTGACTCATCACTTCCCACATGTCGCCGAGCCGTTCGGCGATGGTTCCGCGGCTGTCTCCCGGCGTGATCACTGTGCCGAGCAGATCTTGAAGGATCAGCGCCCCACTCTCGACAATCGCATCGTACACCGCCTGGGCCGACACGGTTTCGCCGTGCAAAACAGGGTAACCCGCCGCGATCCACGCATCGATATCTCCATCCCACGCGCTGTCGTACCATTCGCAACTGGTGTCAGGGAAAACGTACGTCCAATTCATGTTTTCCTCAACGGCACGCAAAAAAGACTTGGAGAGACGCACTGCTTTCGTACTGTTCGGATAGATCTGCTCTAAAAAATCCATAAGGTCTTCGTGCCAAACATCAAGCGCAAGAATCAAGTCACGCTTGCGCGAGCGAGATACCGCAGGAACGAGCGTCCCCGCGGGCGGAACCTGACTGAGATTCATGCCAACGCCGCCAGAGCGCGCCTGAATCTCGAGCGTTTGTCCAAACGAACGCGCGTAATCTCGCAAACTATAGCCTACATTAGGAATGACGAAACAGTTATAGCTCGTCGTCTTGATCCCCGTTCCCATCGATGCGTTAATACGTCCGCCGGGAACGTAGCGCCAGTGACTCTGCAACTCATAAAATTTTTCTTCGTATCGCACCGGGTTACCCGTCGAAGATGCCACACCGCGCGCAATTCTTCGCCACATCTCACGCGGAGCCGTCTCTTTCAAGACATCCACATGATCAAATGAGAGTTCCTCGCGATAACCGTCCCGCAATTCGACTGTGACCGTCTTAGCATGCTCATCCACGGCCACAACGCGCGCCAATTCGTGATAGGAACGCTTTCGATCAAGCACGGCCACAACCAGGCTGCCGACACAAAGCGTCTCTTTTTTAGCATCCTTTAATAGATAGCGATCCGCGACGATGCGCTCCCCCGTCAAGGACAATGCATCTTCATCATCAAGCGGCAACATGGTCTGACTCACAAATGTTCATCCTCCGATTCCTGTTCTCCCTGCGCGGCCACTTTCCCTTCGCCGCGTGTGTGAAGCAAAGCCAAAACCTCTTTCGCAAACGACTCCACGTCGCGAAATTCCCGGTAGACGCTTGCAAAGCGAACATACGCCACGCCGTCAAGCGCTTTGAGCGCGCTCATGACTCGCTCGCCCACCTCACTCGAAGGAACTTCTCGCTCAAACTCTGCGCGAATCTCGCGCTCCACGTCGTCGACGAGTTGCTCCATTTGATCAAGTGTGATCGGCCTTTTTTCACATGCTCGCACCACGCCGCGCCGCACCTTGTCGCGGTTAAATTCTTCGCGCACGCGATCCTTTTTCACGACGATCAGCGGCGTTAATTCCACTCGCTCATAGGTTGTGAAGCGTTTTTGACAGGAGACGCACTCCCGACGTCTGCGCACCCACGACTGCTCATCACTCACGCGCGAATCCACAACACGCGAGTCATGCGCCTGACAATACGGGCATTTCACGAGATCACCCCATACCATATGTAGTGTGATTAGGATGTCCACGACCATTATATGCACAACATATAGTATCGTCAATAGAGTTTTATTTTTGCGAGCGAGGGATCGGAAGCAGATCCGTCAGCGCAGAAATGGTCATCGTCCCCTGCTCTGCGCGCACGTGCGACACGCCCGTCGTCACCCAAACTGCCACAGCTCCAGCCCGTTTCGCGGCAGCCACATCTGTTTCTGCATTGTCTCCGATAATCAGCGTGTTTCTTGGCAGAACCGCAAGCCTGTCACACGCGGCCAGCACGAACGCAGCTTGTGGTTTGCCGACTGCCACCGGCTTTCGCCCAGTACACGTCTCTAAAAAAGAGACCACCGCACCTGCTCCCGGCATGAAGTGATCACCATGCGGTAACGCGCGATCCAAATTGGTCGCATAAAAAAGCGTATCAGGGTTTAACAGATACCTCATCGCTTGCGCAAAGCGCGCATACGTGACCGTGCGATCAAGTCCCACCACAACGGCAGCAACCTCATCCTCCTGATCGGCATTTGTCACGACCCGAAATCCGCGCATCCGCAGCGCGTCAAAAAGTCCCTCTTCACCGAGCGCAAACACCGTAGACGCGCCAGGGAGCACATCTGCAAGCGCGTCAGCTGTTGCGAGTGAACTTGTGTACACATCCCTCACTTGCGCGTCAAAACCCAATTTCCGCAAATGATCGACAACCTGCACTGGCGTGCGCGTCGAATTGTTTGTCCAGTATAGAAATGGAATTTGCGCCTGACGCAACTGCTCAAGAAGCGCAAGCGCCCCTGGCAATACCACATCCCCGCGAAAAAGCGTTCCATCCAAATCAAGTAAAACCGCCTGAATATCCGGCCACGCAATCACGCTCACAGCCCCTCTTCCATGGACTCTGCGGCTACACTGAAATCAACGTGCGGCTCTGTAACATCGAGGCGGTGATTTACAGCACGCGCGACAACGAACAGCAGGTCAGACAATCGGTTGAGATAGATTCCAATGTTGGTGGAGACCGTCTGTTCCCGGGACAATGCAACAAATAGTCGCTCTGCGCGTCTTACAACCGTTCGCGCGTGATGCAAATGTGCCGCGCCAAGTGTACCGCCCGGCAAGATAAACTGCGTCAATGGAGGCACCTGCGCGTCAAGTCGGTCGATCACCCGTTCAAGTGTCGTCACGTGATCTACAGTGACATACGGTTGTCCCTGTTTATCTTCGGGCGTCGCTAAATCGCGTCCGACGTCAAACAAATCGCGCTGAATCCGCGCGACAATCCGCAAAAGATCCTCACATCGAGCATCGTCGCGCAGCGCCTGGGCGGCAAGACCCAAAATGCTGTTTGCCTCATCCAGTGTTCCGTACGTCTCGACACGCAGATCATCTTTAGCAACTCGCCGGCCGTAAATCAGGCTAGTTTCGCCCTTATCTCCCGTTTTCGTGTATAGTTTCATGAGAACCCCTCCTGTCGTCAGTATATCTCCATCATGGACATAGCCCATCAAAAACGCATTTTGGCAAAGAAAGCAGGTGGTAACACTGGCACTCTCGTTTCATTCACTCGAACTAAAAGGAGCCTGTTCAATCGAATCAACCGTCAATGTCCACCTCATGAAGGATGGAAAAAACGCACTACTCTTTGATACAGGGTACAATGAAACAGAGAGTCTGCGAGCGTTGACCGAGTGGATCGGCACACAACAGGTAACCGTCCGAGGCATTCTCGTGACACACGCCCACCCCGATCACGCAGGAGGTCTGCTCGCGCTCGCCGAGAGGTTTCTTTGCAACGTTTACATCCATCCACTGGAGCGCCAGTATCTCGAAAAAAAATATGGATTGCTGCGCGAGCGGTTTGCAGCGATCTCATGGAAAAATATGGCTGAAGGCGACACGATTCACCTCTGCGAGCACCACATTGAAACGGTTGAGACACCAGGTCACACGCACGGGCATCTCGCCTGGTACGAACCTACCACAAAAACGCTTGTCGCAGGCGACAACGCGACGTCTGCCGGCACGGTGTGGATCGGGCCGCCCGACGGTCATCTCGCGGATTTTTATGAATCCCTGACTCGACTCGACACGCTCCACGCAAAAGTGATTCTCCCCGGGCATGGTAAACCTATATTGGAGGCTCCGTCATTTTTCATGACTATGTTGAAACGACGTGAAGCGCGTAGTGCTCAAATTCTTCATCACCTCAACTGCAAGGCGCAAAGCGCGCAAGAGCTAACAGATGTCCTTTACGGTGCCTCCCTTCCTTCTCAGCACATGTGGGTGGCGCTTGCCACCGTCCGCGCCCATCTGAGCCATCTCCTGGAGCAAAGCCGCGTCGTGTGCACCTACGACACAAAGAAGAAAACGCTCATGTATCGCGCTGTGTCTGAAGAGAGTTTACAAAATGAAGAATCTCATCGCGATTCTCCACCTGCTCCTGCATGACTCCACCGTGAAACAAGTCATCAGCACTCTTATAAGAAGCTAGCGTGCGCAAGGCGTCCCGGGTAGGCGGCGCGACAAGCCATATCCCCTTCTCCGCATTTTGGTACGCCTCCACAGGCGTACACCAGACCATCTCTTCAACCTCTTGCGCAGCCAGACAAATTTTGGCGTTGGCGGGAAATCGCGCGATGAAAAAGTGCGTGTCAAAACGCAGCTTGAATACATCTGGCGTCACCCGCCTTCCAAACCAAACGAGTTCTTGTTTTTCTAACGCTACTCCTATTTCTTCTCTCGTTTCGCGTATCGCCGCCTGCACAATCGCCTCCGAGGCACTGGCGGAGCAAAGCTCATCCTCGCCTTCGACTCGACCGCCTGGAAACACCCAATACCCTGGCAGCACGCGAAGATTCAGCGGCCGTTTAATTAAAAGAACACGAAACGAATGTGAGTTGTGCGCATCGATTAAAATGACCGTCGCAGCCAGGCGTGGCGCCTGAATATCACCCATCGACAACACAAAGATCACGCCTTTCGTAACACGCTTCCCTACTACCTTATGATCATAGCACGATTCATTCGCGCACAAAAAAGCGGAAGCGCATGCTCGCTCCCGCACCTGCACACCACTGCATCCCACCACGCCTATTTGCCTGCTTCCATCATCGACTTCTCCGAGCGTTGTACGAAAGCCATGATCATCGTCACGAACAACACCGATCCTGGAAACATCCACAAATCAAACGCGCCAAACACACCTACAACTGACGCGATCACAAAACACCACGCGGCAAAACGCGGACGAAAAAGCGCCATAATCGAACCAAGCAGCGCCATGGCTGCAGCTCCATAAACAATCACTGCGAGTTTCTCATGCGTTGTCCCCGTCGACGCAACGTGAACCAGAAACGTCCCCTGAACAATGAGACCCGTCATGACTGTAAGCAGGACACTGACAATACCAAACGCAAATGTTGCCCATTTCACACGACAAGCCCCCTACGATTTAGACGAAACAAGAACATGGATTAAGTTTTTAATGGTTGGCCCCGGAGGGAAGATCACAAACAACATCAGATAAACGACCAATCCTGTTGCGGCAGACACAAGCCAAAAAACAACGGTAAAAGGTCCAATGCGTCGATGAGTGGAAAAACGACTGCGCAAAGCAAGTACGATCGTAACCACACCCATGACAGCCGCAATCGTTGCCAGCATAACGTGAATCTGCAAAAAGATCTGATAGGGAACTGCTAGTGATGATGGACCACCATAAGACGTGTCACCAACCACAAATGTTGCCACAGCATAACTGATAAAAAAACCAGCTCCGAAAAGAGAAGAGGTCATCATCAATCTGCGGTGGACTTCTCGATTCTTTTTGCGAATTTGACGCCATCCAAACACCGCGATCACTGCACTGATAATCATCAGCATTTCATTGAATAATGCCCAGTAAGCTGCCAACTGCTTCACCCTCACTCTACTCGCTTGTCCGCACAACTCTACCTGATCATACTGGGTAATGTTGCGCTTCGCAATGTCAACCGCGATGCGCGTGCAGAGTTTCTTTTTTGTTCACCGAACGCACAATCAAGTGCTCGTCGTCACGCGCCCCGCCATACCACCAACAAGCAACATACATCAGAGCGAGCAGCGGTGACATGTTCAAGTCAGTGCCCATGCCGCCAAAGAATCCGAAATCCTGGCCAAGCCACCATGAGAAGGCCAACCAGATCATTGTGAGCGTTAAGAATACCTTGCGTGATTTCACGAAAAAACCCATGACTCCGAGCATCAACATGATGAGAGAAAACCCGATATTCCAAGCAACCGGGTCTCTAAAGATCGCAGAGGCGATGGATTCTAACGATGTAGATATAAACTGCGGCTGTGGCATGTTCGAGAGTGTCGCGATAATTGAAAAGAGTCCATTTGGAGTATAATAACCATTTGCCGGAATCAACTCAGCGATCGCGAGGAAAATCCACATGACACTGAGACTGCGCAGTGAAAAGCGGGCGATGTGCCCTTCCAGCCAATATCTCTTGGGAAGAATGAGAAACAGGGATAACACAGCATAAATGAGTGCAGCACCAGGCGTGCCATTGAAGAAACTGGGATTGGAAAAAAGGTTCCCCATCCCCTCGCCAAAAATCCAGATCACAAGGGACCAAATGAGCGATGTGTACACAGCAATCTTGCCCCAAATACGGGTGCGGCCTGTCAGCATCGCAAGACCGATTCCAACTTGAATGAGAACTGCACCAATGTTGCTTGTCACTGTATTTTTATTCCAAAGAATAATTCCAAACTCCATGACATGCTTAAGCCATTCAGGTTGCGCCTCGGCAAGTGGCTTGAAAACGAGTTTTACAAATAGAGGAAGCGCCATATCCGGTTGCGCCTGAAGCAATCCATCAATAAACCAGATTGCACCAAGTCCATACCAGAGAACATACCACCCTACCTGCAAATGGTGGCGCGCTTGGGGAATCTTTTTTCCACCACCCGAGATCAACCGAAGCGGAACACGGCGGCCGCCTTTTAAAACGGTTGGATTCTGCTTTAGATCCATCTCTTCAGCTTGTTGCCCAACCCATTTAAAAATGAATGTCATGAATGATACCACAAAAATTGTAAAAAACAGAATCCACACGACGATCATCAACGTCGAATAATACACGGATAAGATCTGCGTATTGTTCAAACCGCTCATGTTCACATTCCATCACTCCCTTCTTAAACACGCATGTCTTTGTTGGCTTCCAAGGTGAGCCTTAAGAAAAAGAGCCCCCCTGCAATTCGCAAGAGGGCCCCTTTGTCACTCAGGATTTCTCGGGGCTACGCAGACTCTCTTGATAGGCTTCTTCACGATCATGGTCAGCGCGAATCGCCCAGCGGCGAAGCATGAGCAAAAGCGATGACATGACAATCAACTGAAACAGCCAGAACGAAATGTCCCACCAAAGCGGTGTTCCTGGACTGTCAGGGACATAGAAAGGAAAAGAAGGAAAAAATCCGCCCATGCCAATCCCTCCTTAGATAAAGTAGTAAACCACGTAAAGCACAACCCACATCAGTTGCAAAAAGATCCAAAACTTGAATGTCGCGCCAATACTGAAACGGTTACTGTCATCGATGCCGACACGGCTCGCTCTCATTTTCCCTGAGAGCAGACCGATGAGTGATGCAATAAAGTAGATGGCGAAGGCGCCGATCGTAACAAGGTAACCTTCACCAAAGCGACCGTCCGTCTGGAATGCATGCTCCCAGAACTGATAGCCCATCATGATAAGAGCGATCCACCCGAGCACCATCGTGAGAACGCTCATGCGAGCGGACGCCTTGCTGTCAGAGCGATTCGTTGCCTGAAGGCCGGCGTACGCGGTGATCGCACTGATGACGAAAAGAATCGTGAATACGGCCCCCGTCGCCTGATCAAGACTCGGCGATACATAAGCTTCCGCGAGAATGTAGCGCAGGTTTACCAACATCACGAACGGCACGATTTGACTCGCGATCAGAATCGTAAAACCGCCTCGCGATGTGTTTAATGCCATACGCGCCTCAGCATTAAGCGCGCCCGAGGATTTTACGTTGCTAGACAAAATGACCCCTCCTTTACGATGTCGTAGCGACCCGTTTCCCGTCTGAAGGAATGATGACAGCAGGCTCATCGTTGTCGTACGTGTAGGTACCACTCACGATGCGCGGGATAACAGGAAAACTTTCTTCTTGCGGCGGAGAAGCCGTGATCCACTCAACCGATTTCGACTCCCACGGATTTCCTTCCGCCTTTTGGCCTGCGCGCCAAGCCCACCAGATATGCACCAGATGAAACAGGAAGCCAAGACCGAGCAAGAAGGCAAAGATTGACGTTTCAAAGTTCATTGGCTGCAAGTACGAAGGATAAACGGAAACCCAGCGGTTCATGCCATGCAGACCGAGCAGGAAGAACTGCGAGAACGTCAGGTTAAACGCAAGGAAAATCCAGATGGCGCCGATCTTGCCCAGTTTCTCGTTGTACATGCGTCCAGACATCTTTGGCAACCAGTAGTACATTGCGGCAATCCAGGAGAACACCATGCCGCCAATGATCGTATAGTGGAAGTGACCAACGACAAAGAACGTATCATGTGCCTGAAGGTTGATGATCGGGTCGGCAAGAAATACCCCCGTCATCCCGCCGATCAAGAAGTTAAACATACTCATCAGGACGAGCAAACTGACGGTGTTGAATCGCAAGCGTCCTTTCCAAAGCGTTCCGAGCGCCACCAGATACGCAAATCCAGTCGGAATCGAAATCATCTCTGTGAAGAAGGAGAACGGCATCATTTCAACATTGCGCATGTTCGTAAACATATGGTGAGCCCAAACAAAACCGCTCAGCATCATGACGAAAATCAATCCAATAACGCCCCACTGTCTGGCAAAGAGCGGTTTTCTCGTCATGACAGGAATGATTTCCTGCCACAGCGCAAGCGCCGGAACGACGACAATGTACACCTCTGGATGCCCGAACAGCCAGAAGAGTTCCATATACGTCAGCGGACTGCCTGTAGCCGTAAAGAGAGGAAGGGGTACGAGACGGTTGACTAGGCTCATGACGAACGTCAATTGGATCTCTGGCAGCCAAATGATGTTCAAAAGGCTGACCGTTGTGATCCCCCACGCAAACATCGGCAAGCGACCCCACGTCATGCCAGGTGCACGCTTGAAAATGACCGTTGCCGTCAAGTTGATGGAAACGAGCAGCGAGGAGAGCGTCAGTGCAAACACGCCAAGGTAGTAAAAGAGAATCCCTGATGGATCTTGCGACGCGAGCGGCTCATATCCGCGCCAGCCCGTCGACCAGTACCCAAGCAGCGGGCTCAGCGCGACTGTCACGATGCCAAACGGAACGAGCAGTACGCTGATCCCTGACATGCGCGGAAAGGCACTCGTGTTTGATCCAATCATCAATGGAACGAGATAGTTTCCAAGACCACCGACAAGAGCGACCGTTCCGACAGAGAACATCATGATGGTTCCATGAATGCCAACCGTTGTGAGGTACTGTTGCGGGTAGTTGAAGAGCCACATACTGTTATTCATAAGTTCCAAGCGCATCAACATGGCGGCTAGACCTGCAATAAAGAATCCACCTGCCGATGCCCCAATGTACTGAAGACCAATCACTTTATGCTCCGTGCTGTATTCAAAAAACCGTTTCCATCCCGGTGCAGTGTAGAGCGTTCCCTTGTAACCAAAAGCAGGTAGAACGGCACCTTCCCACGCACCGACTCCCAATACCCAGCCGACCATGGCGGCAAACCAGCCAAATGTCACAGAGACTTGAGTAATGAATGGATGGCCATACCGAGGATCCAGAACATAGCTGATAAGTGTGTTAACAACGAGAAACCCGATTGCCGACCACAGAATTCCGCGAATCACAGGCGGCATTCGCTTCGATTTTACGACCTGCGGCACTGGCGAAACGTCAGGTCTCAGTTCGAGTGTGCTCATTCCTCAAACCCCCTTCTTTAGGTCAAATTAACCGTTTTGTTTTTTCTGCTGCGCAATCCACGACGCGAAATTCGACGCAGACACGACGTGCACAGGCGCCCACATATAGGGATGGCCAGGGCCACACACTTCCGCGCACTGAACGCGAACCATTGGGTTTTGCTCAAAAGAAGTGATCACCGTAGGCGTCACATACATGAAACGCGTTTCACCGGGAATGACGTCTTGCTTGATGCCGAACGCCGGAATCCACAGATCGTGCACGACGTCTAGATTCGCATCGTACGTGTGATTTGGATCATACGAGCGAAGAACGAACTCCACTTTGCGTCCAACCGGCAAATACAGATCGTTAAATCCGTTTGCATTCACCGTATTAGAGACGCCATACTGCGGATAA
Source organism: Ferroacidibacillus organovorans (assembly GCF_001516615.1). Taxonomy (GTDB): domain Bacteria; phylum Bacillota; class Bacilli; order Alicyclobacillales; family SLC66; genus Ferroacidibacillus; species Ferroacidibacillus ferrooxidans_B. Next base: position 2,380 of record NZ_LPVJ01000009.1, on the reverse strand, counting down.
CTGAAGTACCACTGCCATTGACGGGCCACGACGTCGACGATCAACGTGTTGTGCTGGTTCGCAGGGTTTGCCTCTTGGAACATCATCTCTGCAGCCGACGCAGTTGGATGGATAAAAAAGAGTAGGTTCACGCAAACCGATACAGTGACCCAGATGGAGATAAACGTGCGATTCGTTTTAAACGTCGCAGCTTTTACATTGCGCTCGCCATCTTTTGCGCGAAAGCGAAAAGGAACAAAGAAGAGCATAAGAACAATAAACATGAAGATCGGCGTCAAGAAAATCATTAGAAAGATAGCAGCATGATTGCCCTCTACAGCCTGGGACGAAGCCATAAAGTAATACATGTTATGACCCCACAGACTGACGCCAATTTCCCCCAAAATCGTGAGAATAACCCACAAGATCCCAAACAGGACAACGTCTGACATTCAGGTGTTCCTCCTTCCACTCCATGGTTGCTCGAATTAAAGCAGATTTACAAAATCAGGCGGGTAGGATGTTAATCGTACCGCGCATCCCTGCGAGCCAGTGCATGTAACCTTGTACAAAACACGCATAGTGCCAGATTCCGGGTTTGTTCGGCACGGTAAAGCTAAGCGTGATTTGCCCACCCGGTTTCATCGTCGGGCTAAAGCCCCCATTGCCCGGCTGCGTGAGCAACCAAGGCGTAGGATGCACATCAGATGAGATTTTTGCTTCATTCGTTACAAAGTTATCGATTCCTTGCGCCGCAGTAATCGTGACTGGGACGCCGTCCCAAAAGTCTTCCGCAAACTGCGTGCGAATCGTTTGCAATGCAGTCGGCATGGTATTGAAGCCCCGTCCGATTTGCATTTCATGAAAATGCGTCGTACTCGTGTTATGAATGGTCATGCTGATCTGATCGCCGACACGCCAAGTCATGTAGTTAGGGATGTAAAAATAGTCACCTTGAAGCACTGTGATCGGCCCCGACTCCGGTTGCTGGCCAAAAACAGAGCGAACGGCTGCTGCAACAGGTTCATTCAAAAACATCGCGCCAAGCCCCACAACGGTGAGTGCGCCCGTGCCAATCAAAAATTGGCGACGGCTCCAGTCAACTTCGACTTTATTTTTCTCTTGCGGATTTTCGTTTGCCACGTCCTAATCCTCCCATCGCAAAACCTGTAATCGTAAGCGCTTTCTTGCGTTTCTTTTACGAAAGCGAAATGCTCGGCTGAGTGGCTGTCGCGGACACGTCAAAATGTGCCCACATCCCAAAATCAAACTGGCCGCGACCTGTGACTCTGGTCAACAGATTCGCCAGTTGATAGTGTCCGGGCTGGCTTGCCGTAAACGTAAACTTTGTCGACTGACCAGGGATGACACCTGCCCCTGCGTTTCCCTGAATTGCGGTGACGCTGTCGCCTGCACCCGGGAACGCAAGTTGGTCGTTCATTGTGTACACAGCGAGATCCATCGGGATTCCACCGTCATTCACAAAATCGACCGTTACCTTATACCCGACAGGCACCGTGACCGTCATTTGCCCTTGGTAATACCCGTCAAGGTTGAACGAGTCGTTATTCGTATTCAATCCGCCCGCCAAATTAAGCGTTACCGTCTTGGCGCTCGAATTGAACGATAAAATGGATGAAGCATTGCCATTGACGACTCCACAGCCCGCAAGCATGAAAGCCCCCGCCATGGCAACCCCTAAGAACAGACGCCGTTTTCTTGTCTGTTTCATGCATGACTCCCCTCACTTTCTTGGGAAATAAACATCTTCCCTCTCTTCAGACGCACTAACTATATCACATACTTGTAACACTTTCATCTATTCTATGATATTTATCACAATGAACATGACTTTTTTTCTTCGAAACGAGCAAAACCGGCATCCAATCATCAAAAATGTCATGAAAATGTATATTTTCTATGATCAATCTATTTCCGTTCTGTATTAACTGTATAACTTCCATTTATGAAACAGATGTTCCCCGTTACTCATAAACCTGTAGGCTATAGGTTTAGCATTTGACATCCTAAATCATCATTGAAAGATAGACAATAAAAAAGAGCCCTGGTCAGGGCTCTTTTAAATGAATGCGACCGATAGGAATCGAACCTATGACCCCCACCGTGTCAAGGTGGTGCTCTCCCTCTGAGCTACGGTCGCATGTTGTCTGGCAACGTCCTACTCTCCCAGGACCCTGCGGTCCAAGTACCATCGGCGCTGGAGGGCTTAACGGCCGTGTTCGGGATGGGTACGCGTGTGTCCCCTCCGCCATCATCACCAGACCGGATGACCTCAGGTCTCCCCTTGGCCTCCTCGAGGGTGCTCCCTCACAACTAGTCGCGAATGTCTTGGTTGGATAAGCCCTCGACCGATTCGTATCCGTCTGCTCCACACGTCACC